>CAZCDH010000055.1:0-1001 GCA_964497715.1 Candidatus Woesearchaeota archaeon | reverse complement strand
TGTACTAATCTAGTACGTTGTGTAGGAAGTTTTCATAAAATTCACTACGTGTAAGTTTACTATATGCAAACTTTATTTTTCTGCAAAAGATTTTCTAGCTTTTGCATTGGTGTTAGATATTGTATTCATCAATGCTTTCTTTTTGTATTATAGAATACAAGCCAATCTTTAAATTTAATATTAAAATCTTTATTTGAAGTAAATTCATATTTTCTAAAAAATTGTTCTTCAAATATTCTCCAAAACCTTTCTATTTTTCAGTTAGTTTGAGGTCTTCTTACTCTTGTATAACTATGTTTAATATTTAGTCCAACTAGTGCTATTTCAAAGCTATGTTTTGGTCTAGATAATTTATGATGAGTTGTAAATTCTAATCAATTATCACTCATAAGTTTTTTAATTGTTATTCCTTTTTGTTTAAACCAAGCATAAGCTCTTTTTATGAACAGAGCTAGTGTTTTTGCTTTTTTATTTGGTAATTCTTCTCAGTATTTTAATCTTGTTGCATCATCTATTATTCAAGCCATATATTTCTTATTTTTTGGATTTTCTCACTTAATATTTCTTCTTTTATGAAGATCTATATGGACTAATTCTCATGCCATTTTCTTTTCATATCTTATAATTTCTGATTCTCTTTTTAGTTTTTTAAGCAGTTTTTTCTCTTTTTTAATATATAATTTAAATTTACATCGTAAATTATTATAAGTTGTACTTAAATGCACTGTAAAATCTCATTTTCTAGCTCTTTTTATTATTTTTCTTATAGTATTATAGTGAACTCTATGATATTCACCTAATTCAACATAAAATGATTCCTTATTTTTTCATTTTGTTATTCTCATTTTTTCTTTATACTTTCTCCATATCTCTTTACGAAACAATGGAGTTATCTTAGTTAGTTTGTGCATTGGAAAAAGGTTATGAATTAAATTACACGCTTTTTGTTACGAGTGATTTTATTCATAATTTCTTTCTACACAACCTGATTAAATTTTACA
>CAZCDH010000054.1:0-1097 GCA_964497715.1 Candidatus Woesearchaeota archaeon | reverse complement strand
TTAAGTCGAATAAAGTTTTTATTTTTTGGGGCTTTTCTTTTTTCCGCACTATTTATATAGATGTATTTTTTAATAAAGCATATGAAGTTAACAATTTTAGGTTCAGGCGGTTTTCAGACAATTCCAAGACCAACATGTCAATGTAACATTTGTAAAGAAGCAAGAATAAAAGGAACTCCTTATTCAAGAAATGGTCCTTCAATATATATCCATGAGGCAGAAACAATAATTGACACACCTAAAGATATAATAAATTCAGTAAATCGCGAAAATATCAAATCAATTAAAAATATTTTATTTACTCATTGGCATCCCGATCATACTGAAGGCATGAGAATTGTTGAAGAAATTACAATTGATTGGAAAGGTCATAGTTTGAAAAATCATGAATCTCCAATAAATATACTTGCCCCTAAAGAAATACTTAATGAACTTCATAAATTACAATCAGGTTCAGGAAATTCATTTTTCTCATGGTATAACTATAATAATTATATTAAAGAAATTGAACTTCCTCTAAATAAATTCAAAACAATTAATAAAATTAAATTTAAACCACTTTTAATAAATAAAAGCAATAATTTAACAACAATTGCCTGGTTAATTGAACAAGATTCTAAAAAAATAATTTATATGCCTTGCGATGTTAAACCTTTTGAAATAGAAGAAAAATACCTTAAAAATATTGATTTATTTATTGTAAATAGTCCTTGGATTCAAACAAAAAATGGATTAAATAAAATTGACAAAAAACATCCAATTAAAGAAGAACTATTTTCCTTCGAAGAAGTAAAAAAATTAATTGAAAAATTTAATATTAAAAAAACAATAATTGTTCACATTGAAGAAATGTGGAGATTATCATATGATGAATATAAAACTCTTGAAAAAACATACAAAAAACATAACATTAAATTTGCATATGATGGTATGAAAATAAATCTATAAAAAGAAAAGCCCCGTTCTCCGAACATATAGGCTCCCTTCGGTCGAAAAATATCGAATAAAAACTTTACTTCTCGTTCGGCTTCGCCTCTCTGCGACCCACGCCTTGCAGGCTCTCAACTTCTTCGAAGTTTCGGGGCGACTTAACAGGG
>CAZCDH010000053.1:0-1124 GCA_964497715.1 Candidatus Woesearchaeota archaeon | reverse complement strand
ATGAACTTGATGAATATGCGCAAAATAATGTATCTGGAGAATTGAGTGGTTGGTGTATGGGTAAATCTGAGTTTAATATGATGGCAGGAAGTAATGAATTTATTGCAATTGCTTTGGATGAGAGTCAAGAATCTGGAGTTTCACCAGAAATAGATATGGATGATTTGATAATGTTTGCTAATGATGAAACTTATGGTTTTGCTGTAGGAGTTTACCAAATTGAAGATTCTATTATCTGTAATGGAGTTATGGTCGGTGGAGAAGAAGGTCAGCAACCAGTTCTAGGAACTGGAAATGGTACTTCTAAATTTTACTATTATTTAGATACTGATGGTATTGAAAATGGAGGATGTGATGCACAGTTAGAAGATAGTACTAATTTAACTGGATTTGATTTTTTAATAAGTTATACTGCTATGAATACTAGTTCTGGACTTGTTGAAACTAAACAATTAATGACTTGTTCTAGTGGTACTTGGAATCCTACAAATGCTTTGATTACTACTTCAAAAATGCAAAGTTGTGGATTTACTGAGGCAGGAGTTTCTATATCTAAACAAGATCTTGAAAGTTTTTCGGCATTTAATAAACAGGAAGATATGAGAATTGTTGTAACAAGTGCTAATGGGATTGATAATAGGTTAAGTCCTTCAGATTCAGTCGGTCCAGGATATCATACTCCTGGTACTAATAATTTTGATTTTGTCGATTGTTCTAATCCTTTAAATGCTAAAGATCCAAAATGTAAGAATTTTCAAAAGTTTGGATTTAATGTATTTGAAGAGTGTAAAAATGGTATTGATGATGATGAAAATGGGTTAATTGATTGTTTTGATCCTTTCTGTGCATTTATTCCAGATTGTGCTTCTGGCACTGCATTTAATTTTGTTGCAGATGCAACTGATAAAACTGCTCCTGTTGTGATGTTTAGTAAGGTTGATAAATTACATGATGCTGCTTTTGTAAAAATTGATACTAGCGAACCGTCGAATCTAAGTTTGACATTTTATGGTACCGATTCTGAATGTATAACTGTAAATGAAACTATTAATGATGTTGGTGCTAGTGACTATCAAGAAAATGCTAATTTCAAACCTTTCCATTCTATTGATTTAATGGAAGAT
>CAZCDH010000052.1:0-1152 GCA_964497715.1 Candidatus Woesearchaeota archaeon | reverse complement strand
AAGCTTTTCATCTTGAATTGGAAAATGAAAAAATCAAAAGTTTTTTTGTGCAATTCTTGAATAACTAAATAACTTTCTCCCGCAACTTATCGACGATCCAGACCATAGATTCAGTATCTAATTTACAGTACTCAAGTAAATCTGCATATACTTTCTCTTTATCCCCACTTTCTGAATAAGTCACACGCATAAACTCGGTATTCGCTTCAGCACCTTCTTGGATACCTAAGCCAGAATAATCCTTGCCCATTAAAGCAGGAAGAACCCTTTTTAATGAAGCACTACCCTGCTGTTTAGGATTATAATAGTGAAAATTTCTAAATGGAATAAGTAGATCTACAATTCGTGAATTAACATCTGAAACCCACTCTTCTTCACCAAAGTGTTTACCAACTTTTTTCAAAATACTTTTCTCAAAAGGTGCGTGATAGACTATAACATCACCTGATGAACCAAGAACTCCTTTCAGAGAATCGAAAAACTCTCTACGAGGATCCGAAGAGCCGTTATACAAAAACTCGTGATGCTCTGGCTCAATACCTTCTTCCTTAACTACGTGTAATGAATACTGAAAAGGAACTTGTTGATGGGGACTCAAACCATCAAACATCGGAATGGCCGTGTTAAACGTCTCAAAATCTAAATAATAAAGAGGATAATTTAAA
Source organism: Candidatus Woesearchaeota archaeon (assembly GCA_964497715.1). GTDB lineage: Archaea > Nanobdellota > Nanobdellia > SCGC-AAA011-G17 > PNOQ01 > JABHIB01. The sequence continues at coordinate 487 of CAZCDH010000052.1, read as the reverse complement.
TCATTAAGAAAATGTTTTAAATTCTCTTTAGAAATAAACTCTTTACCTGTTCTTTCACACTCTCTTTGAATATCTTGCTTTTCCGTCAATTCAAATTCATCGGGGATATCTTTTATCAAATGAACACCGGATTCATAAAGTGATTGAGATCTAACTCCCCCCCTGTATAATTTAAACACATGATTATCTTCTAAATGATCCCAACATTCTGTTAAAGGACATTGATAAGGAGATTTACAGTGTGCACCAATATCTTTTCTAGGGTCAGTAGGTGAATTAACAATTTCCATCATACCTCTTATCCTATCTTCTAAACCTTCACTAGCTTCTAAAACTTTTGAAGTTATATCTTCTAATTTAAACAATTTAGAAACTTCTAATTCTCCTTCACGTACATACTCTCTATTTAGGTGCATCAAATAACAATTTCTGATTTTTAGGCCTGCACCTTCATAAACATATTTTTGAAAAGAAACATCATGAACAT
>CAZCDH010000051.1:0-1234 GCA_964497715.1 Candidatus Woesearchaeota archaeon | reverse complement strand
AATTGCACAAAAAAACTTTTGATTTTTTCATTTTCCAATTCAAGATGAAAAGCTTTTATTTCCCTAAAACTTCCAGAATAAACCTCATAAATAGATGAATTTTTAGTTTTTTCATTGAGGGTTTTAGCAGGATCTGTGATTATTAATAAATTCATAATAATAAATACTATTTTATCATAATAAAAACCTTCCCATTATATTTATAAATAATTAAACAATATTAACTCTAATGAAAAAACAGAAAGACATAGAGATTGCTAAAGAAAGAATTAAAAAATTATTCGGAGAAGCAGAATCTATAAAATCTCAAGAGCTCTCCAATAAATATGTAAAAACAGCCAGAAAGATAGCTATGAAATTCAATTTAAGGCTTCCAAGATATTATAACAGAAAGTTCTGCAAACATTGCTACAATTATTTCAAAAAGGAGAATTATAGAGTTAGAACAAAAAATAATAAAGTAGTATACTATTGTTTAAATTGTAAAAAATACGCAAGATTCCCCTTAAGAAGAAAGAATTGAATGTAATTGAAACCAATTTTTCTTAACCCAACTTTTTTCTAAATCAAATAAAAAATCGTAGCCTCTTTTCTTGATTTCTTTATCCACAATTCCCCCTTTATGTGGGTGTCTAAATTGTTGAGGATAAGGACTCTGAAAACCATGCATATAATGAATTAGTTCATGAGCAATTGTAGTTTCTAAAATAAAATCAGGGACATCTAAATATCTAAAATAGGAATTAATCGCTATTTCTGTAGAACCATTCCTCAACATCTTTATATGAGCAAACTTATTTTTCCATTTGCCTTTAAATCTAATAACAACTTTATTTTTTCTTTCAATTTCAGGAATAATTTTATTCCAAACAATATCTAATCTATTCCTTAACCAAGCATAATTGCTCATAAAAACAAAAGAATTAAAGATAATTTAAAGATTACTATAAACTAAAACTTCTTAAATTGTGAAATGTCTTCAACTAATAAGTAAATAAATTATTGAGCAACTTCAACATTGCTTGAAAAACTGATTTTTTTGAAGATTTAAATACATCCGATTTACTATTTTTTTCTTTCAAATATTGTTCCTCCTCGTCTGTCACACTAACCATATTCGGAAGATCAGTTATTCCATCTCCCAATTTACAATCTATATCCAGTTCAGTTAAACAATTTGGAGCAACCCCATCAAAACTTACTGGATAACCATTAGAAACTATTCCATTCTCAT
>CAZCDH010000050.1:0-1245 GCA_964497715.1 Candidatus Woesearchaeota archaeon | reverse complement strand
TTCATCAGCAGAAACAAAACCAACACTGAAAATAAAAACCAGACTAACTAAACCTGCAAGAAATAATTTATTCATATCATACACCTCATTTAATAATAATATTTATACATACTATTATTTAAAAGTTTGTAAAAATAACAAAAACTTTATATAAACAAAAATCAAAAAACACATATGACGTTCGAACAAATCTACAAAGACATAAAAACATTAAAAATCCAAGGAGCAACAAACGTTGCAAAATTTGGACTAAAAGCATTAAAACTAAAGTTCGATGCACCTTCTATTAAAAAAATTAAAAGCGCTAGACCTACAGAACCATGTTTAACTAATGCAATTAAGTTCGCAAAAAAAACAGATGTTGATACAGCATTTGCATACTTAAGCAACATGCAAAAAAGAACTGTTTTAATCGGAGCAATCATAATAAAAAATAAACAAAACGTATTCACACACTGCCATTCATCAACAATAGTAGATTCATTAAAATCTGCTAAGGATCACAAGAAAAAATTCAAAGTATTCAATACAGAAACAAGACCTTTACTACAAGGAAGAAAAACAGCAAAAGAATTAGCAAGGGCAAAAATTAAAGTCGAGCACTATGTAGACTCGGCAGCAGATGAAGCAATAAAAAATTCAGACATCGTCCTATTAGGGGCAGACTTCATAACAAAAGATGGAGATGTATATAATAAGATTGGAAGCTATGCAATATCAGAATTAGCAAAAAAACATAAAAAACCCCTATACATATTTACAAACTCTTGGAAATATTCTAACAAACCTCTAAAAATTGAAAAAAGAGACCCTAAAGAAATTTGGGACACAAAATCAGAAAACATAACAATAAACAATCCAGCTTTTGAAAAAATACCAGGACAAAATATCTCAAAAATTGTATGTGAACTAGGTGCACTAAAACCTAAAAGATTTCTACGAAAAGTTCATAAAACATATCCTTGGATAAAATGATAATATGCTTTGATTTAGACGGAACTTTAATCGATACAGAGAAATGGATAATTGATTCTCTAAAGGAAGCCTACAAAAACAATAATAAAAAAGTTCCAACAAAAAAACAAATTCTAGCTAACTGGGGGAATATCTCAACAGTTATAATTAGAAAATCTACTGAAGAAAAACTAACCAAAAAAGAAGTAGAAGACATAAGAACAGAGTTCTATAGAATAAGAGATCAATCAATTAACAAAGTAAAGCCTTTCAAAAACACAAAAAGAATAC
>CAZCDH010000049.1:0-1245 GCA_964497715.1 Candidatus Woesearchaeota archaeon | reverse complement strand
GGTATAACAAAGTTTATATATAAGTCTCCATTTTCATTTATAAATCTTTCTATTTCTACGGCTTTGCACTTAAATATAGTTCTGCACATTAATGGAAGCTGTTTGCACATAAATAGAAATGGTTATAAGGCGACATTAATTTAAATATTTACTTAAAATGGAAGTAGAATTTAAAAAAGAAGATTTGCATAAATTAGTATATTGGATAATATGCAAATTTAATGAAGATAAATTCCATCATCAGTCTGCATCTGCTAAAAGCGATTTAATAGGAGGATTTTTTGACAGATGGTTTAACAGAGCTCCAGAATTTTTAATTTTTAGAGAATTACTTAAGGATAAAAAATATGATGTTATTATTGATAATTTTTTATATGGTCAAGATACAAAAAAAAATGCACCTGATATAATAGGTTTAAAAGATTGTGATGGAAAAATATTAACAAAATTTTCGGTATTCAATAATGGAAATTGGGAACAAATTGATAAAAACCCTCAAATTGAAGTTAAAACATTTAGAGAAAAACAATCTCTCAGTACTGTTGGAGAAACTCAAATGAAAAATGAAAATTATTATGTTTTTGTTGAATCAAAAGTTAGGCATGATTATTTAATTACCTTATTTAAAGAAAATATTTTTGAAAAAAAAATATTTGATAGTCTTTTTGGGTATAAAGAATTTATTAAATCAGATTCTAACAACCAAATTATCCCATTAAAAGAAATTAAAATTAATGATACTCTAGGATTTTTTAAATTATTGGGTATTTTTAAAGGAGATATTGTTCAGAAATATTCTATTCTTGTCGGAGTTGATGAAAACAATAAACCAATAAAACCAAGATATTTTGGGGAAGTAAAAAGTATTGAACCAATAAAACATAAAATTGATGAAAAATTTGTAGATATTATTTATAGAAAGGGATTAGATTATGTGCCGTTTTTTATGAAACCTGCAAAAAAATCAACCATTACTATAGTAAAAAAATTAAAAGGTTATATGATTGTTAAAATTGCTGGAAAAGCAAATTTAAATGGTGAAATAGTTGATCAAGGATATTTTAAAATAATTTTTAAAAAATTTGATAGAAGTTCTAGAAAAAAAGAATTTATTGGAGATAAAAAAGTTTTTGAAATAATTGCAAAAAATTCAACTAATGAATTAATTAATAAATTTGATAATCTTGTTTAATCTTCTTCTAACACTTTTTTCATATTTTTAGCTATTCTTTGAACAACCGGAAC
>CAZCDH010000048.1:0-1250 GCA_964497715.1 Candidatus Woesearchaeota archaeon | reverse complement strand
GAGAGCGCAGCGTGGCTTGAGTAATTTTCAGGGGCGTTCTATCCAATGAGCGAATGCGATACATCTAGAACAAGAATTATGGGGCAAAAGTTTTACTTATAGATTGATTTAAATTTCTGAGTGTTTGCTTCAAAAACATCTGTTGAATCAGAGAATTGATTTATTGAACCAATACCCAATTTTATGGATTTCACTTTGGGATCTCTGATTTGTTTTTTAATCTCAGAAGCAAACAATCCTCCGTTTATGACCAAGAAAGGTCTATCATGGAAAAAATCTACTTTAGCTTTTAGAGGTTTTGTGATTTTCAAAGAATTGTGCATCTTAGCAAGATATTCATATGCTTTGGCAAGATGTTTCTCTCTTGTTTTCCAATCATCAGATTTTATTACTGCGTTAAGAATAGGTTTTATTTTTTTTGATGATTTTAAATTATTAAATCCAGTTCCAAACCATTTTATGTAAGGGGTGTATTGTTTTTCCATCAGAAAACACATTTTCATTATGTCTTTGACTAATCTTGTGGCGACAATTTTTGAGCCAATCTCATCATTTAGTTCGCCACATCTTCCCATAAAATGTTCTTCTTGTGAGATTCTTGTCCATTGAGAAACAAGAAGATAATACCAAACATCTTTTGGAAAATACTGGATTTTCTTAATAATTTTATTCAACCCTAAATCATCATAAAAAATTTTTCCAGCAGTAATAGTTAATAATTTTTGCTCAGGGAAAACAAGCCAATCATAAACAGAAATATCTTGCTTAATATCAAAATTTAGATATTCTTTGAAAAATGATTCAATAGAAAAAATCTCAATCCTGTGACGTATTTTTCCAGTCTTGATTTTTTCCGAAACTTTGACACCTTTCTCATCAGGTGATCCAAAGTGAGTAGAAAAACCTCTAAAAGTATAAGGCAATTCTTTACTGAACATCTCAGAAATTTGCTTTTTATTTTTGAAATCCTCTTTTGATAAGAACAATAAGACTCTTGGACCCCAATCATGATCCATTGAGCGAGCAGTATCAAAATCAATCACATCAGAACCATGACCTAATAATCCTGCGGAGTATTTGAGATTTGGATAATGCTCTTTCAAAAGAGGTTTAACTATTTCAGTAAAGAATAGTTCACTCAGCTTTTTTCCTTTGATAAACTTGGTCATCTTATTTAAATACAATTAAGAGTTATATAAAACTTTTGCCCCATTCCACTTTTTAGCCCCTGAAAATTATTTCACTTAACA
>CAZCDH010000047.1:0-1374 GCA_964497715.1 Candidatus Woesearchaeota archaeon | reverse complement strand
AGAAAACTATTTAAATAATAAACTTTATTTCTTGATATATGAAAGAGGTTAATAAGAAAGGTATTTCTCCACTAATTGTTAGTGTTATTCTAGTTGGTTTTACTGTTTTGATGGCCGGCGCAATTTTTAGTTGGACTCAGACTGTGACTGAGGGCCAGATGCGTACAGCTCAGGAGTGGAGCGAGTCTACTAGAGATTATGATTATGGTGCAGAATATTTTTCAGATTGTAGTGATACCGGTATAACTGATATTAATTGTACAAATGGTGGGACAACTTGTTATCAATTAAAGATTGAGAATAAAGAAGATGTTCTTGCAGACTATATTATTGAAACTAGTGGAAATTTAGGCGTAGAGATTTGTGGACCTTTTAGTTTGGAGCCGTTCCAATCTCAGATTGTTAATGTTTATTATAATAATGAAAGTGTTGGTATGCCTTATGATGAAACTAGTTGTGCAGAGTGTTGGTTAGAAGCAGATATTACTTCTGTAGATCTTTAAACTCTTATTATTATTTTACCTTCTTTGAATACCCTTACTTTACCACCTGAAGATGATATTGCTATTGCTACTGCTTCTGTGTTTTTTGTTATTGCTGCGCATGCTCTGTGTCTTGTTCCAAATCCTTGAGAGAGTTCTATATCTTTTGTGTCTATGTCTATGTAAGTTCCTGAACTTATGATGTGTCCTTCGTTGTCTATTATGAATACTCCGTCTAACTGTGCAAACTCTTTTATTGTTTCTTTTATATCAGGATCTGTTATTTTGATTTTTGTTTCTGTGTTGTAGAAAGGATTTATTATTAACTGTCTTAGATATTTTGAAATCTCTTGGGATTCTCCTATTATGAATGCTGTTCCAATTTTCTTCCCTTCTCTTCCCTCTATTCCAATTTCTGATGCTAGATTTATTACTGATTCAATAACTTCCGAACTTATCTTTTCTGAGAGTTTATGTTTCGAGATTTTGAAGAAGATTTCATCAACATCAAAAATAAAAATCATCCCTTTGTAACCTGTTCCTAGGCTGCCATCCTCCACACAAACTATTTTTTCTCCTTTGGTTATGTATTTTTTATTTATTGCTTCTATTAGAATTTCTTTTATTGGAATGATTGATCCTGATTCTATCTTACGTATTTTTGTTTTGTATTCTACTTTATTGTAAATCTTTGGTTTTACTTTTCTGAAAATACTAACTTGAATGTTTAGTTCATCTAGTTCTTCATACTCTTCTTTTTTTATTTTTTCTATTGAAACTATAGCATCCGCTTTAATTTCTTTAGCAATTTTTGTTGCTGCTGCTCCGATTGAATTTTCTATTGGTGGCATGTGTTTATTGTGAAGTTGGCTGTTTTAAAAAAGCTTTCTGT
>CAZCDH010000046.1:0-1382 GCA_964497715.1 Candidatus Woesearchaeota archaeon | reverse complement strand
GTGCAAAAAATTCTGATGATATTTTAAAATTATTTAATCAACATAGTGAAATAGTTAGTTGGACAAAAGAATTAATGTGGAAAAATATACTTGCTTTAGAAACAAGAATTAGGGGTACAAAATGGAGAGTTTCTCTTGATGAAATATTGGACATAAAAACTCCAGGATTTAGAAGAATTAGTTTATCTGAAACAGATGATGAATTATTACAAATAGCATCGGTTTGGGGATCACATTATTATGGTGATCAAGATATTTTTTCAACTATTGCAAAAAACTATGTTTCAAATTCTAATTGGGAAGTTCAAGCATCCTTAGCATGTAGTAATTTAACTCCACCTGAAGTTCTTCATGAAATTGGTTCTGAACGTGCAAAAGAAGAAGGATTGGGATATATTTTAAGAATAATTGGACGAAATCCTTCAACTTCTAAAGAAACACTTATTAGTATTGTTGAGGATAGTTCCTTAGAAGATAGATATAGAAAAGTAGCAAGATTAAATCTTGAAAAAGGTTTATTAATTGCAACAACTCGTGCTTCATAATGAAACTTAAAATATTAACATTAAACATTTATCGATATTATGATAATTGGGAAAAAAGAAAAAAATTAATAATTAAATATATTAAAAAACAAAATCCGGACATTATATTTTTTCAAGAATGTTTTGATGATGGAAGAAATAATAAACCTGGGGATAATCAAGTTAAACAATTAAATAAAGAATTAAATTATAGTGAATGTATTTATTCTATAGCTGAAATGTTGAAAGTTGAGGGGGATGAAATTTTAAAAACTTCTGTTTTTGATGGTTTGGGTTGTTTATCTAAATTTTCTATTAAAGATGTAAAAGATATAAGATTAAAACAAAATAAAGGGGATAGACATTTTAGAATAATTCAAAGATTAATTTTTAATATTAATTCTAAAAATCTTATTGTTTATCATACTCATTATTCTAATAGGGATGATTTTGCTAAGTGGCAATTAGAAGAAACAATGAATTTAGTGAATTCTGAAAAATCTATTCCTTTAATAGTTGGTGATTTAAATATTAGAATTACTAATGATATTAATGAAGTTTCTGGTGAAAAATATAAAAGTTCATGGGATAAAAAAAATTATTTTGGTTATCCTTCTCATAATGAAATATTAGATTATGTTTTAATTCCTAAAAATTGGAATTTTGAAAAAATAATTTGTAACAAAGATGGTCTTTCAGATCATAGGCCATTGATTGCAGTTATTGATATTCCTAATTAGTTAATTTTAAATAATTCTTTTATTTTTTTCTTTTATGATTCATTATGTTTATATGATTGAATGTTGGAATGGTGCTTATTATACTGGATATACTATAGATTTAGATAAAAGAATGAAA
>CAZCDH010000045.1:0-1463 GCA_964497715.1 Candidatus Woesearchaeota archaeon | reverse complement strand
ATCTCCCCTGCATCTGTCAATTTCAAGCCATCCTCAGCCTCAACCAAACCCATCTTACGCAGATCATCTATATTACGATAAAGCATAGCACGAGAAATATCAATTTTTTTAGCCAACTCAGAATAACTCATATCTAAACCAGAAGATATAGCATCCAAAACCTCAGTCTGACTCTTAGTCAACTTAAATGATAATTTAGGTAAATAAACTATTGAACTTTTATCCTCTTCAGGATTATAAGCAATACGTTGTACATAACCCGGACGTGCATACGCAGCAAATAACAAACCAAGAGCCTTAGTTTTACGTCCAGAAGTAATATTTATATAAATAAGATCTCCCCGAGGTTGCATATCAATTATTTCAACAACCTTCTTAGCTACTGAAACTATATCATAAACAGAAGTTGAAACCTTCTTAACATCAATAATCTTACCTAGTGAGTCATCAATCAACTTAATAGATTCTTTTTGCTTAGCATCTGGCTTTTCATCAACCAAAAGCACCAAACGATCAGGACCAAGCTTATTTGCAGCTGCCAAAACTGGCTCAGCAGAATATATTGTAGCAATTAATACTTTTTTAGTCATATTAGGTTTAACTTTATCTTTGTTTATATAATTTTCCATTAACAACTTACAATTATAATCAGTTTAAATAACTTTCTACTAATTTGTAGAATTGTATACCAATTTTAAAAACATTTAAATACTTAAAATTACTAACTATACTGTAAGGAGAAAAAATGATGCAAGAATTTACTATGTACAAAAAAGTTTTGGAAGGTATAAGGGAGAAAGGGCTACAAAGATTGAACAAAATGATGTTACCAACACTTGATCAATTAAACCCAGAACAGTTGATAGATCTAATTCATGAGACAAAGAGAATTAGACTAGAACTAGATATTATGAAAGATATGCTTTCCGGCGCGATTCCTTACTCTGATGATGACGAAGATGACGATGAGGATTATGACGAAGATGAGGACGATGATGAGGAAATAACTCGAGTTAGAGCTGCGAGTTTTAGAAGAGGATAATTTAGGAGGTAAATTATGATGAGATATGAAATTAGAGACGGAGAAAACGGTTGGATACTGTCAGATTATGAGGACGTAGAAAGTAATGACATACTTAGAGGCAATCCTTCAGAGGAACATATATTCAAGAAATGGTCAGAAGTTATTGAATTTTTGAAGAAAGAATATGATAAATGGATATACATGCAAGATGCAGATATGGAAGATAATAGGAGCGAATTAGATGGGGAGTATGAAGAATGAGGGTTGAAATAAGAAGTGTGGAAAATGGATGGGTTGTTGGCGAAATTTATGATGGGGAAGGCATAGAACCAGTAGAATTAAATAAAATCTACAAAAAGGGTTTACCTCATACCGAACTCATTTTTTTTGATTTTAAGAAGGCCCTAGACTATGTTGAAGAACTGAAAGAGGAAGACGA
>CAZCDH010000044.1:0-1486 GCA_964497715.1 Candidatus Woesearchaeota archaeon | reverse complement strand
CGTATTTTGTTACTTTCTTTTTTATTGTTTCTTTTATATATTTAGTCATTTTTTATATCTCCTAATTTATTTGAAACAAAATTGCTTTAATTATCATTAATCCAACAAATAAAATAATTGTTGCTCCAATAATTTCTTTTATTTCTTTGATCATCTCAGTATTAATCTGTCATAAGTCCTATATTAAGCTTGGAACCGAACTTTGACATTATATTTATAAAGAACCATCCGAATATAAATAATAATAAAATTTATAAGTAAAATATAGTTAAAAAGATAAATGGAAATAAATTATAAAATTCCCTATGAAAAATTTAAAGAATATTTTTTTGAATATGAGAAAAATTTACACCTAATGTTAAAATCAAATAAAATTTTTCTTAAATTGAAAAGTTCATCATTAATTAACTTAGTTTTTATATCTTTAGTTATTTTTATTGCCTCTTTTTTAATAATTAATATAATTGGAGGATTAATTATATTCTTAGTTTTTAAAATATTTGAATTAATTACTGGATCTTCAATTAAATTTGAAATAGTTAATTTAATGAACACAGATATTAGTATTTTGATTTTAATTACATTATCACTAATAATGGTTTTAATTATAAATCGTATGTTATTTATGGCTGAACCCCCTTATTTATTAAGAGATTTAGTTAATGATAGAGAAATAATCAGAAAAAATAGAAAAAATAAGAATCCTCAACCAATAGATTATACAAAATTTTTAATTTTGGCAATGTTAAAAAATAAGGAAAATATTCAAGGACCCTATAAGTATATTCCTGGAATAAAAAAATCTACTACTCTTTCTGATGCAAAGAAAAAATTAAATGAAATAAAAATAAATGGTATTCCAATTTTAAATTCCGATTATGAATATATTCCATGGAAATTTGAATTAGTTGAATGTGAAAAATTAAATAAAAAGAAAAAAAGAAAAATTGAAGATATGCTAAAAACCCTTTGGGAATATTATCTTGATAAAGAATATAGTAGAATAAAAAGAAGAATGATAAAGTAACCTTGCCAAACACCTACGAAGATTATATAAATAAGTTTGACATTATAATTTTAAAAAGAGACACGATGAAAGAGAATATTAAAACTTTAGATCTATTTGCAGGAGTAGGAGGAATACGACTTGCTTTTGAGAATGAGGGATTTAGTACAATATATGCCAATGATAATAATGAACATTGTAAAAAAACATATGATATGAATTTTGATGGACCCAAATTAACAGTTAAAGATATTTGGAAAATTTATGTAAAAAAAGAAATACCTAATTTTGATGTCCTCTTGGGAGGATTTCCTTGTCAGGCTTTTTCAATAGCTGGAAAAAGAAAAGGCTTTGAAGATAAAGAAAATGGCGGAAATTTATTCTTTAAGATAGCTCAAATATTACGAATAAAAAAACCTAAAGCATTTATGCTTGAAAATGTTAAAAATTTGAAAAGTCATGATAATGGCAATACATTCA
>CAZCDH010000043.1:0-1506 GCA_964497715.1 Candidatus Woesearchaeota archaeon | reverse complement strand
AAAGATTCTAGAGTCATAGATATAGTTTTGCCAACTTAATTTAAATAGTTTTTGGAAAATAAAAGAGAAGAAAATTATTTTTTCTTCTTTCTTAAGTAAAAATAATAATATTCAAATCCAATTAAAACTATCACAATTCCTATTATTGTCCAAGTTAACCAACTAAACTGTTTTGTTATCTGGAATATTCCAACAGGTTCATCAAGATCTAACACTTCAGTATTACCTATAACAAAATAGGAGAACCCTGGAGATTGAGAAACATATTGAATAGATTCATTAGTTTGATTAACTAATTCGGTAGTTAATTCAGTCCAATCATTATCAACATATCTATATAACAAGACTTCACTGAGATTATTCTCAACTAACCAAGTTTTCTCAACACTGAAATATATCTCCAAACTATCAACATAGAAATCATTTATTTCATCTCCAATATCAATATTAAGATATTTATAAGCAATTCCATCAAATAAATTAATATTTTCTGGTAATTCAATTAAGTCTTCTACAATCAAACTAATAGTATTCATATTTTGATTTAATACAAACTTAATAGATTCAACAACACTACCATTAATATCAAAGATAGTTTCATTAAATGCACTTATTACATCCCATTCTTGTTGAGGAGGATTACAAGAGTTATTTAAACAGCCATAAAAACAATCTTCAACAGTTGTCCAGGAACTATTCACACATTCTTGTAAACTATCTCCAGAACATCTCAAATCGTCAGAAGTACAGGAGGATCCCCCATTACTACCTTCTGGATCATCACTACCAGGAGCAGAATACAAGGAAATACCATAAGTAGAGAATCCCATTGAAACAGGAACTTTACAGGAAGTAGTGCTACCTTCTCCTGCGGAACATTCAACATAATCATCTACATCCTCACCATTTGCACCACCATCATCAGCCCAATTAAGAGTATTACTTGCACTATAAGCTACAGGAAGAGTTAATTCTACATAATCACTTGCACCACCCATATGAAGATCATCTATCAGTTTATTCCATTTCTTTAAACTTGAATTCATCCCTATCTTATCATTAGTTTCATCACAGATAAATGCATTATTCAAATCTATACTAGTCGGTTTAAGAACATTCATACCGTAAAGACCAATAGCCATATCTCCACAATGAATTGTCATATTCATATTTTTAGTTACAGAGGTATTTGTTTTAATTCCTACCTCAAAGACTGTTGGAGTCCCACTAATATTGAAAGTTTCTGTAAAATTATAATCTGTTTTATTTAATGCAGGAATATCTACAGTAAATCCCTCTGGCAGATCCATTTTAAAAATAAATGGTTTATCCTCTGCAAGATTTTTTGTAGTAAAATTTAAACAGGTAGATGTACCACAGTTACCAGAAGGATCGCAAGTCTTAATTTTATAATAATATGCAGTCCCATTTGTTAAAACATATTCCAAACTATCTTCCATTAAATCAATAGAATGGAAAGGTTTGAAATTAGCATTTTCTTGATAG
>CAZCDH010000042.1:0-1594 GCA_964497715.1 Candidatus Woesearchaeota archaeon | reverse complement strand
TACTTCTAGGTTTTGGGTCCCAATGGTTAGTGAATCTTGTTTCTGAACCAGTTGAAGAGCCTAGTGAAGAACCTGCAGAGGAAGAAGCTCCTACAGAAGAAGCAGAAGAACCAGCTGAAGAGGAATCATCCGAGGAAGAGGATGACGACGATGACGATTTCTAATTTTTTTCTTTTCTTTTTTAGTTAAATTTATAAAAAAACAAATCAAAAATTAAGTTATGGAGCAAAAACTAACTTCTAAGATCAAATCTGCACTTAGATACTCTGTTATGGATGGAGTGGCCAATGCAGTGATGTTAGGTGTTGGTGAACACTATATTCTTGCTTATGCAGTTTTAATGGCAGCATCTGATTTACAATTAAGTATTATTGCAACTTTACCAATCTTAATTGCATCTATATTACAATTATATTCAATAAAATTAATGCATAAGATGGAGTCTAGAAAAAAGATTGTAGTTTTGTTCGCCACTATCCAATCTCTAATTTGGATTCCAATTGCAATATTATATAATTTAAATAATGGACAAATCCCGAGTTTAATATTCTTTGTAACCATATACTGGGCATTTGGTTTAACAACAAGTCCAATATGGACAAGCTGGATGGGAGACTTAGTTCCAGAAAAACACAGAGGAAGATTCTTTGGTAATCGGCATGTAGCAACTTCTTTTGCTGTATTTGCCTCATTTATAATTGGAGGTTTAATATTAAGCTACGCAAAAAACACTTTAGGTAATGCCTATACTGGATTCGCAACAATATTTATACTTGCTATGATTGCAAGGTTAGTTTCAGTTGGATTTTTATCAAAACAATATGAACCTGAACTAAGAGTAAAACAAAAAGATGTGTTCACACTCAAAGACTTTTTATTCCATTTCAAAAAAAGATTCAAAAGAGGACATTTCAACACAGTAGTTTTATATCTCTCTTTTATGCATTTTGCATTTTACCTAACATCTCCTTTCTTAGTTGCATTCATGCTTAAAGTTCTCAACTTTACATATATACAATATGTCATTGCAATTGCGGCAAGCTTAGTAACACAAATGATAATGTTCCCAGTATGGGGGAAATTCTCAGATAAGTACGGTGCCAGGGCGATATTAAAACTAACAGGCATACTAGTATCTTTCAATGCCTTCTTCTGGCTATTTGCTTCATCGCTGGGCAGCGTTATATTTATCAATATATATTCAGGATTTACTTTTTCAGGATTCCTATTGGCTTCTTTCAATTTTATGATGGAAACTACTCAGAGAGAGAGAAGGGCCACATCTATGTCTTATTATGCATTAGTCAATGGAATTTTTATTTTCCTAGGAAGCCTTGCAGGAGCAGGATTGATAAGCGTAATAGATTCATTAAGCTTAGAATCGATACCTATAATAGGAGATATCTTCTGGTCCCATTATCTTCCATTATTCTTAATAAGCACAATACTAAGATTGACTTTAGCACTTACAATACTTCCCAGATTAAAAGATGTAGAGAGGCATAAGAAAATATCTTCGAAGGATCTTGCAGTAAGAGTTATTTCATATGATTAAGAGAAAGTTTGGAGCTCATTTAAATAGTAAATCAGAGAT
>CAZCDH010000041.1:0-1638 GCA_964497715.1 Candidatus Woesearchaeota archaeon | reverse complement strand
TTACTTCCACCACAACCCTCATCAACTAAACCATCACAATCATCATCAACCCCATTAGCACAAATCTCATCAACACAACCTTCGCCAACCAAAGGAGAAGAAACTTCCTCTAAACTAAAAGCATCACACCACACATATCCACTATCCACAGAATAATCAAGCGGAGAGTTATAACATGCAAGTTCTATGTGTGTAGTATCTGGAAAGTCTACAGTAAACTGAGACTCTACATAAGTCCAATCTAAACTGTTTACAGTTGGCCAATCATCAACATCAATTGGGCAGTTCCAAACACTAGCTTGTCCAATATCACAATGTAAACCCAAAGTAGCTTTACAATCTGGATTTGCTTGACAAGTTGAATCTACTTTCATCCATCCACTTACAGTGTATGTCTTTCCTTCTTCAACAGGAACATATTGATTCACATTTCCTGTTTGAAATGAAGATCCAGAAGAAACTCTTACTGAATAATCCCCATCATACGAGGTTTTATTGTCCATAATTCCAGTACTATGATATGTATTCCATCCATCTGGAATTGAATTTCCTAGAATATCATCATCCCTAGAATATCCAGGATAAAAATCTATTCCTTGATCTAATTCAAAAGAGGGATTTTGGATTAAATTACCTTGTATCTCTGGTTCACAGAAACCACCATAACATGTCTCTCCAGGATCACAATCTGCTTGTTCACCATAACAATCTGCGCAATTAGCACAAGTTTCTCCATTGGAAAGTTCACAAGTTCCATCAGAATCACAAGGATTGATTGGCGCATAAACCTCAATATCATCCACCCAATACCACCAATCATCAATTAATCTCCCAGCACCACCAAAATATGTTACAGGTTTATCAATTTTATCAAAATATCCTACATTTCCAGAAACAGTATAGGGGACATCAGTTTCTCTTTCAAAAATAACTCCATCTGAATAAAACTCAAACAATCCATCCCAATTCCATGAACCTCCAGAATAAGTATTATGTTTAAAATAAAAAATCAATTCATGCCATTCACTATCAAAATAATTTGGTGGAGTGAAATAATTAATATATCCAGTCCCAGTATTACGATTATCTGTAAAATACCACCCTCCAAAAACATCCATTTGGCTGGGGTTACTAGAGGGGACCCACGAACAATCATCGCAAGATCCAGGAGAACCATCTCCAAAACCATATATCATTTTGGCACCATCTCCACCATACGCACATCCAGAAACAGCAACATCACAATAATGCGAAGATTCTTCAGTACAACACCAATTATTATTGGCATCAATTTTAACTCTTGATTTAATATAAAACTCCCCTTGAGGGTCAACACCCAAGTCTCCCAAATCAATTAACATCCTATGTCTATTTTTTAAATAGCCTGGAACCCTTAAATTTCCTTTTAAAGCACCATTATCAATACTATACGCCACTGGAGAAGAACCAAATGGCCTCAAGATACTATCAGTCATCTGGCCATCATTAAAATCTTTAAGGTATAATCGGTTCCAAGTCTCTCCACATCCAACTGGATTCCAAATATCACCACAACAATAACCATCTTGATAACTACTGCCACCACAATCACACTCAGAAGTTATTTCCCCACCACTACATCCCACCTTCGAAGAACCA
>CAZCDH010000040.1:0-1667 GCA_964497715.1 Candidatus Woesearchaeota archaeon | reverse complement strand
TCCCACTCCTTCTGCTATAAAATTTGAATCATTTAGATTTCCAGTAAAATAAAGCATGCAGTTACTTTCGCCAGTTTTTTGATCCCTGGTTTTTGAATCACATGCAGATTCTTGTCTGTCTACTGAAATCCCTTCTGCTACAAATCTTTGTACAGTTTCTGAATCAAAATTCCTATCCCCATCATTGTCTATTCCATCCTCACAAGAATTAACACATATATCAGAAGGTACGCATCTTGATTGTAGGGTAATCCACTGTCTAGTTTTTTCAAAAAAACTTTGAGATTCATCATTTCTAAATTCTGAGGTTGGTGAAATAGAAGGAGTTTCTGCAACACTTTTAATCTTAATTGGCGAATTTATTGGAGCTTTCAAAGGTCCCTCTCCAGAGGAGTGAATAGTCATAAAGATATTTGGAAGAATCTCTCGAGGTCTTATTTGACACATTTCGTTAGATTCACAACTATCGAAACCACAACTTTCTTTTCCACAATATACATTTGTCCACCCATTTATCAACTCTTTTGTAACTGATCTAGCTTCTACAATATCAAAATTGATTGCAGAAAAAATAACAATAAATGCTAGTAACGCAGTTAAAGAAATTTTTATTTTTTTCACCATCTTTTTATTCACCCTTTTAAGATAGTATAGATTGTTGGTATTATCTTATTTAAATATTTCCACTCTTGATAAAAAATGGGCCCAACGGGATTTGAACCCGCGACTTCGTGGTTAAGAGCCAAGCACTCTGACCAGGCTGAGTTATGGGCCCATACTTGAAATAGGAATAGAATTGCTAATCTTAAACTTAAAAATCTTTTGTTTATGCAGTTACAAACTTAATCCATAAATATGCTATGAATAGAACAAATGATAAATAGATTAGATTCACTATCCACAATAAAATTTCTTTATTTGGTACAAGTGTATGAGTTAATAATACTGCAAATGATATCACTACACTAATAATAAGAGAGACTAGTAGATTTCCATAAGCATATTCTATCGCAGAGTCTTTCATCTCTTGACAAATACCCACATCTGGACAGGTTCCATCAAAGTTATTTACTCCCCACATAAAATAGAATACCATCATAGTTCCAAGAATTACTCCCACAGCTATAAAGAAACTTAATAGATATAATAAGATTGATTTTGAATTTATTTTTGAAGGTTCTTTCGGTTTTTCCTTAGGAGATTCCTTTGTAGAAGGTGATTCTTTTTCTGCACCTTCTTGAGGGGCACCATAACCAACATACTCTTGTTTTTTCAAAACTGGGTTAGTTGATTTGTATTTGTTTAATTTATCAAAAGATCTATTGATCTTTTCTACTGGCCACCCTTTTGATAGTAGAGCTAATCTAATTTCGTGCTCTCTTGCACCCTTTGCTAATGAAACTTTTATGAATTTTGTAAGAACATCTCTCTTTGGTTTTGATTGAATAGGAATAGGTTTTGCATGAGATTCTGTGGGTTTTTTAATTGATTCTAAGGCTTCTTGAATTTCCGAATCTTCCCAATTATTCTTCTTTAGAATATCTCTTAACTCGTCATGATTGTAACCTTTGTTCAACCCATCCTTTATGAAATTAAGAAGTTTTATGTCAACCATTGATTCTATATTTGAAATTTCTCATTTATATAATTTCTTATTTTAATTATAG
>CAZCDH010000039.1:0-1678 GCA_964497715.1 Candidatus Woesearchaeota archaeon | reverse complement strand
TTGATGAAGTTACAGATTTGGATATTTATGCCTTGGCTAGAATTGTTAAAAATAAGGAATGGGCTGAAAAAGAATTGAAGAAGTTAGAGAAATTTGAGACTGTTTCTAATGATTATAGGCTTAGTGTGAGGAAGAAATGAAAATATCCAAGGAAGTTCTGGATTTAGCTGAAAAGATAAAGAAATATAGAACAGATAAAAAACAACTAAAAGAACTAAAAATAAAAAAAGAAGCTTAAGAAAAAAAAATGGATAGAAGAGGTCAATTAAAATGCCTGCACCAAGAAAATTTAGATTTAATTTTAAAAAATTAGCAAGAATTAGCAAGAGATGCATTATTTGTGGCCGAGTTATACGTTCCAATAAACTTATATGTGCAAAATGTTCACGAAATCCCTTTTAATGTTTTAATTTATTATTGTAATGGAAATTGTCTCTACAAGATATTTAACGAATGATTTATAATCTTATTATTTCTTTAAATATTATGAAAAAGTGGTTGATATTCATATTCATAATTTGTATTCCTTTAATTAGTGCTAAAATTATTGATATTCCAGAAGTATTTGATGTTCCAGTTTCTGGAAAATCTTCTGATACAACTACCGGTACTACTTTTTATATTTACGCAGGAGATAGGTTAATTGCTTCAAAAACTAATAATGATGAGATAAAGTATTATTACCAAGATAGGATTGGAAATAATAGAATAACGGCAAGTTCTTCTGGAGGAATAAATGAGGAATTTAAAGCATTACCCTTTGGACAACCAATTATTAATGAAGTTAGATATGGGTTTACGGGCAAAGAATTAGATACGTCTGGATTGCACTATTTCGGTGCAAGATACTATAATTCTAATTTAGGAAGATTTACTTCTGTTGATCCAATTAAATCAAACCATCCATATGTTTATGTATCAAATAATCCCTTGAGATATAAAGATCCTACAGGGGAAAATGAAGAACCTGTTAATGTAGACACAAATATCCCCATGACAATTTTTACTTCGATATTTGCTCCAGATATTGTAATACATGAGGGTTCTCATGCTCTTGCTGCAAACCTATTGGGTGTTGAGGTTGAAGGATTTAAGCCTTACCATCACATAAATGATGGGATTCCAGTTTTCGGAAGTGTCTACCTAAATAGCGAAGACTACTCGGAAGGGGGAGCCACCTCTGCAATGATAGATATTGCCCCATATATTGTAGATATCGGAGTGACTTCACTATTGACTTCCGCAATTAATAATGATATTATTGATCCCAGTTCAGAAATTGGAGGATATTATGTAACAGAACATTTAGGATATAGTCTATTAAATCCACTCATAAATAGGGGAGGGGATATAGAAAACTTTGTAAGTAATATTGGACTACCTGAAGAAACAGCATATGTAGTAAGTGCAGGCCTATTTTATATAAATTACAAATTATCTTCAAATTTAGTTGAAACTTCTAAAGAAAAAGGAGGAATAAACGTTCCTATTATTAATATTCAATTTTAAATAATGTTTTATTTCTTAACAATAATAGGAATATATTTTTATATTATCTTAAACTACCAATTACATGTCAAGGTGTCCAAATTGTTCATATGGGTTAGTTCTTTTAGAAAAGAGAAGAAAATTAAATGATGACCAAAATGAGGCAGTAGTAAACTCTATCAATGCTGAA
>CAZCDH010000038.1:0-1768 GCA_964497715.1 Candidatus Woesearchaeota archaeon | reverse complement strand
TTCTCTAACTCTTCAACAAAAGTATCGACTTCTTCAGGAGTATTATACAAATAAAAACTAGCTCTTGCACTTCCTTCTAGATTATTAGAATTGAACCAAGAATGCATGCAGTGTGCACCACTTCGAATCATTATTTTTTTACTAGCACTCAACATCATGGCAACCTCGTGTGCACTCTTCCCAGGAATGTTAAAATTGAATATCCCACTCTCACCAACATGACCAATCTTTTCAACACCATCAACTTGAATTCGAGATTTCAACAGATTCTCATATTTTTCAATATTATTTCTACCAACTTTCATTAGATACTTAGCCGCAGAACCCAACCCAAGAATTCCAGAATAGTTTTGCAGACCAGCTTCAAATTTATGAGGAATTTCTTCCAAATTATAAGAATCATAAGTACTATCAGAAACAGTCTCTCCACCAAGAATAAAAGAATTCATCTCATTTAATAATTCTTCTTTACCATAAAGAACACCCACCCCATTAGGTCCGAGCATTTTGTGTCCAGAGAAAGCCAAAAAATCAACATCCAACTTTCTCACATTAATTTCTTTATGAGGGACAGATTGAGCACCATCTAAAAGTACCTTAGCATCATTTTCGTGAGATATTTTAATTATCTCTTTAACAGGCAAACTATATCCATCTAAATTACTAGTGTGAACTATAGAAACCATATCAACATTTTTAACTCTGTCAGAAAAACTTTCCAAATCAAATGAAAAATCTTCTTTAGATTTAACAACATCATGATTAAACTTTTGCCAAGGTAATAAATTAGAATTATGTTCCCTATCACTTGTTAAGATCCTATTGAATTTGAAAGAATTTGCAACCAAATTTATAGACTCAGTAGTATTCTTTGTAAAAATTATCTCTTTAGATTTTTTAGCACCAATAAACTTTTTGACTAATTCTCTAGCTTTTGTAACTTCGTCAGTCAACCGGGTCCCAAAGTCATGATAACTTCTTCCAGCACAAGCAGGATACTCATTATAATACTCATTAATTTTATCAATAACGACTTTCGGCCTTAGGGGCATGCAAGCATTATCAAAGTAAATAAATTTCTTCTTTTCTAAAATTGGAAAATCCTTTCTTATTTTTTCAACATTCATCATAAACACTCATCACAATCACAATCATCACCACACTCTTCACAGTGACCATCAGCACAAAGAGGATCATCACAACTTACAACATCATAATCTGGAGTAAAAATGCATTGATCAGGATTAGCATCAGGACCAGCACAATTATCATACATAATAAGATTATAAGCACCTTGAGCAGTAAATACCATACTAACAACAAACAGAGCTACAAATATCCAAGAGATAAATTCATAGTGTCTATAAACTCCTTTAGCCATCTTTGGACTAAATTTCATTAAATTGCCAGTCAACTTACTCTTTATCCTTTCATCTAAATTAGAATTACATTTCTTAAAAGTCATACGTCTAAATACACAATTAAAAGATTCCTTAGCTAGAACTCTGTACTTAACAGAGAACAAACCCAAAATTCCAAATACCACCCATGCAATTAAACACAACATACTACAATTAAACTTAATTTCTTTAAAAACATTTCGATAAATAGAAAGAAAACATTTTAATAATGACAACCAATTAGCAAATGAATGATAGATCCAGTTTTAATAAATATTGGCCCAATAACAATAAAGTGGTATGGCCTAATCATGGCACTAGGATTTTTGGCAGGGATTCATATAGCAACAAAATTAGCAAAATATAGA
>CAZCDH010000037.1:0-1876 GCA_964497715.1 Candidatus Woesearchaeota archaeon | reverse complement strand
TAGGATCAACCAAATTCAAAGGATTATTCCTAACATAGTGATAAGAGGGTTCAGATGCAACAGGATCTACACTAGTAAACATTCCTAAATTCTGATCATAATATCTAGCTCCAAAATAATACAAATTAGATTCATCCAATTCCTTTCCAGTTGCAAAAGAATATCTCACACCAGAGTTAGAGATCTCCTGTCCAAAAGGAAGAGACTTAAACTCTTCTTCAACACTTCCACTAGAATCAGTTATCAAACGATTACTTCCAATCCTATCAGAATGATAGTAATTAATTTCTCCTGATTTAACAGATGCAACCAAACCTGAACCATAAACATAACGAGTGATACCTTCTCCTTCCCTCTCTTCAGAAACAACTTGTTCAACTCTAGGCACTTTCATATTACTAAACAATGCATCAGAAGAAAACCCAATAGGCATACTAATTATAAGAAACACTAACACTAGCGACAACAACCTCTTTTTCATGATAACATCCAATAAAACATATATATAATACTTCCTAATAATATTTAAAACAAAATAATCAAAAAACACTATGCGAGACAATAATTGGTTAGAATCGACTTTCGAAACTATATACAAAAAACTTATGCCAGAAATAGAAAGAGAGAATAAAATCACTATAAGGTTCGGAAAATTCTGGAAAAACAAATTCGGACAAATAAGTCTTCAAAGAGACGGATCAAGTCAAATACTAATAAATAGTTTCTTCAGAAATAAAGAAATCCCAGAATATATAATACATACAACGATAGCACACGAATTAATCCATTATATGCACGGATTTCAATCTCCAAGAACTCAACAGTTCAGATATCCCCACCAAGGAAATGTAGTAAACAAAGAACTAAAAAAAAGAGGATTCGGTCAACTTCTAGAACTAGAAAAAAACTGGGTAAGGACTACATGGTGGCCAACACACAAATCACTTTCTAGCCAAAGGAAATCTCATATGCTTTTTACAGACTAAACAAGTATAAACAATATTATCTCCTTGAGTTCTAACCCTACAATTAGAACCGTGTTTCAAATAACTATAACAATGCTTACAAAACCTTCTCTTAAAACCTCTGGGCATCCTAAGATTTACCTTCATAGCAATCTTTCTAGCAAGCTTAACATATCTATCTGCCAACTTAGGATCTTCACTAAAGATTTCTTCAGCCTGTTCAAACAAAATTTTGACTCGTTCTCTAGCTATATCTTTATTTTTAGTCTTGTAAACCATAATAGGAAATAATAAACCGAACTTATAAAATTTACCTTCTCTCGCCAAAGATACTAGATCCGAGACGAATCATATTAGAACCCTCTTCAATTGCAACCTTGTAAGAATTACTCATACCCATAGAAAGAAATCTCAAATCCAAATTATTTTGTTCAATCAATTTACACTCTTCAAATAATTTTTTCATACTCTTAAAATATTCTCTAGGATCTTCATTAAAAGGCTCAACACACATCAAACCCTCAATTTTTAAATTAGAAAACTCAGAAAGAGAAACTATGAACTCTTTAACTTCAGAAAGTTCGACACCATTCTTAGATTCCTCTCCAGCAATATTTACTTCAATAAAAACTGGCAAAACTTCACTAGTTCTACTGTCCAAAGCTCTAGCCAATTTTAAAGAATCTAGAGTCTGTACACTGTCAAAAACTCCAAGAACATTATTAACCTTATTTCTCTGTAAATGTCCAATTAAATGCCAATTAACAGACTTAGCAACATCTCCTAACTCAGAATATAAATCCAAAGACTCACGAACATAATTACCGCCCATATCTTTTGCACCAGCAGAAATTACTTTGAGAACTTCTTCTCTACTTCTAGATTTAATAACAACAATAATTCTAACATCT
>CAZCDH010000036.1:0-2115 GCA_964497715.1 Candidatus Woesearchaeota archaeon | reverse complement strand
TTCCTGCTGAAATTTCCCAAATTCGCTTCGCGAACTTCTCTTAATCGCGATGTTAAACTCAATCGAATTTTCACTTTGTATGTTCTTTTAGAAAAAGAACCAAAAAAAGAGTTGGGGGCAGTGCTTCGCACATATACACTCTCTTCGGTCGAAATTAATATTGGATAGGGACAAAAAAATTCAATTACTTTGTTTTTTATACAGATCATAGAATAAACCTTTATTTTTAATAAGCTGATTATATGATCCTGATTCTATAACCTTTCCACTTTTTAATACAATGATTTTATTTGATTTTTTTAAAGTAGAAAGTCTGTGTGCAATTGTGATTGTTGTTTTGTTTGTTAACTTAGTGTCGATAGCAGATTGTATCTTGCTTTCAGTTTTTGAGTCAAGTGCACTTGTAGCCTCATCAAATATGATAATAGGACTATCTCTGCATAATGCTCTAGCAATTCCAAGTCTTTGTCTTTCTCCACCACTCATTTGATATCCTTTTTCACCTATAGGTGTGTCAATTCCTTGAGGCAAACGTTTGATGATTGGCAAAAGTTCAGATATTTGAACTGCATTCTTGATGAGAATTCCATTTTTCTTTTTTTGCATCAGAGTTAAGTTTTCATACATAGACATATTGAATACTTCGCTATCTTGAAGAACTATGCTTATTGATTCTTTGACTGAATCTGAATTAAATTGATTGATTGTTTTTCCATCTACAAGTATATCTCCTTCAGATGGTTTGTAGAGTCCTATTAATAGTTTGATAATTGTTGATTTTCCTGAACCTGATCTTCCAACAAGGCCTATTTTATCATTTCTATTTATTGTCAAATTAAAGTTCTTCAAAACCAATTTATCCTTATATTTGAATGAGACATCTTTAAATTCTATTTTTTTCCAATTCTTTGGAAATAGTTTCAAGTTTGTTTCATCTCTACTCTCAAGTCCAAGTATAATCATCAATCTGCCAAGTCCTGATTTAACTGATATAAATCCAGCAACCTTGTTGGTAAATTCATCCATTGCCCCTTTAAGTTTTCCAAAGTAACTTACAAAGACATATACTGAACCAACAGTTATCAATCCATTTATTACATCAAAACCAACCATCAGAATAAACAATGCATACATAACAGCAGCAAATATCTTTATTGTTTTGAATTTTAATTGACCCAAATCAGTTTTAATGGTCCACACTCTCAAAAATTCGTCTTCTTCTGATTCTGTTTTTTTGTGAATCGCTGAATTCAATCCCAATGATTTAACGGATAAAATATTTGATGCGGATTCGTGTATCTTTCCACTTACTTTTTCCCTTACTTTATTGAGTTCATCTGTCCAGTAATTTAGTTTTTTGTTGAAATAATATTCGCCCAACATATAGATAATAACAAAAATCAATGAGAATACTAAGTATCTCCAATCAAGAACCAAGAATAACACTATACTTCCGACGAATCCAACAATAATGCCTATGCCTCCATTCATTAAATTTTGAAAGGATTCAAAAACAGCATTACTTCCAGTATTTATTTTTTGTATTTTGCTGCCAGTATCTTCTTTTTCGTGCCATCCCATATCAGCAAGAACAAGTTTTTGCAAAGCAAGTAACCTTGTTTCTTTTCTAAGATTTGCTGCAATTGTTTTCAATCCTTGCTTTGAAAACATACGAAGCCACACTGTAAATGCTCCAAAAAATGCAATTAAACCAACATAGATATAAAATTGTGTAAGTGCTTCTCCTGAAGAATAACTTGTCAAGAAATCAATAATCTTACCAAAGTAATATGCGATGATAAAGTAAATAAACTGTGCAGCTGATCGAAGAATAGAATAGAATGTAAATTTAACTCTTTTACCTTTTAGGAGATGCCATACATCTCTAAAATACTGTTTCCATGAATATTCCTCTTTATTTTGCACTTTATTTATAAATAAACTAATTGAATTATAAACTTTTTCTTTTTACCCTTTCTTCTTGTTCTTTATGGTACTTCGTACTTGATAGAACGCCCCCAACTCTTTAGTCCTTCGGACAGTTACACTCGCTACGCTCGAAATTATATAAGTGAAAATTCGACTTTGATTTTTTGCCTTCGGCATCGTTGCACT
>CAZCDH010000035.1:0-2152 GCA_964497715.1 Candidatus Woesearchaeota archaeon | reverse complement strand
ATTTGTTCACATGCAGAAGAAAATGCAATAATCCAGGCAGCATATCACGGAACTAGTGTAAATAATACAACTCTCTATACAACCCAATCTCCTTGTATATTTTGTACAAAATTAATAATTAATTCTGGAATAAAAGAAGTTATTTGCAATCAGAAATATAAAATGGACAAAGGAGCCCTAGAACTTCTAAAAAAAGCAAAAATAAAAGTTAGATTCATTCACTAGTCAGTAACAACAAACAAAAGATTTAAAAAGAGTAAATCCTACTAAAAAATACAATGAATCTTAAAAATATAGTTACAGGTGCAACAATAGCAGGAACATTATTAACTACTAATGTAAAAGCTCAAAATAATTTAGAATTAAATATGTCTGTACTAACAAATCAAGAAAATACATATCAAATAGATGCAGATGCTAAACTAGATATTGATTTATTTGATTTATACTTTTCAGGATCAACAATAACTAGAGATGAAGATTATTTAATGTTCGCAGGTTTAAAAACTTCAAAATGTTTTGAACAAGGCAAATTAGACATAACTCCTTATGCAAAAATTCTTTTAGGCCTAGATAACACGGAAGAAGATCCAAATAATTTTTCTTATGGATTAACAGCAGGGTACGATATCTCTGAAAAACTTAACATGGGAATAGATTTGAGAAAAGTAGATAATGAAGATAGTCCAATGGTTGGACTATATTTTAAAATTCGAAATTAAGTTGAGCACCTACTTGCCAATTACCTTCAGTATTACATATAGCAGATGCTGACATTGACAACCCTTCTTCGAATCTATTTAATGAAAATTTAGGGGACGTATAACCTGCGGCGCCAAAATGTCTTTTATTATAAGTATATTCACTAGCTAAATAATAAAACCCGTTGTCCTCAGTGTGATGAAGTGGTCCAGTATTATATCCCCTATCCTTAAAATCAAAAATTCCCATGACATTAAATTTGCCATATTTTCCTTCTTTTTTATATCTTGCAAATGCCCCATCATGCTTTTTAACCCCATATTCATTAATCGGATCAACCAAAGTTATTGGACCATTCATATCCAATAGAGTATTTGTATTCCCGTGGGCTCCAGCACTGGCAACACCAAGATTCCAACTTCCTTTTTCTAAAGAGAATAAATCAGTAGAAGAACCCATCTTTCCTACCTTAAAATCTGGATGTATTAAAGTTATACTTGATTCACCCAATAGATCAGATTGACCATGTTCAGAAGAATGTTCAACATCAAAACTAAAACCAAATGGAAGAGGAATAGAAACATCAAGATTATAACTAGCATATGTTGGATGAACCCAAGAAGTTGCATATTTATTACCACTAACTAAAAAATCCAATCCAATTCCAACATCTGCACCAAATAATTTTCTTTCCCCTCTGAATCCCCAGGCGGGAGTATATTGTCTAGATCCATAAATTTGATTTGGAGATAATCCAACACCATAATACGCCGTAGCCTTATTACCATCAGGATCAACAAGATTTAAAGGATTATTTTTAACATAATTATATGCAGGTTCACCTGCAGTTGAATCAACAGAATTAAATTTCCCCAAATCAGAATCTAAATATCTCGCTCCAAAATAATATAATCCTGATGAATCTAATTCTTTTCCAGTTGCAAAAGAATATCTTACACCATTATTTTTTATTTCCTGTCCAAAAGGAAGAGACTTAAACTCTTCTTCAACACTTCCACTAGAATCAGTTATCAAACGATTACTTCCAATCCTATCAGAATGATAGTAATTAATTTCTCCTGATTTAACAGATGCAACCAAACCTGAACCATAAACATATCGAGTCAAACCTTCGGAAATTTCTCTAGTATCTCCACCAACATCTTCAACCTCTACAGAATAACCAAAAGACATACACACAAATAATAAGATAACAAACATCAAACTCTTTTCCATAACAATTAAACAAAAAATAACTATTTAAATCTTTCTTCTAATCAACAGTAAATAATCTAGAATCATGCACATCAAAAATGCCTGATCTTGCGCCGGCGTCCAACCAACCATGAGCATAATTCAAGGCGGCGAAGGCATTAACCAAATTTCCTTTCTCATAAAAATGCTTAGCATCAGAAATATATCTTGAAATCATATCAAGAAAATCTTCACC
>CAZCDH010000034.1:0-2256 GCA_964497715.1 Candidatus Woesearchaeota archaeon | reverse complement strand
GATAGTTATTCCAAGGATATGGAGTATAATCTCTCTCACCCGGGTATTCCCATTCATCAATTGAATAAGAGGTATTTTCAAAAACATTATGTTCTACAAAATATTGTTCAATTCCATTATTTGGATAATTATACAAATTACCACCAATAGAGTGATGAAGAAACACTATATTCTCGTCACCAATAGCATCAACAGGGATTAACAAACCAACTAAAAAAACCATACAAATTCCAACCACTTTAATTAGATTTTTCATATTATTTAATAACTGTAAATTTTGCACTATCAACTAATCCTCCATTCCAATACAATCCACCAAAATAATTCCCAGAAGGTAAATCATAATTAAAGTTATATTCATTTTCTCCAGGTGCCATCTCAATACCAAATTCATGCATTAGCCTACCTCTAATATCCGATATTTTCCAACTAAAAGTTCCACTAACTCCTTCTTGGTTATTTATTGAAACACTCTGAGTGTATTCTGCAGGATTAGGATAGATCTTATTAATTGTTGGAAACAAATCTTTAGAAATTTGTTCATTACCTATACCTGTAGTATCATCATATAAACCAAATCTATCCCCACTCCATTCACTCTTAGGCCCCTCCATATTATCACTATTAAATCCACTAACTCTGATCCTATAATTAATGTTATCATCATAACCTAAAAGATAAGATTCATCTTGACCATATTCTGAAGGAATATTTGCTGCAGGAGAATATCCGTATAAATGCTCTGCCTCAATATCTCCACTATCATCTAAAACTCCCATATAAATCGCATAATATTCTACAAAAGAGCCTTCAACTGGAGCAGTCCACATCCACGAATCATAAACTATCTCCATTCCAGTCGGATCTACAAAATTTAGAGGACTATTCCTAACATAATTATATGCGTGATTTTCCTTGACAGGATCAACAGAAGTAAACCTACCTAAATTAGAATCATAATACCTGGCACCAAAATAGTATAGTTCACTTATATCCAACTCCTTTCCAGTTGCAAAAGAATATCTTACACCATTATTTTTTATTTCCTGTCCAAAAGGTAGAGATTTAAATTCATTCTCAACAGAACCCGAAGAATCAGTTACTACTCTGTTGCTTCCAATTCTATCAGAATGATAATATTTAATCTCAGAATTTTTAACACTAGCAACCAATCCAGAACCATAGACATATCTAGTAACTCCTTCTTCCGATAGCTCTGATGTGGAGACAATCTCCTCGACTCTAGGTATTTTCACATTACTAAATAGTGCATCAGAAGAAACTCCAATAGACACACCAATTACAAGAAACACTAACACAAACGATAAAATCCTCTTTTTCATATAACAATAACAAGGAAACTTCTATTTAAGACTATCTCAAAAAAAAAAATAAATCTTTTTAAACAAATTAACATTCACCAAACTATGATCATCGGAATAACAGGTTACTACGCTTCAGGAAAAGACACTGTAGCGAACTATTTAGAAAAAAGAAGCTTCACACATTACTCTTTATCAGACGAAATAAGAGAAGAGGCAAAAAAGAAGAGATTAGAACTAACTAGAAACAACTTAATCAATCAAGGAAACAAACTAAGAGAAACTTTTGGACCAAATATTTTAGCAAAAAGAGTAATAAAAAAAATAGACAACTCAAAACACCATATAATAACTTCAATAAGAAACGAACAAGAAGTTCTAACTCTAAAAGAACTAGACAATTTCATTCTAATAAATGTAACTTCACCAATAGAACAAAGATTTGAAAGACTAAAAAAAAGGGACAGAGAACAAGACCCAAAAACAATAAAAGAACTAAAAGAAAAAGAACTTCAAGAACAATCTTCAAATAACAATAATCAACAACTTCACTTAGCAACCAAATTAGCAGATATAACAATAAACAATAATTCTGACTTAAAAACTCTATACAGAAAAATAGACAGATTTCTACAAGATTGGTGGCCAAAACTAACTCCAAAAAGGCCAAGCTGGGATGATTACTTTATGAACATAGCCCACCAAGTTTCTACAAGATCAAATTGCATGAAAAGACATGTAGCAGCAGTCATAGTAAAAGAAAAGAGGATAATATCAACAGGTTATAATGGAACACCTAGAGGAATGAAAAACTGTGATGAAGGCGGATGTAAAAGATGTAATTCGTTTGGAGAATCTGGAGAATCATTAGGAGAATGCATTTGTTCACATGCAGAAGAAAATGCAATAATCCAGGCAGCATATCACGGAACTA
>CAZCDH010000033.1:0-2490 GCA_964497715.1 Candidatus Woesearchaeota archaeon | reverse complement strand
GGGTAGAGAATACTTATGATTCTGAAACTGGATTGCCTTGGAGTACTATAACTACAAATAGTGATGGTAGAAAGATTAAACAAAGAACATTTTATGCATTTGATGAAGAACTTGATATAAGTTTGACTTCACAGGCTGTTAAAAATGAACTTGAGAGTAGGCACATGTTATCTTTACCAAGTGTTTCTGTTGCTGTTGAGTTAGATAGTGATGGAGCTCATGTTTCAGATGTTAGTGCAACAAGATATGGATACAGTTTTTTTGGAGGGACAGGATATCAATTAACACCTTCAACTAATTCATCTAATCCAATTTATCTTGAACAGAGTTCTGTATGGGTAGAAGATAGTACTTATCCAGAGGGGCATGCTAGCCCGGATGATAGATTTATCAGTAGTTCAATTAATAGATATGATAAATATGGGCAGGTTTTAGAAACAACCGATCCGAAAAATCACAAATCTTATCTTTATTATGGTGGTGAAGATTCTGAGTGTACATGGACAGATAATAGTTTTAGTAACAATGCGCTTTTAACTTGTAAAAAAGATGATGAAGAAAATACTATTGAGGTAAAGTATAATGATCTATATCAGATAGAAAAGATTACTGATTTGAATGGAAGGGATTCTTTTTATTTCTATGATGAGTTTAATCGATTAGAAGGAGTCAAAAGACCTGGAGATAATTTCAATTCTGTAACTCACAGTTATTGGTATGCCAAGGATCATGGTGGAGTAGCTGGAGTTTGTGAGAGTGGTAGTTGTAGCAATACTGGATTTTCTTGTGCTGATGATTTAGATTGTTTAAATCCTAACTATGTTAAGACTAATCAAGTATTAGATCATGTTGAGGATTTGATATTTGTGACTGTTGCAAATACTGATGGTCTTGGAAGAGATTACCAGACTCAAGTTATGGATGATAGTAAAGGTGGAGTGCTTTATCAGACTACTTTGTACAATGAGATTGGAGCTGTGAAATATAAGAGTAAAACTGAGATTGGAGAGACTCGTGCTGCAAAGGTTGCTAAGGGTGGAATGTTCAAGAAACTTTTCGATAAGATGTTTAAGAGTGAGGAACAACTGGTTGCAGAGTACAAAAGAACTTTAGAAAAAATGGAATCAACAGGAAATCCCTATTTTAATGTTGATATTATGGAAGGAGCGAGAGAAAAAGATATAGGTCCTGGTGTGAATATGTTGTATATGCAGAATCCTTTAGCTAGAGTTGAATATGTTTTCCCTCCCGGCGAAGATCCTGCTAAATTAGGAACAAGGGATCCTCCCGTATTTACTACTACAAACTATGGTTCTGATGGAGAGTATAGAGTTCAGAATATTAGTGATGAATTGCATACTACAAGTAGTATGAAATATGATAAGCTTGGTAATCTGATTAATGTTACCGACCCTAGTGGAAATGTTACACAATATGAGTATGATGTGCTTGGTAATCTGTTGAAAGTTATAGATGCAAAAGGTAGAATTGCAACTGTTAATGAGTATAATGAAGCTGGACAGTTAGAAAGAACAACAAGTATAGATTCAGGTGTTTCAAGTTTTACTTATGATGATAATGGAAACATTGTGACTAAAACTGATGCTAAAGGGATTGTAACAACATTTATTTATGATTCTCTCGATAGAGTTGTAGATGTAACTTATAGTGATTCTACACCTGGAGTACATTATGAATATGATTCTGTTGGAATTAGTTCTTGTACAGAGAGTGGAACTAGTATTGGAATGCTTTGTAAAGTAAGTAGTGGATCAAGTAGTGTAGAATATACTTATGATGAGAAAGGTAGGACTAAAGTTGTTAAAGAACTTGTCGGTGGGAAAGAGTATGTAACTGAGTATATCTATGATGATGGAGATAACATTAGAACAATAACTACTCTTGAAGATGGTGTTGAAAATAGTTATGTATACAATAGGCTTAATCAACTTGAAAAAGTTGGAATTGGAGATAGTAACGATAGTGTTGTTTATACTTATACTGACTCCGGAGTTATTGATTTTATAGATTTTGCTAATGGTATAAAAACTGACTACTTATATGATAATTGTGGGACTGGAAATGATGAGAGAGATTGGGTCTGTGGTATAAAAATAACTAAAGGTCCTTGGTCTACAAAATTCCATGAGAGCTATGATTATGATGATGTTGGTAATCTTCGTAAATTACATGATGGTCCTGAGGGAAGTATGGTGTCTTTTGATTATGATTCCCTTTATAGGTTGAAAACAGTTGATAATGCTGGAGATTATTATGATGAGTCTAATGTATTAGATCTTGCTTCGATTGATTATTCTTACGATGCTGTAGGTAATAGATTGACTAGAGGTGTTGTTGGTTCGAATACTGCAGATATTGTTGAATCTGATAATTATGTTTATGGTAATGATAATAGGTTAGATAGTACTGATGATTGTAGCTATGATTATGATGCTGTAGGTAATATGATCTCAAAGGATTGTGGGGGAG
>CAZCDH010000032.1:0-2620 GCA_964497715.1 Candidatus Woesearchaeota archaeon | reverse complement strand
AACTAAGAAAAAAATTAGATTTATTAGATAATGACCTGTCGGCAGTTCTAATCAAAAGAATTAAAGTTGCAAAAAAAATAGGCACCATAAAAAAACAGAATAATATAGAAAAAAAAGATTTAGAAAGAGAGAAAAACATTATTACACGTTTGCAATCTAATACAAAACAAGATGAATTAATCAAAAAAGTATACAAAGTTATATTCAACTATACGAGAGGAAAATAACGATAATTCTAAAACAAAACACTTTTAAATAAATTTTCTAATAAACTACCTATGATAACTTACTATAAAAGAGAACTCAAAGGGAAAAAAATGAAAAAAATAAAATCTTTTGAGAAAAACTGTTGGATAAATGTTGTTAATCCTACAGAGAAAGAGATATCATATTTAACAAAGAGTTATGATTTGGATGAACCAAACCTGATTTCTGGAACAGATAAAAACGAAGTACCTAGAGTAGAAAGAGATAATAAAACCCTATATATCATACTTAAAATTTTATCATCAAACAAAAGAGATTTAGAAACATTCTTGATTATCATGTCCAAAGATTATATACTGACTCTCTCAAAAAACCAACCAAAATTCATAGATGAGATAATAAATAATGCTACAAAATTTGTAACAACAAAAAAAATCACCTGCCTTATGACATTATTATTAAAAATAAACAATGAGTTCGAGAAATCAACATTACAGATCACAAAACAAGTTAATTCTGAAAAAAGAGCTATTGTTGAAAAACCGACAGAAAAAGATCTAGATAACTTATTGTTTCAAGAAGAAGCACTAAATCATTTTGTATCATCATACAAATACACTAATCTAGTTTATGAAAGAATAATAAAACAAATCAATTTTATGGAAGAAGATGAAGAACAAATGCAAGATTTAAAAATTGAGGCAAAACAAGGATTAGATCTATGTCTAGCATCATTAAAAACTATTTCAAATCTTAGAAATCACTTGGAAGTATCACTTTCAAACAGATTAAATAAAGTGATTACCTTATTGACAATATTTACAGTAGTCATTACAGTTCCAGCAGCAATTTCTGGATTATATGGTATGAATATAATCTTACCGTTACAAAACAGTCCAAATATATTTTTCTATCTCCTAGGAACAATAGTAATATTCTGGGCAATGTTCATATTATATCTAAAAAAGAAGGAAATAATCTAATAGTTAGGTTTATTAAATCATATTTCTGAACAATCTTAATATGAAACCAGAATTATTAGCACCAGTTGGAGATTGGGAAACTTTAGCAGCTGCAATAAAAGCAGGAGCAGATTCCGTATATTTTGGAATAAAATGGATAAACATGCGATCAGCTTCAGCTAGAAATTTTGATATTAGTGAACTAAATAAACTAATGGAAAAACTTCATGAAAACAAAGTAAAAGGATACTTAACACTTAATACATTAATTTATGATCACGAGTTAGATAAAGTTGAGAAAATTCTAAAAGAAGTAAAAAAAGCAAAGGTAGATGCAGTTATAGCAACAGATCTAGCGATAATACAAATGTGTAATGAACGAGATATAGAAGTACACACTAGCACCCAACTATCAACATCAAACTATGAAGCAATAAAATTTCTTTCAAAATTTGCACCAAGAATAGTGTTAGCAAGAGAGTGCACTTTAGATCAGATTAAAGAGATGAAGAAAAAAATAAAGAAAGATAAACTAAACTTCAAAGGTAAAGAAATAGAATTAGAAACATTTATTCATGGAGCATTATGTGTAGCTTATTCCGGCAGATGTTTTATGAGTCAATTTCACAACAGATTATCTGCAAATAGAGGACAATGCCTGCAAGAATGTAGAAGAAGATATAATGTCACAGATGTTGAAGACTCAAGAAGAAGTTTTATTCTTGAAGGAGAGTATGTAATGTCTCCAAAAGATCTCTGCACATTACCAATTTTAGATAAATTAGTCGAATCAGGAATAGATGTTTTCAAGATAGAAGGACGTGCAAAAGGTCCCGAATATGTTTACGAAGTTACAAAATCCTATCGTACAGCTATTGATCTAATTAATAAGAATAAATTCACTAAAAAAGAAATGATGAAATTAGTAAATAAATTACATAAAGTGTTCAATCGGGGATTCTCAACAAATTTCTTTTTAGGAACTCCAACAAATGATTCATGGGCAAAATTTTATGGTTCTATTGCAGAAGAAAAGAAAATCAAATTAGGAAAGGTTACACAATTCTTTCCAAGATTAAAAGTTGTAGCAGTAGAAATAGAAGAAAATCAAGAAATTAAAAATGGAGATGAAATCTGCTTCATAGGACCAACTACGGGATACTATAGAACTAAAATCAAAGATATGATGATAGATGATAATAAAATTAAAAAAGCAAAAAAGGGTGACGAGATATCTTTTAAAGTTAAAGAAAAATTAAGGAATGTTGACAAAGTCTATTTAATCAGAAATAGAGATATTGACAAAGAAGAACAAAATATAATAAAACAATTAGAAAAAATAGGCATCCACAAACCTTTCAAACATACAAAACAAAAAGGGATGAAATAAAATAATAATGAGCCCGGCCGGATTCGAACCGGCGATCTTCACGGTGTAAACGTGACGCCCT
>CAZCDH010000031.1:0-2793 GCA_964497715.1 Candidatus Woesearchaeota archaeon | reverse complement strand
ATAACATCGGGATTAAACAACCCAAAGGGCTCGAGCGGAACGCAGTGACCTCGAGTGTTTTTTCTGAAAGAAAAAATTTGGGAAAATCCTGCAAGGATTTTCTGTTTAAGCCCTGTTATGTCTTCCGAGGGCTTTTGCCCGAGAGCCTGCAAGGCGTGACAAGAAATTCTGAAAGAATTTCGCAGAGTTGTGAGAAGGTACGATTATTAATTTTAAAGATGGCACTTCAGGACGGCGGGACGTCGTCTTATAGATTTTAGAGATTGTTGTTTTTTGCTTTGGTGAGCCGCCGACTTTTTTGCCTTCTTTTTTCAAAAGAAGTTTTTTGATTTTTCAAAAAGTAAATCTTAATAAGTTAGTTTATTCTATAAATAACAATATGGAAGAACAAAAAAATATTCCTGAAACAATACTGACTACTTTTAATTACTACAATAAAGGTCATTCTATAAACCAAATTGCAGAATTAAGAAAGTTAAAAGAAACTACAATTTATGGGCATATTGAAAAATTGATCTCAAGCGGATTAATAGAATTGGATGAGATTGTAAATCAAGAGAAAAAGGAAAATATATTGAATATTCTAAAAGATAAAAAATTTGAAGGTTTAAAAGAGATAAAAGAACAATTAGATGAATCGATTACCTATGGGGAAATCAGATGTGTTTTATCATCTTTAAAAATTAAGAAGGATTTAAGCCCCAACAATTTAGTTGAAAAATCCTCAGAATTAGATACCGAAGAACATTCTGAATTATTTGATAAATTGAAGCATTGGTGCGACAAAATAGCTGAAGAAAAAGGCATTCCCCCTTTTTTTATTCTTCATTTGGACACATTAAAAGAAATAGTGAGCAAAAAACCAACAAGCAAAAAAGAATTAGAGGAAATTAACGGAATTGGTAAAAAGAAAATTGAATCTTACGGAAAAGAAATATTAGAAATTGTCCATTCTGAAAATAAATATTTAACAATCGATGAAGAAGCAACAGAATTAGAAGTTGGTGTTGAATCTCCAAAAAGTGATATCTTAACCGTTAAAGAACTAACAAAATATATAAAAAATATCTTAGAATCTGATAAAAAGTTAAATAATCTTTTTGTAAAAGGAGAAATATCCAACATAAGAAAACAATCTTCAGGACATATTTATTTTAGCTTAAAAGATGAAGAAACTCAAATTAAATGTGTGTTTTTTAGAAGGGCTAATGAAAATTTAGACTTTGAACTTGAAGATGGTATGAAAATAATGGTTAAGGGGGAAATAGAAGTTTATCAACCTCGTGGAGAATATAGTATAATTGTAGAAGAAGTTCATCCAGATGGTTTGGGTGCATTACATTTAGCATTTACTCAATTAAAAAAGAAATTAGAAAAAGAAGGTTTATTTTCAAGAGAATATAAAAAACAAATTCCTAAATTTCCTAAAACAATTGCACTTATTACATCTTCATCAGGAGCCGCCTTGCAAGATATTTTAAAAGTTATAGGAAAACGTTATCCTTTAGTTAAAGTGATTATTTTCCCCACTATTGTTCAAGGAAAAAAATCTGCTCCACAAATCATTGAATCGATAAATTTAGTTAATCAACTTTCTAATATTGATGTAATTATTCTTGGTCGTGGGGGAGGGTCTTTGGAAGATTTATGGTCTTTTAATGAAGAAAGTGTAGCAAGATCAATTTTCGCATCTGAAGTCCCTATAATTTCTGCAGTTGGGCATGAAACAGATTTTACAATTGCAGATTTTGTTGCTGACAAAAGAGCTCCAACGCCCTCTGCAGCAGCGGAGATTGTAGTTCCAGATAAAGAAGAAATTTATAGACAAATAGAGCATTTCAAAAAAAGATGTGCTAAATCAGTTTATCATAAATTGAAATTATACAAATCATACTTAGAGCAAATAAGAAGTAAATTTATTTTTAAAAAACCTTTAGAAATAGTTTATAAAAATTATAGGCAATTAGACCAAGTTACAACGGCGTTAAACAACTCTATTTCCTTAACTATTAAAGATAAGAAAGAAGAACTAAGGATTGCAGAATCTGAGATTGTCTCGTTAAGCCCAAAAGCCATGTTAAAATCATACAAGGCTGAATTAAAGCAAATTGAAAAAAGTCCTTTCTTTAAAAAACCAAAAAGATTTTTACTTAACCATCATAGAGAAATAAATCAAAAAGAATATGAATTACAAAATAATATTAAAAAAATAATCTATACAAAGAAAAAAGAGATTGAAATTATAGAATCTAAAATAATTGCTTTAAACCCCAAAGCAATCTTAAAAAGAGGATATAGTATTGTCATGAATAAAAACAAAATCTTAATAAACTCATCAGACGTAAAAAAAGGAGATGAAATAAATGTAATATTGCATCGAGGTAAAATAAATGCCAAAGTCAAAGAAACCCATAAAAACTAAAGTAAAGAAAACGATTCCTTTTGAAGAAAAGTTGGAAAAACTTAAGGAAATTGTTGAAGAACTTGAAGATGGAGAAATTCCTTTAAAGGAATCTATGAATAATTATCAAGAAAGTTTAGATCTTATTAAACAATGCCATGAAGAACTAGAAAACGCAGAGCTAAAGATTGAGAAGATTATGAAAAAAGATGGAAAGATAATCTCTGAATCTTTAGATGATGAATAAATTTTTTATGAAAGAATTGTAAAACCCTCCTATAAACTTCAAAATCTTTGATTTTAACTATCTATCACGAAGTGATTAAGGCGGCTCACCTTTTTTGTATTAAATAACAATCTCTGCATTTTAGGGGCGGGTGGTCGGGGGTTTT
>CAZCDH010000030.1:0-2901 GCA_964497715.1 Candidatus Woesearchaeota archaeon | reverse complement strand
TTTATTCAAAAGATTTATAATAGAATCGAGATTCTACAAACTATACATATTTTTAAAGAAAATGGAAAAGAAGTTTAAAACGTTATATATCACTAAATCAAGAGATTTAGAGGACTCCCTATCTGTAGAAGTGAATAATCTTTACGCAGCACAACAAAGAGGCCACGACACCCATATAGTCCATCCTGAAGATTTTTTTGTCAAAAATAACAAACTATATGCAATAACTAGACAACCTAATGCTGCAATCCTATCAAGTATAGAATCATATGTAGAATATCTAAAAAATGACAAATTTATGATAGATAAACGTGTTCCAGTAAATCAATTTGACATAATATTCTCAAGAACAGTACCAAAATCTCGTGAAGAATCTATAAACGATAATAATGTAATTAATTATTTACAATGTATGAAAACTTTATATCCAGGAATCACATTTATCAATGATCCTGATGCGATTTCCAAAGCAGGTTCAAAAATATACGACTCACTAGTTCTGGGAGAAGTATTACCAAACACACATATAACCAAAGATGAAGATAGAATAAAGGGAATTTTAAAAAAAGGTGCTGAATGGATTGCGAAACCAGTTCATGGACTCGGAGGAGCAGATATTATAGGGATAAATAAAGATTATAAAAAAAATCTTGGTGCACTAATCCAATTATTATTAAGAGATTTATATTCATCAACTAACGAACCACGACCATTTATTTTACAAGACAGAATAGAAGGTCTTGAAAGAAGATTAGTCTTACTAAATGGATCAGAATTATTAGGATCTTATAAAAAGATATTAAGTGATGAGGATATGAGAGGAAATTCAGAAATGGGTGCAGAATATGAGGATTATACACCTACAGATATTGATTATAAACTAATTTCAAAAATCGCACCACACCTGCAAAAAGATGGACTGTATTTAACAGCAGTAGATGTAATAGGTCCAGAAACTAAAGCAACTCTAAAAAATACTAAGATCTTAGAATTAAACGCACGTTGTCCTCAATGGGGTAAAGGAATAAAAGATAGAATCA
This sequence comes from Candidatus Woesearchaeota archaeon, assembly GCA_964497715.1. Lineage (GTDB taxonomy): Archaea > Nanobdellota > Nanobdellia > SCGC-AAA011-G17 > PNOQ01 > JABHIB01. The sequence goes on along the minus strand of CAZCDH010000030.1, from coordinate 1,861 downwards.
AAATTGAAACAATGAGTGATAGAATTATTGAATTTTCAGAGGAACTTTATGTCAAAAAAAATTAAAATAGGATTTATGTATTCTGAAAACTCTGGTAAAGCTCCCCACAATTCAGAAATTAAAGGATGGCCTGAAGGAATAACTTATGCATCAATTATAAATGGAATTTCAGAAAAAGGAGGAGAACCATACAATCTGAGATGGGAAGACTTAGATGAAAACCTAACTGTAAGTTCACTATATAATCTGTCTGAACCAAAAATCCTATCAGATGTTTCCTTAGAATACTTAGACGTTTTATGTTTTATGGGTTTTGGAAATGTTTTAGAAGTACGGAAAAGAGATGAAGAACTTTGTAATATTGTAAGAAGATTAGATGAAACTCAAATCATTCCAACTATTAATCCTGCAAAAACTGTTCTCAAAGCTAGAGAAGAGAAAAAAAGATATTTAATAGACTTATTTGAAAATAATATCTCTATCCCAGATACATATATAGCGGAATCTCTTGATGAAGTTCATGATATGTCTTTTGAATTACTAGCAAAATATGGAGGATACGTAACTAAACCACTAAATGGGTTTGGAGGGTATGGTGTTGAAAAATTCCCTGGAGGAAATTCAAAAACTATTGAAGAGATTCTAAAGGAAGACAAAGAAATAATAGTTCAAGGGTATATAGATAACATTCAAGAAACAGGAGAAAGATCCGTATTCATATTTGGAAAAGATGTGAATTACACAGTTCTCAAAAAGTCTTCAGGATTCAAAACAAATGTCACAAGGAATCTCTCTGGAGTAAATAGATCACTTGTACAATGTACAAAAGAAGAAGAAAGATTGGCATTTGAAGCAAAAGAACTTATTGCACAAGAAGCAATGATTGTGCGTGCAGATTTAATAGGTAACAGAAATAATCCTTATGTCGGAGAAATAACACTATCTTCAATTGGATTACATACTGCAGTATTTGAAAACAAAGAAAATCTTGCAGTAAAGGGATATTGGGAATTAATAAATAATTTAATTAAATGAAAATGTTTTATAATACAATTTCTAGGAAGATTGAAAAATTAGAAGAAATTTTTACATTTAATAAAGTGGAAAATTCTAAAGCACTAATTGCTATCCCTCATGGAGGCTGCCACATCCCACAAACCATCCTTTCATTCCTAGATTATGAAAATAACTTATTTCCTTTAGAAATTGATCAATCTGTTAATGAAATATATGATATTCCAGATTTTTCATTTGCAAGAACCTCAGTTCATAGACATGTTGTAAACTTAAATAAACAAAAATATAAATCTGGAGAACTAAATATTTTCAGAGAGGTCGGATTCAATGGAGAAAGATTATACAATTCAGAATTGCCAAAATCAACTAGAACTAAATTAACCAAAACTTACTATGATCCCTTTTTTAAATTTATCAAAGATGAACTAAATAGAATTAGAGAAGATAATGGAGATGCATTTTTATTAAATGCTCACTCTATGGAAGCAGATATTCCGAAAGTTAATCTTGATCTAGAAAATTCTAAAAGGCCCGATTTTTGTTTAGGAACAAACTTTATGCAATCTATAGATTCCAAAGTTCTATCTAAATTTTATAGTTCATTACATTCCAATACAACTAGTTATTTTGGATCAAATATTTCAATAGATATAGACGATCCATTTGTTGGGAGAGTGGGATTAACTAAAGCGTTTGGACAACCAAAAAAAGGACTAAATGCATTATTGTTAGAAATTAATCAAAACTTGTACTTTTCAAATATGAAATCTGATCAAATAGTTGTTAAAGCACTAAATAATATCGTCAAGAAAACTTTAGAAGATATTATTTAGTTAGATAAAAC
>CAZCDH010000029.1:0-3050 GCA_964497715.1 Candidatus Woesearchaeota archaeon | reverse complement strand
AAAAATGCTTAGCATCAGAAATATATCTTGAAATCATATCAAGAAAATCTTCACCTTTTACTTTGTCAGCTACATTAACTTTAGCCATATCATAAGCTTCTTCACTAATAGAAAAATATTTCTCAACCTTATCTCTAGTTATTTTATCCATAATATAAAAAAGAATTCCAACTTTATAAAACTAATCCTATACTCCAGTTAGATAATCATCCAAACCTTTTCTAGCATTTTCATTAGATTGTTTAGTTAAATTACTATAGTTCTTATACATGCCATAACCACCAAGACAACTAAGTAACCCGCTAACTACTTCACTAAATTTGAAATCATAAAGAAATAACTCTTGAGCCATATAAATTCCACAACCTAATAACAAAGCAGTTCCAGCACTCCAAGCAAATTTCTTCAAATTAGAATCAATCAAATCACTCCTATTCAAAGTAGAATATTTTCCACCATAAGATCTAGCAATTTGTTCAAGCAACACCCTATCACATCCATCACTTTCAAGCCGATCTAAATAAGAAATTAAATCATCAACAACCATATTCAATACAATATAAAGAACATTATAAATCTTTTCTTAGATAATTAAGTAGTCCTTCTCTAGCTTTATCATTTGCAGATTCAACAATGACCCTATAAGATTCAAACACAGCAAATGCTCCAAAAATTGACGCGGAACTAGTATATCCTGCTACACTCTGAAAATCATCTAAAATAAAATCTGTTGTTAAATAAGTTGTAAGGCCCGCAATACCTGCGCCAACAAGAGTTAAACCCATATGTTTTAAGGCAGAGCTCTTCCTTTTAGATTCACTAGGAGTAACATGTTCTCCCCCACTTAATTCAGCAACTTGTTCAAGAATATTCCTATCATATCCTTTCTTTTCAAGACAATCAATACAACTATTTAAATTTTCAAATACGACCAAATCATTAAGTTTATTTGCCATTGTAAATTTAGAAAATAAGAAAGAATTATAAAGCTTTTGAATAAAAAAACATAAGATTTCTACAACAAATTACTCAATAATAACAACTATTTAACACAAATATATTTAAACAAAAATATATTCCTAGACTTCATGAGAAATATGTCATATATCTTAGATATTGGATACATAAGATTATTAGATATTATGGGAAACGATAGTTCTATAGTTCAAGCAGCAAGATGTAGCACAGGAAAAGGAACAACAAATCCCGAAAGAGATGAAGAACTTTTGAGATATTTAATGAGGAACGAACACACCAGTCCATTTGAGATGGTTGAAATGAAATGGCATGCAAAAATGCCAATATTTGTAGCAAGACAATGGATTAGACATAGAACTGCAAATGTAAATGAATTTTCAGGAAGATATAGTGAATTTAAAAAAGAATATTATGTTCCAAACGAAGAAACATTTAGATTGCAATCACAGTTAAATAAACAGGGTGGAAATGAATTAGTAGGAGAAGAGATTTACAAAAAATCATCTGATGAAATAATAGATATTTCAGAAAATGCCTGGATGACTTATCAAGATATGATAGAAGAGGGAATTTCAAGAGAACAAGCAAGAATAGTTCTCCCAGTTAATTATTATACACACTGGTACTGGAAAAATGATTTAAAAAATACATTACATTTTTTAAAATTAAGAATGGATAAACACGCACAATGGGAGATTAGAGAATATGCCAATGCAATGGCAGATATTATTAAAGAAAAAGTACCAACAAGTTATAAAGCATTTGAAGATTACATGTTGAATGGGGAAAAATTATCTAATCTAGAAATAAAAATTATTTCAAATCAATTAGGAGAAAATCAACTCAATAAAATAATAGAACAGAATAATTATGATGGGATGAGTAAGACAGAATCGCATGAATTTAAAGAAAAATTAAAAAAAATTAGACATTTAATTTAATAAAATTAAGAAAGAAATAAAATGATAATAACAATTTCAGGACAAGCAGGATCAGGAAAAAGCAGCGTTGCAAGATATCTATCAGAAAATTTAAAGTTGAAACACCATTCTATGGGAGATCTTAGAAGAAAAATGGCAAGAGATAGGAATTTAAATCTTGCAAAACTAAACGAACTTGGAGAAAAAGAAGATTTCACAGACAAACAAGTTGATGAAATGCAAACAGAAATAGGGAAAAAAGAGGACAATTTCGTGATGGATGGAAGACTAAGTTATTATTTCATACCAAATTCAATCAAAATTTATCTAAAAGCAAATTTAAGAATAAGAGCAGAAAGAGTATACAATGATGAAAGAGTTGAAGAAAACTTTAGAGATCTTGGAGATGCAATAGCTTCATTAATAGAAAGAGAAAAGAGCGATCAAAGAAGATATAAAAAATACTATGAGATAGATACTACTAATGAACTACAATATGATGTAGTAATAGATACTTCGAGAATGGGAATAGAAGAAGTAGGAGAAAAAATCATAGAATTCCTAAAAAAAGAAAATATTATAAAAGAAGCAATCCAATCTAAACCAGAATGAGGTGGATACAAATATTATTAGTTTTTCTTGTAACAAGTTTATTAGTTAGTGCTCAAAATGAAACAGGATTTAATCCTGACGAACCACTAACAGATCAAATAGCAGAATGGCAAAATGAATTTGAACTTCCAGAAGAAGGATTTATCTATCCACTAATTTTGGGATTGACTATAACAGACACAGAAGAAAATATAATTCTTGAAATAACTGAAGAAGAAATCATAATATTAAATGAATCAAATTCTATAGATATGGACATAAAGTTAACAACTGATACAATAAGTAATATATCTAACAACCAGGAAGAACTAGAAACTATTATAGAACAAGTAAATATAGAATCAAAATCAACAAAATCTCACGCAATTATCGGAGCACTAGAAAAAAAATATGAGGTAACACTTGTTGAAAATCCAAGTTTATGGTATAAAATTGTCAGATTCTTCGTTGGACTTTTTGTTTAATAACTTCACAACTTTTTAATTTTCTCTAACTCTTCAACAAAAGTATCGACTTCTTCAGGAGTATTATACAAATAAA
>CAZCDH010000028.1:0-3197 GCA_964497715.1 Candidatus Woesearchaeota archaeon | reverse complement strand
CAAATTCGGTTTTGTGGGTTGCCTCAAAACCGAACTTCTCTAAATCGCGATGTTAAACTCAATAAATTTGAAGTCCTAAAAAATAGAAGAGGGCAGTTTTCCTTTTCGAAACTATTATATACATCTATATTAATTAATGCATATTATGAAACATAACATATCAATACTAATAATCATTTTTTCATTAATTGCATTATCCGGATGTAATCAAGAGGATATTTCTAACTATGCAAAAGAAGCCATAGATAATCCAGAACTTTGTAAAACAATAGACTATTCTGGGAGCGTGTTTAATTCAGATAATTGTTATGCATATGTTGCTATGGAAAGGCAAGACTTGGATTTATGCGATAATATAGATAACAATATTGCTGTTGGAGAATGCAAGTTTGAAATAAGAGATAATTTAGGATATGGCAGTCTAGCTGATTGTAAGGAAATTCCTGAAACTAAACCGGAAAAACCTTGTTATATTGCTATTGCAGAATCATTTACCGATATTTCAGAATGTGAAGAATTTCCTGAAGAGTATAGATATTTATGTCATTTTGTTTTTGCTTCAAGAACACAAGATACTTCGATTTGTGACGAATTTTATCCTTCCTTAACACCTCCTTTCATTGAAGAAGAGTTGACAAGAATTACTTCAGAAGCTCAAAATGAAGGAAAACCAATCAACGAAGATTTTGAGCCCATTATCTACTTAGAAGATAGACACACAGAATGTTATGATTATGTTGCTTTTGACAACAAAAACACAGAGTTTTGTAGAACTCCATACTGTATAGAAAGAATTGCAAAAGCAACAGACGATTATTCTGTTTGTTTAGAATTAAAGGAGATGAATGTAAATGAAGATCATTATGATTTGAAAAAAATAATGACTAGTTGTTTACTATCAACCACCTCAAAAAGTACTGATACTGAATCATGCAATTTCCTAGATGAAGAAGATAGAGCGTCTTGCATAAGAAATATTGCAGTGAATGCTGACGATATCACCTTATGTTCAGAAATTCAAATTTATGAGGAAGTACCTTCTTGCGAACAAGGAGAAGGTTGTGCACAAACAGTTTCTTACTTAGATAAGACTGAAGAGTATAAAATCAATAATTGCTATTTACCAATTGCTCGAAGTGCTCCTGAAAAATGTAATGATGTTGCAAGAACAGATTCAATGAAATTAGTGAATGCTTGTTTTTACTCGTTGTCTAGAGCATTAAATGACCCTAGTTTATGTTCAAATATTATCCTTCCAGAAATTGATGATATGACCTGCGAAAAATATCTCGATAGTATAGGTTTTGTTGCAACAGTTCCTCAATAGAACTACTTAATGGAAAACCACCCTTAGATTCTGTGTCTTGATGTATCGTTTTGCTCTTAAGATAGATGGACTTCAAATTTACTTCTTCGTCGCAAAGCTCCTCGACCCACGGCATCTTTTACAGATGCCTCTCCCTTCGTTCGGGGGAGTTTAACAGGGATTAACACGCATTGTTTCACAACGCGCTTTGAATCCCGATGTTAGTAGAAATAAAATTTTAATTGTTAGAAACAAGCAGGGGAGCCCCACCTTGCGTTCGCAACGCTCACGCAAAACGATACCTTTTTAACTTTCTTCTTTATTCATTATAATATGAAGAAAAAACATTTTAGATTTTTAAGTTTGGCATTTTTCCTTATTGGAATTTTATTTTTATTAAATTCAAAAATAAGTATTACTGGGGCAGTTATTGGATTGCCAGACATTTCTTCTGGGATTAGTTCTATTTTAGGAATTGTTTTTATTTTAGTTTCAGTTGTTTTACTTGCAGTAAACAAAAATTTAGAAGGACTTCTAGGAATTCACGATTATGAGAATGATGCTGATTATCAAGAATTGAAAAAAAATTTGCAATCTCGAGGAGAGAGGATTATAAAAAAAGAAACAAAGGGGCATATTGATTTTGAAGATTATAAAGAAATTCTCGAAAGAAATCTTTACGATTCTTTTCCTACGAAAATGGAAGGATCTTATAAGTCAGATAGAGAAGAATATCTTGAAAGACAAAGGGAAAGTTCATCTGAAGCGAATAAGTATTTACATGAAAGATTAAAAGAGATAAATAAAGATCCTAAGAGGGTATCAGAATTGACAGCGATAATACATGGTAAAGAAAAAATTTATGATGAAAAAAATGTAAAATCTGTAAGGGATCATTTGCTAGAGAGATATAGGGATAGGAAAATTGATGAAACAGAATTTGCAGATAAATTAAATAAAGAGGGGGAGTTTACAGGAGGAGTCTATAATCCTGGAAATAAACATTTGTCTATTAAAGTTATGGGGCACCCAATAAAAATACCTGGACAAGGCAACAATCCAGATTTAGCAAGAGCAATCCATGCTAAAATATTAGAAAACTCCTCAAGTTATAAACCTGATTGTGAATTTCATTATTCAAAAAAAGAATCAACAAAACATCATACTGGAGGGTTATAAAAAAATCCTCAAAAGAGAGATTTTAAATCTTTTATTTTCTCATCAGCGCTTTTTCTAGGAGAAATTGCAGGATATCTTTTCAAATATAGTTTAACTTCTTTTTGCAGATTCAGAATTACTTGTATTGAATCCTTTTCTGATTTTTCATCTCCATCCTCAAGTAATCTTTTAAAGTATTTATCTGTAGATCTATACCTATCTAATTCAATTTCGTGTTCATATTTTTTAATCAAGCCGATTTGGGTAGAACGTATAGCAAATAACCTCTCATGATATTCTCCTCTAGTTTCGCCACCTCTACTTTCAAGATTCAATTCTAAAGTAGAGGGTTTACCTTCTTTCCCCATTACATAATCAGTTGCTTCACTAGATTCATCATCTCTGTTTGGCAAACCATAAGATCTAGGTTTATCTTCATTTCCCATACTATAATGTACTGCTTTGCCAAATATATCTTTTTCGGTTCCCATACAATGAAGGAATATTTAATCCCTTTATAAAATTATCTATTTTTACTATTATTAAGTTACTACTTGAATAGTAGGGGCTCCCCCGCTCTAAAAAATAGTGCCTTCGGCATTATCTATAATTAACAATTAAAATTTTACTCTTCGCCAGCCCTTCGGGACGTTGCACTCTGGCTCGGTTTTTTCTACGAAAAAACTCTACTAACAGCGATTAAAACTCCGCTCCGTTGCACTCCGCTACGCCC
>CAZCDH010000027.1:0-3548 GCA_964497715.1 Candidatus Woesearchaeota archaeon | reverse complement strand
ATAAGAGATCAATCAATTAACAAAGTAAAGCCTTTCAAAAACACAAAAAGAATACTCAAGCAACTAAGTAAGAATTACAAATTAGCACTAGTCTCAAATAATAATCATAAAGAATTACTAAAACTTCTAAAAGCAACAAAAATAGATAAAAAGATATTCAAAACAATTATTGGAGATGACGAAGTAAAAAGAGCAAAACCATTTCCAGATGAAATTTATACTGCAGAGAAAAGATTAGGTAAACAAGTTAAGTTTATGGTCGGAGACAGCATACAAGACATAAAAACTGCTAAAGCTGCAAAAGTAAAATCAATAGTAATTAAAACTGGACCAAAAGAAACTTGGAAAAACTTAAAAGAAGCAGATTTCATAATTAAAGATATAAAAGAAATTCCTAAACTTATAAAAGAGGCTGAACAATGATTTACGGAAACTGTGAATTTGTAAATAAAAAATACAAACCAAAAAAAACAGATCTAATTGTAATGTATAGAGTAGAACCAATGAAAGGAATCTCCCTAGAACGAATATGTGAACTACTAGCAGGAGAATCATCAATCGGTACCTGGACAAAGATTTCTACAATGAATCCAACAATAGCTAAGAAACTAAAACCTAGTGCATTCTACATAAATAAAAAAGAGAACTTAGTAAAAATAGCATATCCTGAAAAACTATTTGAAAAAAATAACATGTCAGGCATACTTTCTTCAATTGCAGGAAACATCTACGGGATGAAAGAGGCGAAGAAACTGAGATTAGAAGACATAACCTTCCCAAAAAGCATAGTAAAATCATTTCCTGGACCAAAGTATGGAATTAAAGGAGTTAGGAAAATTTCAAAGGTTAAAAAGAGACCATTGATAGGGACAATAGTGAAACCAAAAATCGGGTTAACCGAAAAACAACATGCAAAGGTAGCTTACGAATCATGGATCGGAGGATTAGATGTAGTAAAAGATGATGAGAATCTAACTTCAATGGAATTCAATAATTTCTACAAAAGAATAAACCTAACTTTCAAAGCTAGAGACAAAGCAGAAAAGAAAACTGGAGAGAAAAAGATCTATTTACCAAACATAACTGCAGAATATGAAGAGATGAAAAAACGTGCAGAACATGTAAAAAGGAAAGGTGGAGAATTTGTCATGATAGATATCTTAACAGTTGGTTGGAGCGCACTAGCAGCTATGAGAAAAGTTACAAATAAACTAAAATTAGCAATTCATGCACACAGAGCAATGCATGGTGCACTAACAAGAGATCCAAAACACGGAATATCAATGTTAACACTGGCAAAAATTTCTAGATTAATAGGAGTAGATCAACTCCACATAGGAACTGCAGGAATAGGTAAAATGCACGGCTCTGCATCAGAAGAACTATCAATAGAGGCAGAGATAGAAGAACAAAAAATCAAAGCAAATCCTAAAACAAATAGGTTAGAACAAAACTGGTATGGTATGAAACTGGTATTAGCTGTAGCTTCTGGAGGAGTTTCACCACTACAAATCCCAAAGATAGTGAAAACAATGGGAAACAATATTATAATCCAGGCAGGTGGAGGAGTTCATGGACATCCTGATGGAACGGAATCTGGAGCAAAAGCAATGCGTCAATCTATCGAAGCAACTATGAAAAAAATTCCACTAAAAAAATATTCAAAAACGCACAAAGAACTAGAACAAGCTTTTGATAAGTGGGACTCATAATTTCTTATAAACATTTTTTCTATGTCCAACTCTCAAGACAATTATAGTTTTTCCTTTTATTATAATATCCATAACAATTCTATAATCATTAACTCTCAATCTCCATAACTTAGTTCCTTGTAATTTTATAACTTCTTTAAATGGATCTAACTTAATTGTATTAATCTTATCAATAATCCTTCCCGAAACAGAATTAGGCAATTTTTTAAGGATTTTTCTCGATTTAGCAGAATACTCAACACTATACATTCTTCAGTTTTACTCCAAATTCCTTAGCAATTTCTTTTTCAGAATAAACTCTGCCTGCTTTAACATCTGCAAGACTTTCTTCAATATCTTTTATATCTTCTTCAGTTAAAACTTCTACTTCTACTTGATCCATCAAATTATTAAGAACTTCATCATAACTCTCCCTAGAATAAACTTTCATATCTTTCAATCTTAAAAGAGTCTCATCCTTAACTTGTATTGTTGTAACAGCCATGTTATATAGTACTATATAACTACTATATAAGTCTTACTAAATCTCTGTTTTTTCAACAATTAATTTCCCAGTACATTCATTCTCAAGCAAATTCCTAGACTCAACTATCTTCAATTCATTCTTGAACAAAGGACAATCAACAACTAAACTTTCATACTCTCCGCCCTCTCCACCAGGATGGATATTCAATTTCTTTATATCTTCTAAAAATTTACTATCAATTTCCCTACCAAGCCAACTTTCATTAAAGCCATCTGCAGCAATACCTACAATAATAACTTTAAAATCATCTTTAATCAAACTATTAATATACTCTTCAGAATCAATATGCCATAACGGAGAGATACTCTTAAGATCTAAATCTTCACAAATTTTTTCAATTCTCTCTTTTTGATAACTACTTGCTAAAGCTCCACTAAAAATTCCTTCAACACCATAATCTTCCTTGGCTTCAATGATAGCATTCTTCAAATCTTTCAACTCCTCTTCCTTGACACCATCAGTCTTTCTATACAGAATAGGAACATCCATCAATTCAGCTTGTAATTTGACCAATTCAATATTAGGAACATGGAACATCCAACTCTCATCACTCTTAGATTCCAAACTAATCAAACAACTAATCTCATGATCTTGTTTTGCTAAATAACTAGCATAAACAGAATCCTTTCCACCAGAAAATAATATTGCTACCTTCATAATAAGACTAAAGAGATTTTCTTTATAAATATTTTCATATCAGTTTTCTAAACTCTTTATAGAAATCTTTTATAGATAATTTTGGAGAAGCAACATAAGTTATGAACCTTAGGACTACAAGCAATATCATTATTGCAAGGAATAAGTAAATCAAATAAATTAAAGGTCGATCCAATAAGATAAAAGATATTGAAGAAGCTATAGCGGGCGGATGAAATGCATCAAATAAAAACAAAGAAAACCCTACCAAGAATATTAACAAAAACAAATTAATTGAGGTGTGCAATGTAAATTTAATATTCAAAAGATATACCATTGAAGAGATAACTATTGCAATAAAATAAGCAGAGATTATAGTTTTTAACTTAAACAAATGATGGGATCTTGTATTTGTCAAAATAATTGCAGACGCCCCGACACTGGCAAACAAAATAATATTAGAGATTGTTAAATGATAAAGATAAGATAGAACTGCCACAACTACTGCCGCAATTAAAGAAGGAATAAAATGATTGTGCCACAAAATTCTCTTCCTCTTCATCCATTTTTCAAAATTCATATACTACAATATAAAAACACTCATTAAAAAAGATTTCTAAAAAAAAGAGGATCTGAAAAAATGAAATTCTTAGATAAATTATTCAATTTCTACT
>CAZCDH010000026.1:0-3710 GCA_964497715.1 Candidatus Woesearchaeota archaeon | reverse complement strand
GGATTGTGGGGGAGAGGTTAGTGATTATACTTATGATGCTAACAATATGATTACTGGGATAGTTATGCCATCTGGAGAAAATTTGAAGTTTGCTTATGATGCGCTTGGAAGGAGGATACTTAAGTCTGTTATAAGTGGTGAAATCCTCGGATCTATCACAGTTAAATCTACATATTACTCATATGGTCTTGGGAATAGTCCAATAATTGATGAAGTAATCATTAGTGGTGGAGAGGGATTACCAGAATTTATGGCAGAACCTACTGGCCCTTTTTAATTTTTTTAATTTTTTTTATCTTTTTTATCTTTTTTTCAGAAAGACTTATATATATATTTTATATATAATTAATATGAAAAAGAGTTTGATGTTGGTCCTTGTATTTATCTTTAGTATTTATTCTGCTTCTGCTTGTGTTGTACCTACTAATGGTATGGTTATAACAGAAGATACAACTTTCTGTAAAGGAGAGTATTTCTTGCCTGGAATTGATATTTCTGCAATTATTATTGGTGCTGATAATGTTGTTTTAGATTGCAATGGTGCTAGTTTAATCGGTTCTCAGGATGGAAGATTTGGTATATATTCTTATGGTCATGATCATTTGACAATAAAAAATTGTCACATTGAAGATTATCGTATGGGTATTTTTTTATCATCCGGCGTGAATTCATTAAATTATAATAAGATTAAGAATAATGCCATTTTTGGATATGGTGGGGGTTATGGGATCAAGGGGATGAGATTTGTAGATAGTGAAATTTCTATTAACCATATATCTAACTTTGGTGATGTCGGAATTGACCTAGATTTATCTGAAAATAATTACATTTATGGTAATTCTGTTTATGGTCCTGGTAAGGGTTTGTCTTTAGACCATGGTTCTAGTGCTAATAATATACGTGGAAATATTTTATGTACTTCTGATTTCGGATTAGATTGTGTTTCTTCTGAATATAATTTTGGAGAGCATAATAAATTTGATTTATTAAATAATGGAGGAGGTTGTTCATTCATAGGATACTCTAGTTGTAATATGGAATATAGTTCTTCTGAGTGTGGTTCTCTTGGTGGAAGATGTTCTTCAGAAGTTAATCCTGGTGAAATTTCAATTGGAACTTGTGAAGATAATCCTCCTAAAAAGGTAATTCCTCAAATGCAAGAGGCTGTAGGAGGACCTAGATTTTCTGGCGAAATGAATCTATTTGATAAAATAAAATATTTTTTTAGAGGTCTTTTTGTTAAACAGAGTAAACTTAGAATTGAAAATGTTCAGAGTAGGTCAGGTGGTTCTGATCCTAACAACTGTGTTATTACTCCTCTGGCTGTTAGTGATTTTAATGGAACTCCTGGATGTTTGGGAAGCGCTGTTAATTATATTAATCTTTGTGATCCTAATCGGAATGGGGTTTATTCTTATGATGTTGATATTGAAAGTTTCTTAAATTATGGGACAGGTATCTCCTTGGGCGAGGGGCTTTTTTGTTCTATAAGTGATAGTTCTTGTAGTCCTGTTGTTAATTATAATGCAGTATATCCTCGAAATTGCAATGATAGTCTTAATAGTTGGAGCATAATTGGATTGGAAGGAAATTATTCTGGAGGAGAGTTGAATGGTTTAGGTGTTGATAGTTGTATTTCTGGTACTGATGTTTCTCTTAGTTGTTTTGAACTTAATGAAGTTTATCATAAATTTGGTACAGATATAAATGAGTGGAGACCTAATTATGATTTGGATTGGGCGCTTGATTGGGCCGGAAGTGAAGGTGTTAATTCAGGAAATGGCCATAGTTGGCACGAATCTGGATATTTTGAGGATAAGATGATGTGTGGATATTGTGGTGATGGTGTTATGGGTCCTCATGAGTACGATAGATATGAACAAAATATCGCAGGGCATGATTGTAATGATTCTTCTTTTAGTGTGAGTCTTGGAGGAGATGAGAAATGTGTTTGTCTTAGTGATGATTTGATTATTAGACCAGGAGATTATACCTGTGATCTTGGAGAGTATGATTCTGGACATATGAATGGTTGTCATGGAGAAGTTCCAGATCTTAATGGTGTTTGTGGTTATGAAGTGTGTGAAAATGGGGTTTGTGTAGTTAGAGCTATCCCTGTTCAGAAACCTAGTTGTGAAGGAGATGAATGGTATAATAATCAACCTTGTAATGATCCTGATAGTCAGTGTTATGGGAATAGTTGTTTAGGTGGAGCTTATTGTGATGGTAATGGTGAGTGTAGTGGAGGTAATCCTGTTTGTTGTGATGAATGTTCTACTCAAACTTGTTATGTTGTTACTTGTGGAGATGGTAATGGCTGTGGGCTTGAGCCTAAGTCTCCTGGTAGTTTCGATGACGGTTGCGAATCTGATGAAGTTTGTGATGGTGAAGGTAATTGTGATGTGATGGACACTCCTAGATATATCTGCCAAGCATATGAAGGAGGAGGTTGTAAATCTGTATATATGGTTTGGGAGCCTAAACCTAGTGCATATACCTTGGATCAGCAAGATATTGGAGTGTATGTGTATGATCAGGCAGAGTTTAATCTTCATTCTCCTGGTTCTTATGGCGGATGCGATGATGGAAATTGTACTTGGGCTCAAGCCTTAGATACAAATGCTGCTAAACCTGAATGTGGAAGATGTTTTGGATGTCCTTGGAACCATTGTACTGATCCAATAAGTAATATTTGGGATAATGGCGCTAATGGCGCTATATCTAATTATTTTGGGCATGGAAAAAGATATGTTTGGAGAGATGAGAACGGCTATATAAATGGTTGTGACCATAGTTGTGATTATGGAGAGTGTAGTGGATGGAGTGCAGGATGTAGTGCAGATCCGGATGGTGGATATTATACAGTCTATAGTAATTGGTAATATCTTATTTTTTAAATTCTTCTAGCAAAAACTAAGAATCCTGTATGGCCTAAGATATTAAACTCTGGATGTATTTTTCTTTCTTCGAATTTCCAAGGACGTTCTATTATTTCAACAACTTTTACTAACTGGAAGTTCTTATTATTTCTAATCTCTTTTACAAAATCTGAAACTTGTGGGGTTGAAGGTGAGTAACTGACTAAGTAACCTCCAGAGACTAGAGCTTTTTCTGCGTGAGGAACTACTTCCCAAGGGGTTGGCATATCTAGCGTTATTAGATCAATATCTCTCTCAGAGATTCCTTCGCAAATATCTTGAAGTTTTAATTCTATATTTTTTAATCCTAATCTTTTAATATTGTTTTCTGCTATTTTCAAGAAGTCTTCTCTTTTTTCGTAAGCTGTTACAGATTTCACTATGTTTGCTAATAAGAATGTATTTATCCCCGAACCAACTCCTGCATCGATAACTTTAGAATCTTTATTTATTCCTGTGTTAGATATTATCAGACCAATATCTTTTTTATGCATTGCTTGGGGACCCCTTTTTAATTTTTTTATGTTGTCTATGAAATTAGCTTCTGATACAAGGAACTCGTCTTTTGAGTGAGAAAATATCGGATTTTCTGAAGATTCTATATCTTCTTTCTTTACTACCCCGTATTGTGAGTGAAGATCTCCTTCTTTCCAGAAGAATTTTCTTTTTTTGTGAAATAATACTTTTTTGATATTCATTTTTTTAAAGTGCAGGTGACAGGACTCGAACCTGCGTAAGCACTAAGCTAATGGATTTTGAGTCCATCCCGTTTGACCACTCCGGCACACCTGC
>CAZCDH010000025.1:0-3956 GCA_964497715.1 Candidatus Woesearchaeota archaeon | reverse complement strand
TCAATTTAGAGATATAATCAAAGCATTATCTCTAAATTTTCACCAAATATGCCTCTTAAATCAGAAAATAGTTTTTCTTTAATGAATAAGCTTTCTTTGATTGGATTTTTCATTATCGCTTGTTCCATCTCTTGGATTGTACTAGATTCTATCTTACTTAGTCCACCTTCTTTGGTAAGTTTTGTTTTTTGAATTGTTTTATCTTCGACTTTTATGTCAGGTGTTATAAATGCGTTTTCTCCAAGAATTATCACTTCTCCAATAGAATTTCCATATCTGAATTTTATTGTCGCTCTTTCTAAATCTGCTATATTTATTCTTTGGATATGTTCTGCAAGAGTTTTAACATAGATTCTTGTTTCTCTTCTAAGTTTGTTAATTTCTGCTTTTGTTAGTTTTTTTGCCTGCAATTCTTTCTTTGCTTTTATAGTTGCTTTTAGGGTATCTACTAATCTTAATGGCAATCCAGTTTGTTCACAGTATTTTTTTAATTTTGTTTCTGGTTTTGATTTTTTATCTTTCCCAACAACATCTTCTGTTACTCTCATTACTGTCTCATAGATATTTGAAAAATTTTCCTTTTCTTTTGTTTTTTCTATTTCTTTGAATAGTTTATCTAATCTTTTCAGATATTCTTCTGAACTTTTTAAGAATGCATCTATTTCTCTTCCAGATACAGATTTGATTTTTCCGTGTTCAATTCCTTTGTAAAATTTGAATACTTCTTCTAGAGTTGTTACATATTTTTTTTCTAGTAATTTTTCTTTCTTTACAAATATTTCATCTAATAATTTTATTGTTTCTCTAGGTGTTGATGGAGGTATCCCATAAAGCATTAAAGCTGCTTGTGCAGGATTTAGTAAAGCATAGTACAGATCTTCTGTTGCTACTACCATAAGTTTCTTTTTTGCTCTATCTAATAATTTTTTACCAATATCCATGTGCATTTCAATTGATTCAGGACTAGGTTTAATTTTTCCCATCTTCAATAAAAGTCTCCAAGGCGTGAATGTGCCCCTATCATAAAATGGAACACCATCTCTTAAGAAAGTAAATACCACAGGGTTAGCATCTTTTACAGAGTCCCAGAAATCTGTCAGGATATGAACTTGTATGTGAAATTGTTTTTTAGTTCCTGTTATTTCTGTTGCTTGAAATCCGTGATTTATTATTATTGCTCTTAGTTTATCTTTAAGTTCTGCTCGAGTCATACGTTTTACATCTGTATCATCTATAATTATAGAAACATCTATATCGTTTGATTTTTCTCCCCTAAATAATGAACCTACTCCAATGTAACTTACAATATATTTCTCAAACTTTTTCAAAATCATTGTTTTGTGAATCTCTGCAGTTTTTAGGGCAACTAATACGTCCATTGGATCATATACTGGAGCAGACATTGCGATTAATTGTAGAACTTCGTTTTTTCCATCAAAACATGCCTCTTTTAATTCTGAAGTAATCATTATTTCAAGATTTATGTCTTTGTCAATTTTAGTTGCTGTTTTAGTTATTTCTTTAGCAATTTTATCTTTTAATTTGAAATCTGGAATTGTTTTAGAATTTGAATCGTCTATTAAGACTAAGACATTTATTTGTTGTTTATTTTCTTTTTTTTGATCTTGCGCTTTTTTTGGTGGTAAAAGTGCTATACCAATTATTTCTTTTTTGAAATTTTTAGTAACTTGAATTTTGAATTTGTCTAATTTTGTTTTTAGTTGTTTCTGCCTTTTTTTCATTTCTTCAAGTTTTTCTGGAGGAATATTTGGTAATTGGTCCATCTTGGTGAGAATATGAGTTTAAGTCTTTTTAAATCTTTTTATAAATTTGTTTTGACCATAGAAATTATAATCATTGCAATCCAAATTAGAAGAAATACACTAAAGCTAGAAGCTAGTTTTTCTAATTCTTTTTTTAAGTTCTTGATTATTTCCATTTTAAAAAATAAAAAAATTGAACTGGTTAAAATTCCAGTTCAATATCTAAGAAATCCATGTCCATGTTCATGTCTGAGTCCATTTCATCAAACTCTAATACTTGCTCTCCGAAGTCATCTGTAGCTACATGTCCTGTTGTATTTACAATGCTTTCTGGCCCTTGTGCACATCCAGTTATAACTAAAGATAGTAATGCAAGTATTACTATTATTTTTTTCATTTTATTCATCTACTCCTGGTGAGTCTCTAGTTGAATCTATTTCTGGAAAGTTTCCCTGATTATCTCTGTATAGTTTAACCAATTTCTTTAGGATTTTGTGCGATTCTTTTAGATATTTGTCTGCATCCTTTAGAAAATCTTTAGTTTGACCAAATAGGCTGTCTACTTCAGAAAGACTCCTTATTTGAGAATATGCGTCTTTTGCGTTTTCATAACTCTCTTTTGCCAAAGTTATTTTTATATCAAATTCTTTAAGCAATGCTTGCATTTCTTGAACTTCCCCATGACCTTGATCAAGGGCATTAACTTTTGTGTGCAATTTTTTTGAAAGTGTTTCTGCTCTTTGAATTATGTTGTTTACTTTTGCAGCCAAAATTGTACTAGTCACTCTTTTTATGTCTGCTCTAGCATTTTTCCAATAATCTTTTATTTCTTTTCCAACAGTTCTTAATTCTTGTACTGTTGTTGCTTCTGAGACTTTTGTTTTGAACTCATTCAGTTCTTTTATATGAATTCCAAGATCTTCGATTATTTCTTGTTGTTGCGAATCATTTTGTACAACTCTTTCAGACCACTTTTGTAGGATCTCTAAATGCTTTTCCATCCTATCAAGTGTTTTTGTCATAAATTCTTGAGCTTTTCCAAAATGTAATTCTTGTTCTTCAGGTGTCAATTTGTTAAATTTTTGTAATTTCTTTTTCGTCTGTATATATTCTGTCTTTGAACTTTCCCATTCATTCCTTATTTGTTTATATTCTTGTTTTAGGGTATTGTATTCTTGGATTGCTCTTTGATTAGGTTGTCCTATTGATTGTTCTGCTGTTGCAATAGGGACTGCGCTCAGCACAAAAAGTCCAATTAACAATAGTGCCATTGTTTTTTTCATTTTTATTTCTCCTGTTGTTCCATATTCGGAATTTGATGTATTTGTATTGGTAAATTTATTTATAAAGAAACTTTTTCTCTATGTGTTTAGAAGCTTTATGGAGCTTTAATTTGTAGGAAAGCTTTCAAAAGGTTTTTATATTGCTAATTTCATTAGTTAATCTATGAAACGATTAATCCTGTTATTATTGTTATTTTACACACCCTTTGCTAGTGGGGCAACTCTTCATGGTAGTGTGTATGATCTTGATTTTGATATTGTTGATAGTGCTGTCGTTGAGATAGATTCTAAACCTATGCAAAGTATGATTTCTAGAGATGGAAGTTATAGTTTTGAGTTAAATGTCGGAGATTACATATTAGATGCTAAATATTATATTGGGCAGGAGTTGGTTGCGAGTACTCAAGAAGAGATTTCTATAGTCAAAGAAGGAGATTATGTAATCGATTTAATCCTTTTCCCAACTTTTGATAGCAGTATAGGTGATGATTTTGATGTGGATTTTAGTTATCGTAAAAGTTTATGGTGGATTTGGACTATATTGATTGTGAGTGTTTTTGTTCTTTATATTATTTTCAAAAAACGTCCAAAGAAAAAAATTGATGAAGATGATGAATTGAATGGAGTACTTAATTTTATTAAAAAACAAGGTGGGCGAACCACACAAAAAGAGATTAGAAAGAATCTTGGTTTGGGTGAAGCTAAGGCTAGTTTAATAATTACTGAGTTGGAATATAAGAAAATTGTTCACAGAATTAAGAAAGGGAGAGGTAATATTATTATCTTGAATAAATAGAAAGGTTTTTAAAATAAAATGTGATGGTTTCTGTTATGAGCCCGTGGCTTAGTCTGGTTAGGGCGTCACGTTTACACCGTGAAGATCGCCGGTTCGAATCCGGCCGGGCTCATT
>CAZCDH010000024.1:0-4176 GCA_964497715.1 Candidatus Woesearchaeota archaeon | reverse complement strand
ACTATACAGACGTACATGGACGGTTTAGCAACTGCTACAACTGTTAGTGGTGGAGAGAGTTATCTTATTGAAACAGGTACTAATAAGATGAATATTGGAGACAACTTAACTGAAGTAAAAACTATTAATTTTGATCATGATGAATTACCATCAGTCTTAGCTTCTGGTGAATTTTCAAATGGTGAAAATACTGAATTCAGTTATGAACAAAAGATTGCATTAAGTGATGCTTTAGAATTTGCATATTTTGCAGATAATAACTATGAATCTAAGGATCCTACATTAGGTGTTAAAATTGATAAGAATTCTCATATCTTGAATTATACTTTCAATTTTATAGAACCTGCAGAGGATGATACTAATTCTGGAAATGACTTCTTAGATTTTGAAGACGTAGATATTAGTTTCTTAGGTAAAACTTATAGTGTAGTTGATGCAAAAAATTCTACATCTTATGATTTAGAATTAACATTAATGGGTGGACATGAAAAAGATACTATTTCAATTGGTGAAACAAAATCCTATACTGTTAGTGGAACTACTTATGATGTTGAATTAACTTTTGTCGATGCTGATGAATGTCAATTTGCTGTGTCATATGATAGTGGAACAGAAACTACTAATAAATTGTCTGACGGTTCTACAGATGAACTTGATGATGGAACAGTTGTTGGAGTTACTGAAGTGAATTATATGGTTGGTGCAACTATGGAGATACTTTCGTGTGAATTTTATCTAGGAGCAGATAAAATTGAATTGAAAGATACCCAAGAAGTTAAAATTAATGATGAAGATGTTGACAAGTTAAAGTTTTATGTTGACCATACTTCAGGAAATCCTTTCAAGATAAATTCCTGGACTTTAGAATGGAAAGCTGACGAAGATATGTTTGTAACTGCAGATTCTAGCATAACTATGCCTGGATTTGAGTCAATAATGATTTCTTCTGAAGGATTAGTTACTCCTGAAACTTCTGAAGTTGTTAAGTTTCGAGGAAGTTCTGACGAGGATCTTGATTTGACTGTTGAGTTTGAATCTGGTGAATATACTATTCAATTACTTGGAAGTAATGGAACTGGTGGATGGGATACTATTGGTGGTGCAGGAGATAATGAAGGACTAGCAACTATTTCTGGACATACTGCAGCTACACAGTTTACATATAATGCAACTGGAGATGCTGAGGGTGATCAGTACTTTGTAGTTACTTATTATGATGGTAGTGCTGAAGGAAGTTCTTATCTTGTTGAGATATCTGATTCTGATGATACAAATGGTGTAGACTTTAAGGATGTGATAAGTGGAGAAGAATTAGCATCAAATATTAAAAATGCAACTTCTTTCTCTATTGGTGATGCAACTTTGTATTTAGAGGAGTTTGTTGAAGATAGTTATGTGGACATAAATGCTTCCGGAACACAGACATATTTTGATAGGATAATCACTCCATTAGGATTGACAGTTTACTTACCTATTGAAGAAACTACAGATAATGCAAATGCTGATGCTGTTTCACCTACTATTGAGCTAGGAAATACAACTGAGTCATATAATCAAACTAGTTATATAATTCATATGAAAGGTGCTGATAAGGATGCAAGTTTGTTAGCAGGAGATGACATAAATATTACTGCAGGATTTGTTAGTGGTGATAAGATTGAAGCAACTGTTGCTGATGCTGCTTTAACTGTATTTTCTGGTGCTGATAAATTAGAAGATCCAGATGATGACAACTTTTTTACTGCATATGTAGAAGATGATATTGGAGCTTATATAGAGTATGACCAAGATCCTGATGAAGATACTGTTGATGTAACATATTGGGGAGAACAAACTTATGGAAAAGTATATATTGCTTCTGCTGAGTCATCTGAATCAACATCTGCAGCTATCCTAGACGACAGCCAAGTAACAACTGCAACAGATTACAACTTAATCCTTGTAGGTGGACCTTGTGTAAACAGCTTAACAGCTTCTTTTGAAGGTGTAGCAGCTGGTTCATGTGGACTTGACTCTGGTTACTCTGAGAACGTTGGTTATCTAAAGATGTTTGATAACGGCGACAAAGTAGCAATGGTTGTATCTGGATGGGAAGTTGATGACACTAAGAGAGCAGCAGTAGTTGCAGCTAACCCTAGTGCATTTGCATTGTCTGGTAAGGAATTAGTTTCAGTTTCTGGAACTGGTCTAACTGTTGACGCAATAAGTGTAGAGTAATTCTACACTTCTTTTTTTTCTTTTTTTTCTTTTTTATTTTAAACTTATAGAAAGCTTTTTATTCTAAGTATCTTTCCAAAATCTTATGAAAAAACGAAATTTAGTCTTACCTTTATTTGTTGTAACTATTATGATTAGTAGTACTCTAGGTTTTATGAGTGGAGATAGTTATGATAGTGAACAGTATGGAGATTATACCTTTACTAAAGTTAATAGTGGGTGGGTAACTTATATTGAAGGTAAGCAGTATCTTTTTGAGTATCTACCGAGTGATCTTGAAGATATGGATTATAATTTAGATTCTGTTGATTTAACAGATTTATACATTGCATATAATCCTGCGGAATTAAATGATGATATGAATTATGCAATAAGTAAACTAAGAAATTTTTTAGCATACAGAGGGGAGTTTTCTCAGATTGCTTGTTTGGATGAAGAGAACTGTCCAGATATACCAGTTGTTAGTTGTGAAGGTGATAATGTAATCGGATTTATTAATGGCGAAGAAAAAATTTATAAAGATGATAAGTGTACTTATGTTTCTGGAGAATTTATCAAATCTGTTAATAGGATTTGTTATGATATTTTAGGAGTTATGTAAAATGGATGAAAAAACTGGAAAGACAATAGATATTTTTA
Source organism: Candidatus Woesearchaeota archaeon (assembly GCA_964497715.1). Lineage (GTDB taxonomy): Archaea > Nanobdellota > Nanobdellia > SCGC-AAA011-G17 > PNOQ01 > JABHIB01. The sequence continues at coordinate 1,320 of CAZCDH010000024.1, read as the reverse complement.
TTATAATTTTAATAGTTTCATTAGTTGCTTTAATTGGAGGAATATATACTTCTGGGCTACCTGAGAAATATGATTGGGAAGGTCCTGCAGGTAGTTTTTCATTTAGAGTAGATGATAGAAATCCTGCAGTTACATTTCATTTGATTAAGTTAAAAGATACTAGTGGAAATATAGATAATATTCCTTTTGAGTTTGGTCCTGAAGAGCTTCAGATTATAGGATATAATAATGAGGTAAATGATTATATTTTTGATAAAGATTTTATCTATGTTACTCAGGATCCTGAAGATAGTTTGATTTTGAAAGGTAGGGCTGCTACAACTCCTGTAACGATTACTAGATTAATCAATAAAGATATTCGTCCAGTGCATAGACTTCATGCAAATATTGCTATTATTGAAGAGTATGAAGGATATAGTGGCGAGATTGAGATAATAACTTGTGAAGATTCGAGTGATGATATTGGAGTTATCTCTCTAAGGCATGGTAATGAAAACTCTTTGTATGTTGAAGATGATTGTGTGATTCTAGAGTATTCTGATAGTGATGGAAGTATGAAAGCTGCAACTGCATTAGTTTATCATTTACTTGGAGTATTGTAAATCAGAAGATTATGTCATTGTCATATGTACCTTATTTATTTTATAAATAATGTTTTATATTTTTAATTTATGGATGTAAATAATCTTGCACTATATTTAGGTTTGTTAGTTGGAGATGGACATATTTCAAATCGTAAAAATGGCTACGGGTATCCTACTTATTCTATAAATTTTTTCAACACTAAATTAGATTTTGTTAAATTGTTTTCTAATCTTAATTCAGAACTTTTTAAAAAAGATGGAAAGATTAGTTGTAGGTCAAGAATAAATAGAAAAGACCTTTATCAGTTTTCAATATATTCTAGGGAATTATTTGATCTTATTGTTAATGATTATGGAATTCCTGTAGGTAAAAAATCTCATATTGTAAGAATTCCTAAGTTTATTCTTAATTCCGATATTTTATCAAAAAAACAATTCTTTCTAGGATTATTTTTATCTGATGGTTTTATAAATAAAAAAGGAATTGTTGGATTTCATATGGCAAGTAAAATGCTTTTACTTGATATGGTTAAGTTAATCTCAGAAGTATGGAAATTTGAAAAAAGTGTTAGAGAAGTTATCCAAAGAGAAAAATATTTTTCTTATCAGTTAAATTTAAATAAGGCTGAAAGTAAACATATTTTAGAAGATTTATGCCGAGATCACATAACCTGGTATTGTACCGGCCTTGAAAGCCGGGCCCGCAAGGGCATCTGGGTTCAAATCCCAGTCTCGG
>CAZCDH010000023.1:0-4276 GCA_964497715.1 Candidatus Woesearchaeota archaeon | reverse complement strand
GGCGTTTTTTGGTAATGAATGACTTATGTCAGAAGGTATCTGCTTAGAAGCTTGACCGCCAATATTTTGACAGCCTGAGAATATGATGCTGAAGACAACAAGAACTAAAACTACAATACCTATACCAATAATTTCATTTTTCTTCATTAAATATCACGCTCCCTTAAAGAGAATAAGAAATTTAACATATAAAAATATTTCTATTTTATCTCATCATTCTTTTTAACTAAGATCTTACCTTTTGTTGCCTTAACAACAACCTCTTCACCATCTTTAAATTCACTAATCTTAGTCACACTATCTGGCAACCTTATCTTCCCAAATTTGATTTCTAAATTAGTTATAATTTCACTATGACCTTTCGAAGTAGTAGGTTTCTTCTCAATGCTTTTCAAAATATCACTATACTTTGCTCTAGAATCAGCTTTCTTAAAATTCTTAGTTTGATCATAAAGGAACCTAGCCATCTTTCCAGACACATTAACTCCACTAATGTTAGTTATACCCTGTAATCCGGGGCTAACATTTACCTCTAAAACATTCATACTGGCTCCTTCCAACATATCAACTCCAGCAATATCTGCACCAATAGCTTTTGCGGCCTTAACTGCAAGACGTTCAGAACCTCCACTCAACTCAACCTTAAGTCCAGTTCCACCAGTATGTATATTTGCTCGAACCTCACCACGAGTAGCCTTACGTTTCATAGTTGCAACAACTTTATCGCCAATAACAAGAGCACGAATATCAGTAGCCCCAGTATCAATAAATTCCTGGATTATATACGCCTGCTTGAAAACTTCCATAGTATCAAGAACACTTGAAGCAGATGCAAAACTCTCAGCAACCATCACACCCTTCCCATGTGTGCCACTAGGTATTTTAATTATAACAGGATAATGGATTTTTTTCAATATTTTTTTTGCAGAATCAATAGTTGCCGCAAGATAAGATTTAGGCATTGAAATTCTCGCTTTCTGTAATTCAAGAGTTGTAAGATATTTATTATGCCCTATAACAAAAGATGATGCAGAAAGAGGCATATAACAAGTACCCTTCAAGGACTCTGTAATACTCTGTAAGACTAACGCATACTTAGAACTTCCCTTACAATAAACACAATCATAATCATCAATTTTGTCACCATTATGAAGAACTTCAACACCTTCAGAACTCGCTTTTGTTTCAATCTGTCTAATATCTAACAAATCTACTTTATCAAAGTAATTTTCACATTCCTCAGCAAGCATTTTAGTACTAATGCTTTTCAAACTAATTATCGCTAATTTCATTTTTTAACGGATCTATCAAAAATCCTTGTTTTAGAATCTCTTGTCCAATCAGAACTTGATATTTAAGTTTTTCTCTGTTAGTAATAGTAAAAGACCCTTCTACTTTCTTTCCAGCTATAATCACACTTGCCTTAACAACAGGTCTAAGCTGAACACCATTAGAACTTTTTATTCTGACAGACTTTATTACAGGACCCAATCTCAATTTAGATGCCAGTTTTATATGAATAGAACTTCTAGCAGCACCACTATCTATCTTGGCCAAAACCTCTTCATCATTTAGTTTAATCTTCTCGATTAAACCTAAAACAACCCTACTTTCCATACAAACTTGGATAACTCGGAGTATTTTAAACCTTTCGAATTAAACAAAATATTTATAAACATAAATATGTAAAATCAATTAAAGTGGAGATGAGATTATTAGATTATAAAAAATATTTGATTATTGCAGTAATTGCGCTACTAATGTACCTATCCTATAAAATAGTTTCATCATTTATATCTTCACTAATAGTTGCAGTAATTCTAGCAATAATTTTCAATCCACTTTACAAAAAAATACGTAGAATAGTCAAGAAAAAAGTAATAGCATCCGGAATAACGATTTTTCTTATATTCCTAATATTGATCATCCCACTACTATTCTTAACCGGACCGATAATCAGAGAAACAACAACAATTCAAACTACATTCAATCAACTGGATTTCACTTCACTCTCTCAAAAGATACAAGACATAACAAATACAGGAGTAAACTTAAACACATACGCAAAGGGTTATTCTGCAAAACTATCTGGATTCTTTATTAACGCAACATCAAATATATTCTTAACAGTAATGGGAGGAATACTCTCTATATTCATAGTAGGTTTCACAATGTTCTTTATTTTCATGAACAGCCCTGCAATACTAAGAAAAGTTAGGGAACTAATTCCTCTAACTAAAGAAAAGAAAAACAAACTATTCAAAGATATTCAAAATACAACTAACGGGATTATTTTCGGATTAGTTATCTCAGGAATGCTTCAAGGTATAGCCGGAGCAATAGGTTTCTTCATACTAGGAATACCAAACGCAATATTCTGGGGAATCATAATGACTATCTTAGCTATCTTACCTGCAATAGGGGCGACAGCAATCTGGGTCCCAACTTCTATATACTTACTTGCTACAGATAGTATGATTAGAGGAGTACTACTATTCTTATACGGACTTTTCATAATCAGTTCAATAGAAAACATACTAAAACCAAAATTAATAGGAAGAAAAGCAAATATCCATCCAATAGTAATACTACTTGGATTACTTGGAGGGCTAAAAGTTTTCGGATTCGCAGGACTTCTAATAGGACCTTTGATCCTATCATTACTAGTAGTATTTTATAGAACAATTGAAGATAAAAATGAAGCTTAAAGTAAAAGATGTGAATCTCTCAACAGGTGGGCCGTTGATTGTAATTCTAAATTATAAAGATGCAAAAAAATTAGATCTTAATAGTGGAGACAGAGTTCTATTGAAAAAAGGAAGAAAAGAGATTATAGCCGCACTAAATGTATCAGAAGTTTCAAGAAGCATAAAGCACAAAGAAATCGGATTACTAGAAGAGGTAATGGAAGTACTAAAAATCAAAAAGGGCGAAGAATTGGAGCTAAAACCCACCCACACACCAGCCTCAATAGAGTTTATTAGAAAAAAATTAGATGGAACAAAACTTTCTAAAAAAGAAATTAAAATTATAGTAAAAGATATGACTGAAAACGATCTAACAGATGTAGAACTAGCATATTTTGTTTCTGCCTGCTACAAAAACGGGCTCTCTAATGATGAAGTCGAAGATCTTACTAAAGCAGTTTTAGAAAATGGAGAAAAGATAAAATTAGGAAAAAAGATTATCGCAGATAAACACTGTTTGGGAGGAATTCCAAATAACAGAACAACAATGTTAATCACTCCAATACTTGCAGCTGCGGGACTAACTATAGCTAAGAGTTCATCTCGATCAATAACAAGTGCGGCAGGTACAGCAGACACTATGGAAGTTCTTTCTAAAATTGCTTTCACTCCTGAGAAAATAAAAAAGATAGTAAAAAAATCTAACGGATGTATAATCTGGGGCGGAGCAATGGAACTAGCAGGAGCAGATGATAAACTAATAAAAGTTAGATACCCTTTAAGGTTAGATCCAGAAGGTTTAATGATATCTTCAATACTTGCAAAAAAAGCTAGTGTAGGATCAACACATGTTCTAATAGACATTCCGATAGGAGAAACAGCAAAAATAAGTTCTAAGAAAAAAGCTAAAAGTCTGAAAAGAAAATTTATCCATCTAGGAAAAAGATTGGGAATGAAAATCAAAGTTATAATCACAGATGGTTCCCAGCCAATAGGCAACGGAATAGGTCCAAATCTTGAAGCCAGAGATGTTTTATACATTTTAAGAAGAGATAAAAAAGCTCCAAAAGATTTAGAAAAAAAATCAATAATGATGGCTGACAAAATTTTCAAATTAACAAAGACTAAAGCATCTGCAAAAATAATTTTAGAATCAGGACTAGCATATACAAAGATGAAAGAGATCATAAGATTGCAAAATGGCAAATCTTCAATAAAACCAGAAGATATAGAGCTAGCAAAATTTTCTTATAATGTCAGAGCTACTCGAAGAGGGAAAGTTTCATTCATAGATAATAAAAAAATAACAAAAGTGGCAAGAATAGCAGGAGCGCCAGAAGATAAACGAGCAGGAGTTTACCTCTACAAACATTTGAAAGATAAAGTTAAGAAAAACGAAATTCTTTATACGATATACTCAGATTCTGAAGATAAATTAAAATATGCAAAAGCAGTTTCTAAAGGTTCTGTGAAAATCAGATAGTTCAATAATCTCAAATTACATGAGATCTTTTAATTTTATGAGATAAAAACGCCGAGACTGGGATTTGAACCCAGATGCCCTTGCGGGCCCGGCTTTCAAGGCCGGT
>CAZCDH010000022.1:0-4426 GCA_964497715.1 Candidatus Woesearchaeota archaeon | reverse complement strand
AGATAAAACAAAACATTTTTAAATAGTCAAATTTGCCTAAAAAGTTGAAATGGAAGGAATAATTGTTAATTACAGGGGAAGTCACAAAACCCAGTATACAAATCAGATGATAGTAAAGGTTATTGGAGTTGATTCTAAAGATAAAGCTAAAGAATTAGTAAAGAAAACAGTAACTTGGATAACACCTTCTAAAAAAGAAATAACTGGAATAATTATGAAAGAGCATGGAAATAAAGGTGCCGTTCGAGTAAAGTTCGAAAAAGGACTTCCAGGTCAAGCAATAAGTACAAAGGTGAAGATAGAATAAAATGGCAGCTTTAAGAAAAGGACATTGTTACAAACACAATACAACTAGACCTTATACTAGAAAATCAAAATATAGAAAAAAAGGATTCATTAAATCTATGCCTTCATCAAAATTAAATAGATTCCATATGGGAGATACAAAAAAACAGTTCCCAAAAACAATAAGATTAGTTACAAAAGAATATTTCAACATAAGACATAATGCTTTAGAGTCTTGTAGAATTCTGGTAAATAGACAGTTACAAGCTGCACTAGGACCAAAAGGATATCATTTCAAAGTTAACCTTTATCCACATCATATATTAAGAGAAAATAAGATGCTTACAGGAGCTGGAGCGGACAGAATGCAGTCCGGTATGAAGCACTCATTTGGAAAACCTATGGGGCTTGCAGCAAGAGCAAAAAAAGGATCTACAGTATTTCTTGTAAATACTAATGAAAAAGATGTAGATACTGCAATAAAATATCTTAAAAGAGCTGGTCCAAGATTACCTGGAAGAGTTGAAATAAAGATAGAATGAAAAAAACAATAACAAATATATTAATTGGGGCAGGACTAACTGGAATGCTTTCTTTCTCAGAACAAATTAAAGCACAAGAATATTCTATTGAATGTTTAGCTAAAGAAGTAGCAGAAGATACATTAAATAATGGGAAACAACTACCTGGAGGAGAGCACTACTCAGAGTTTTATAATAAAGGAAAACACTACATAATCAAATTAAGAGATAGTGGGAAATTTGGAGAGATAGATAAAGAAGATATTCTAAATATAAGAGTACAGAAGAAATCGCATAATGCAAAATATAATTCTGGAGTAAGATTTAACCTATCTGTTGAAGATTTTGTAGATCACGGAATTGATGGACTTCAACCATCTCAAACTGGAGATTCTTATAAAATAAAAAAATTCATTTGTAGAATTGGTACAGAAAGGCCTCTAATAGAAGATAGAAAAATTCCAAAGAATCAAAAAACTCCAGAACAAAGATATGAAAAAGTTCTAGAAGAAATTTACAAACAAATTAAAAAATAATTTATTTCTAACTCATTGGTAGAGGATGATTATTATTAAATCTAGATTCCAGTTCTTCAATAATATCTAAAGGATTCTCTAGAACAGATTCAGAAGGTTCTTCTACAACTGCATCAACTGGCCTCCTATATCCAAGAACTTTATCTTTTGAGAAATATCCATAACTAACTCGATCACCTTGATTTCCACCAAGTAACAATATCTCAGTTTCAGTTTCTCCAGCATAAAAACCAACATGACCTGACCAACCACTACCTCTAGAAAAAACAACAATGTCGCCAAGTCTAACTTCCCCTGCATCCACAGCAGAACCATAATTCAAATAATTTCTAGCCCCTCCTGCACCAATACCTCCAACATATTCCTTACCACTACGTTCTAAAACTGCTCCAACAAAAGCAGCACACCAAGGAACACTATCAGATTTAATCCCTCCACTACCGACAGATTTCCAAAATGATACAATAGTAGGATTATTATCTTTCGGACCAATTATTTCTTTCTCTCCAATATAACTATGTGCCTCTCTCATGTGAGGAGAAAGAGAATTCCACCACTCAGCAAATGCAGCTTGAAAAGCAGACCCAACTATAAACGGATTTTTTCCATCGGATCATCACCACTTTCCCAAAATACAATCTCCGCATTTCCTTCATCAACACTATTCCCATCATCTGTATTATGAAATTTAATTGCAAGGACTTCAACGTCATCTCCACCTGCTTCTCCAGTCAAATGTAATTTTTCAGTAGGATTAGATTCACCAATACCTACATTACCACCTGATTTAATTGTCATTTCTACAGTAATATTGGGTGTAAATGCGATATCATCATCAGTTACAGTTCCTAAATTTACCCTTCCAGGGATAGCATTGATATATCCTGCAGCTCCATCTGTTCTGTTGAGAACTATTGCTGCGTTCGCATTTTCATGCACTACATGAAGGTCGTATTCTGGGTCTGCTGTACCGATACCCACATTACCATCATTTGTAACATAAAAAGTATCATTTATAGAAACATTACCATCCACATCCAATAAATAAGTAGGACTTGTCGTTCCAATCCCCACCCTACCAGTAGAAACGGATGAATAAAACTCTCCCGCATCAAGAGAACCTGTGCCCTCAAGTACGACACTGCCATACATAGTTGTTTTTTGTCTATCATCCATTCTTATCACTTCATTTAAATCACCACTATCATCTGTTGTATAAAATCTTAATTCTGTTGCAGCTACCTCACCCCCTTCCCAAAGTGCAATTTCTGCATTTCCCCTAGTTAAGGGATTGCCGTCCCTTGTATTGTGCATCTTGATTGCAAAAACCTCCTCGGCCCTTCCTGCTGCTTCTCCACTCAAATGTAATTTTTCGGTTGGACTTGTCGTTCCAATTCCAACCCTATCACCAATAGTTACATTCCCAGAAGTTACAATATTTCCATTAGAAGTTGTAATATTTATTGCACCACCAGTTATAGTTCCATTAACATCAATATCTTGAACAAATAAAGTTGTAACCCTGTTCAACAAAGAACCCAAATAACCAAAAAATCCTATTTGAGTTGTAGTTATATTCCCTGCAAAAATTTCAGATTGATTTTTTAATGCATAATTTGTCAAGTTTATTGAAGTTTGCCGATCATCAATTGTAGCATTCAATTCAGTTTCATTAAGACCTACAACAACACCGTCATCATAAAGATATTTTGTTTCAGAAGCATTAAGACCTTGACCATCAGAAGGAGCACGGGCATCAATACTCTCATTCAATTTAGTTTCGTTAAATGTTAAATCATTTCCTGATTTGTAAAACCAAGCACTTACCCAACCAGAAACACCATTCCACCATGAAGAACTATTTACATTCAAATCACTTTCATCACCTTGTGCAATATATTTAGTATCTAACTCAGAAGTTATGTTAAAACCTAATCCTTTAATGTTTGCAGTGGTATTCACCGAATTAATCAAATCAGTTTCATTATAAACTTCTGCTTGAGTTGAATTAATATAACCCTCATCATTAGTAAAATTACTTAGCGAAGTATAACCTCGATCTCCTAAATCATCTGTAAAATTGCCCAAATGCGAATATGTCGTATCTGAATCTCTAGAATCAATTGTAGCATTCAATTCAGTTTCATTAAACATTATATTAGTTGAATCATTATACACATAATTCCCAGAAGTTCCTTTTTGAGTATCTGCAGTTCCAGAAACATCACCCCAATCATCAATCGCAGTTCCATTTAAAGTTAAATTTCCATTAACATTAATATCTTGAACAAACATTCCAGTAATTCTCGAAGTTAATGAACCAAGCCAACCAAAAAATCCGTAATTATCAGTTGAAATATCTCCCGTGGCATTGATATCTCCTATAACATGCAACTCCTCACCTGGACTATTAGTTCCAATTCCAACACTCCCATTAAAATAACTTCCCGTACTACTAATATAAGTCTCAAAAGCACTAGCATTACTAGCCCCCATAATTAAAACTACTAAAAATATAATTGAAAAACTCACTCTACTTGTGTTATTACTACTACCTCTTTTGTTTAAAGATCCTGTCAAACCCTCCATCTCCTTTTTTTGAAACCAGACAATACTAAAATAACTTGTAAAGTTTAGCCATACCAATTTGAATGCTTCTAACTTTCCTCGCGCCCTCTAATTTCGCAAGAGAAGTTCTTACAGTAGACCTTCCAGAGACTAGCTCATTAGATAAATCTGTAATGGATAAACCATCAGAATATTTCTTAAGAGCTTTTAATATCTCTACCTCTACATCAATTTGATTTTGTCTATTAATCATCCTTATTCAATTCAAACAAAATTAAATTTAAAAAGTTTTCCAAAGTTGTAAACAATATTGTTCAAAACATATTTTTCAATATAAAAAACAAATATATCAACAAATTCATTTATAAAGTAATTAACATTTTTATAAATGATTTATAAAACAAACTTGATAAAAAGAACAACAACAAAACTTAAAACAATCTCCCCATTTATAAAGAAAACAGCGTTTTCTTAAATAATGCCACGGCAACGGAATCATTGTTGTGAGCAAGAACA
>CAZCDH010000021.1:0-5281 GCA_964497715.1 Candidatus Woesearchaeota archaeon | reverse complement strand
ACCATCACACTCTTCATCATCTTGGTTTACTTCATCATCTCCACATTCATCATCGGATGTAGACCCACCAGTAGGCCCTCCACCAGTAGTAGGACAAGTACCACAATCAGCTGGACAACTACTACATGTTTCATCACCTTCACAGGTTCCATCCTCACACACCGTTCCAGAAGAACACAAAGAATGCTCTGCACTCAAAGTAATATTAAAAATATCAAAACCCATAGAAGAATAATTTGTACCTACGAAATTCTCTCCAGATACAACAAAATTTACCCCACATTCTTCAGAGCAATTAAATTTAGAATCATCAACAAAAATTACATACTCTCCACCATTAATTTCGCCTTGAAACGATGAAGAAATATTATCTCCATAAATAGTTGCACTAATGCTATAATCAGTAAGATGCCCGTCAAACTCTTCGCAAGAAACATATCCACTAAAAACATGGAATGAAGGTGGCTGGGCTACAACAAAACTTACACAGAATAACAATATAATTAATAACATACCCTTTTTCATAATCATACTTTGATTAGGATTATTTAAATAGCTTTCTAAAATAAAATTAGATAAAACAGCTTCAGAAAACGAAAACATTTTTAAACAGATATCACAATTTTAATCCTCAAGACTCATCTTCAGAATCCTCATACTTATCTGAAAGAGGTTTCTTTTGCATAAAGTCTTCGGAAAAATACTCAACCTTTGTCATACTCTTGTATAAAATAGGAGATATTTAAACTTAACGAAAATGGAAAAGAAGAGAGAAATAGATTTTAAATATAATTTGAAGATATATTGGAGTTTTTTAAGAAACTACAAATCTCTTCTTATAGGAATCCTTCTCCTGAGTGTAGTCTCCGCAATTGCAACGACAGCACCTAAGTTTTTATACAAACTAGTTATAGACAATAGTGAAAAATTCTCTTCAGGAGTTTTAGCAAAATCAGAATTTGTAGAACTCTTAACATTTGTAGCAATAATCTATATCCTAATCAGAATAGTTCTAAGCATTAGTAAATGGTTCCATATACATCTTATAAATAAAATAGACTCGAAGATGATGCAAGACATAAAAACTAGATTCTTTGATCACATAATTCACTTATCTTATAACTTCCACACCTCCAAAAAAACAGGATCCCTTATTTCGAGAATCATAAGAGGAGGATCAGCAATAGAATCAATGAATGATATAATTGCATTCCATTTTGCACCACTTTTATTCCAAACAATAGTAGTAGGAACTGCATTGATATATTTTAGTTGGACTTCGGCACTAACCATATTTGTAACAATGATTGCATTCATACTTTCTAGTCTAAAACTTCAAAATATGCAAAAAAAAGCAAACCTGGCAGTGATAGATGCATCGGATATTGAGAAAGCAAATTTAAACGATTTCATGACAAACATAGATTCAATAAAACATTTTGGAAAAGAAGATAGGATAAAAAGAAAATTTAAATTATTTACAAGCAAAACCAAAAAAGCAATGGTAAAACATTGGAATTATTTCAAATGGTTAGAGGCAGTACAATCATTAATTCTAGGAATAGGATTCATATTTTTAATGTATTTCCCACTCATGCAATTTGTTAATAGTGAAATTAGTATAGGAACCGTAATCTTTGTATACGCAGTTTATGGAGATATAATTGGGCCACTATTCGGATTCATGAATGGAATAAGAAGATTTTATAGATCAATGGCAGATTTCCAACCATTATTTGAGTATGGGAAAATGGAGAATGAAATAAAAGATAAACCCTCTGCAAAGAAATTAAGAATAAAAAAGGGAACAGTTGAATTCAAAAAAGTTTCATTTAACTATCACAAAGGACAAAGATTACTAAAAAACTTTTCACTAAAAATACATGAGAACGAAAAAGTTGCATTTGTTGGATATTCTGGATCGGGAAAATCCACGCTAGTAAAATTACTTTACAGATTATATGACTTAGATAATGGAGAGATTTTAATAGACAATATTAACATAACAAATATACAACAAGAATCATTAAGATCTGAACTAAGTATAGTTCCACAGGAGTGCATATTATTTGATGATACAATTTACAATAACATTGCTTTCTCAAATCCTAAAGCAACAAAAGAAGAAGTAATTGCAGCTATGAAATTTGCACAATTATATAGGATAGTAAAAACATTTCCACTGAAAGAAAAAACAATAGTTGGAGAAAGAGGAGTGAAACTTTCTGGTGGAGAAAAACAAAGAGTATCAATCGCAAGAGCAATACTAGCAGATAAAAAAATGTTAATCTTAGATGAGGCTACTTCCGCACTAGATTCAAAAACAGAACATGACATTCAAAGAGATTTAGAAAAATTAATGATAGGAAGAACTTCAATAATTATAGCCCACAGATTATCAACAATAATGAACTCTGATAAAATAGTAGTTTTAGATAAAGGAAAAATAGTCCAAATAGGAACACATAAAGAATTAATAAAACTTCCAGGAAGATATAGAAAGCTTTGGGACTTACAAAAAGGTGGATATATTAAATAAAAATAACATGTATATTCTACTTAAGCAATTCTTTTAAAACAACATTCTTTTGAATTAAAATGGCACAAAGAATCCAAAGTCCGAGTTCAATAAATTATTATAATATGTGTCCTAGGTGTTATTATTATAGGTATATCAAAAAATTGAGTTTGGCACCATCTATCCACCTAATCAGAGGAAAAATAGTCCACGCTGCACTAGAAGATTTTTTCGATTTAAAAACAAGTGAGATAGATAAAGAACATTACGAAATAGAACTAAATATAATTCTACAGAGTATATTTAAACAGAGATGGGAAGAATCAAAAGATCAGTTGGACGAATTAAAATTAGATGAAAAACAAGAAAAATATTTCTTTGGAGAATCAGTAAATATGTTAAATAATTGGTTTAATAGATTCATAAAAAAAGTAATAACAAGAGCAGAAAAAACAGATTTTAAAGAAGCATTTAATACAGCAAAGCCTCAAACAGAAGTACATTTTGTATCAGAAGAACACAAAGTCCAAGGATATATAGACGCAATAGAAGAATTTGAGGGAGATGTCAGTTTAATAGATTATAAAACCTCAAGAATGGACCATATGACAGACGAATATAAATTACAACTAGCAATCTATGCACTTCTATACAACGAAAAATATGGAAAACATCCAAATTCTGTAGGAATTGATTTTTTAAGAAAAAATAAAAAATATCTAAAAGTTGACCAAGAATTAATAGATCATGCAATCGAACAGTGTAGATTAATTCAAGAAAAAACAAAAACGGACGACATAAAAGATTATCCACAAAGTAATCATAGATTCTGCGAATGTTCCAAATATGTGGACGTTTTAGAGAAAACAACACTGAATAAATATTTCTAATAAAATTGAAAACACTTATATATTTTAATATATATAAGATAATGATTCAAAATGGATAATTCTCTAATAAAAAAAGTAAAAAATGGACTCAAAAAAACAGGAATAACTCTATTAGCTGCTGCAACTATAGGCTCAACAAGCGGTTGTGCACAGTATGTAAGTAGATATGATAACATCGAAAATAGAGTAGGCTATGAATCCTCATATCATCAAGAAAATTTAGGAGATGGAATAAGAGCAGGATTAGAGATTATCCCAGAAAGAGTAGATATGTTCGATAAAACCCTCAGAATTGAAGGTTACTCTCAAGAAAAGGGAGAGAATATATCGATATATGAAGATGTCAGAAAATCAAACAGAACACTTCTTAGAGAAGTTAAAGAAAGTATAGATAGAATTATTGAAATTAATGAAATCTCCCCAGCAGGACATCCACTAAAAGAAGTATATGCTACGGGTATATATGATCAAAGACAAAATAATGACATATTAGAATTAGAGACAATAAACATAAATGGAGAATTATATTTTACAGATCCATCTTATGAATCAAGATTAAATAATAACAGAGGGTATGAATTCTGGGGAGATGGATGGTGGAGATGGTACAATCATGCACACTATCCTTCAAATCTTAATCCGTGGTGGGATCCAGAACTTAGAGGAGTTATAACTTACAACACTAATTATCATGATCACTATGGACAAGATTGGGATGGGGATGGAATATCTAACTGGTCAGAGATGATTGCAGGTACAAACCCCTACAACTGGGACACAGATTATGATGGACTTAGCGATTTAGTTGAAATATGGATGGGAACAAACCCTAGAGATCCTGATACAGATAACGACGGATACCTAGATGGATACGACCCATATCCAAGATGGCACAACCCTCATCATTGGAACCACAGCCATCACCACTGGGACATGTGGTGGAATCACAATTACAATCACATAAATTGGCACCATCAATACAAACAAAGAAGACATAGGCCAATATCAAAAACAGAAACTAGAAGAGTTCCTGGAAAAACATGGAAAACTAAAACATTTGATCAAAAAAGATACAAAACAGATCTTAGAAAAAGTGAAAAAAGTTTGAAAACTAAAGTAGAACGAAAAAGCTATAATAATAGCCATACTAAAACTTACAAACCTTCAACAGGAACTGTTAAACCTAGAACTTATGACAAACCGAAAACAACAAAGATAATACCTAAAACAACAAATAAGCGGAAAACTTATACTATTCCAAAAAAACAAGAGACTAAAAAGAAAAAAACATATGTAACACCTAAGAAAACAGAAACTCAAAAAAGAAAAACATACACTAAACCTAAGACTACTCAGAAGAAAACATACACTAAACCTAAGACTACTCAGAAGAAAACATACACTAAACCTAAGACTACTCAGAAGAAAACATACACACCACAAAAAAGAAGTGTACAACCTAAGAAAACACAACAACAAAATACTCAAACAAAACAAGTTCAGAAAAAACATAGGTAATCTTAAAAACCTAGAAAAGCACTCTTCAACCAAGAGATGGAAGATATAACAAAAGCATTTGAGTTTGCATCAAAAGCACATGGGAAACAAAAAAGAAGAATAAACAAGGCCCCATATATCATTCATCC
The DNA here is from genome assembly GCA_964497715.1 of Candidatus Woesearchaeota archaeon. Taxonomy (GTDB): domain Archaea; phylum Nanobdellota; class Nanobdellia; order SCGC-AAA011-G17; family PNOQ01; genus JABHIB01. The sequence continues at coordinate 227 of CAZCDH010000021.1, read as the reverse complement.
TATGGATGTAGCAATAATTCTAATGAAAAATCATGCACCTGATGAAGTTGTAATCGCAGGACTATTGCATGACACAGTAGAAGATACAAAAACAACAATAGAAGATATAGAAAAAAATTTTGGAAAAGAAGTGTCAAGATTAGTAAAAAATGTTACAGAACCTGCAAAACTGAAAAAGAAAAAGATATTTCCAAAAACTCAAGAGATCTGGGAAGAAAAGAAGACAC
>CAZCDH010000020.1:0-7201 GCA_964497715.1 Candidatus Woesearchaeota archaeon | reverse complement strand
CCAACTTTTGACACAAGCCTAACCTCACAATCTGCAACTGTTGGAACAGAATTCACATACAATATAACTTGTTCAGATATAGATATTGATACTCTAACTTACTATGACAATACTACTCTGTTTGATATAAACTCTTCAACAGGTTCAATAATTGACACTCCTGCATCGGGAGAAGAAGGAACCACAAACATAACAATAACTTGTGGAGATGGAACCACAAACACTACAAGCTCATTTAACTACACAATAAGTGCAGCTGCAGCAACACCAACAAGTGGAGGTGGAGGAGGAACAACTACAGCACCAGAATGTACAATAAATGAAGATTGTGAAAAAGATGAAAGATGTGTAGATGAAGTCTGTACTGTTTTATTCGACATAAAAATCTTACATGTAGATTCACCAATTAAACCTGGAGATGTATTAGACTTCACATACTATCTAAAAGCAATGTCTGAGATAAATGACGATGTTAAGATAAAGTTCTGGGTAGAAGATATAGAAACTGGAGAAATACTACTATCACAACAAAAAGAACCTATCTGCGGAGATAATTCTTTAGATAAAAATGAAGAGTGTGATTATGGTGAAGCAAATACTCATGAAGCATGTGAACCAACTTACAACAACACCTGCACACATTGTGACACAAATTGCAAACTACACTCAGTTCAGGGCGATTACTGTGGAGATAACACTTGCACAGAAGAAGAAACCAAATTTAACTGCGAAGAAGATTGCGGAAAACCAACTCTACTAGAAAGGCTGTCGAACTTATTCGGAGGAATAACAGGTTTCGCAGTTATAACAGAAGGCGAGGATGTAATCTATATTGGTGGAGTAGGAGAAGAAATAACAGACTCGGCAGAATTATATCTATTCTCTGACATGTATGGTAAATACGAATTCCACATACAATTAGAGTTTGAAGACTACACAGTAGAATCGACAAGATCTATAGAAGTCAAATATGATGTCCAACCAACTTTAGATACAATTGTAACTATCTCTGAACATAGGCCTACAGAAATGAATTTATCCTTATTTTTCAATGTAGATGAATCTGTATCTATACAACTAGAAGAAGAAGTAAGAAAAGATAATAAAATAGTTTGGAAACAAACAAGAGAACTTCCAATAACAAAGAGCAAAGAACTATCTCAAAACTTAGATCTAGATGATGGAGATTATAGTTACAAACTCGAGGCAACCTACTTAGGTCAGACTTACGAATTAACAAAACAATTCACAGTTTCAGGAATATTGGCTGCGCCACCAAGAGGAATAGATTTCCTGAGGTTGGTGTACATGTTCTTCCTAGTAATTACTTCAGCACTAGCAATCTACTTAATAATTCAAGCACTAAAGAGATTAAAGAAACCAAAACTACTAAATAAAATAACTATTATTTCGGCATTATCTTTGGCAGCGATAACTGCCTCATATTTCATTATAAAATACTTAAATACAAGAATAGGTTCAACTCCTATTTACTTAATCTTAACCGTGTTAGGCATACTGTTAGCACTATATTTAATCAGCAAATCACTAAATGAAATAAAGAATATTCCAAGAAAATCAAAACCTCATGAAGTAAGGGTAGTTCACATAAGAAAACCAATTATCAAAAAGAGATCATCAAAGAGGGAGAAATTAAAGCGACAAATAAGATCTTGGAAAACAAAAGGATATGATACGACTCTTCTAGAAAGGAAATTAGAAACTAGAGTACAAACAAAAGAAGAATTAAAAAAACAAGAGTTTGAAAGAAAGATAAAACAATGGGAATCAAAAGGATATGATACAACAATACTAAGGCACGAATTAAATCTCAAACCAAAAGTAATAAGGTTAACAAACTCAGATAAAAAATTAGAGAAACATATACATAAACTTGAAAGAAAAATAGTGGAATGGAAACTTCAAGGATATGATACTTCGATCTTAGAAGAAAGATTAAAAAGAATTCTTAACCGAAAAGATTAAAAACATAAAAATCAAATTTTAACTAAAAGAGGGATTACTATATGGCCAATATTGGTGAACTAGAAAAAGATTTTGAATTATTCGGAAAGGGAATAAACCGTCTAGAGGAACTAAAGAAAGAACTTAATTCTCTTAATACTAAAGGCTATGAGAAAGATAAAGTCCGTATAGAATCTGAACTAAAGAATGTTACAGACATACCAAGAATAGAAAAACAATTGAAAGTTCTAAAACAAAAGATTTCTGGAAATTACAAACCTAAGAAAATCAAACCTAAAAAGATAATAAAAAAACTTGTAGTAAAGAAAAAATCTATCAAAAAGAACCCTATAGTAAAAAGAAAGATAGATCTGGACCAAGATGTTGCAGAGCTAGTTAAAATCCAGATGGAAAGCGCAGCTCTAGATATAAAAAAATCACTATCAGAAAGAGTAAGATTAAAAGAATTAAAACTACATGAAAAAATAAAAGAAAAAGAATTAAAGCTAAAAGAAAGTTATTCAAAACAACAAAAAGATCTAGAACTCCAAATTAATAAAAAATATGAAGATAAAGTAACCAAGGAATTAAAGAACAAAATAAATCTAGAGTTCAACAAAAAACTATCAAAAAAATACAATTCTAAAAAGGAATCATTATTACTTCAACTAGATAAAAAACTAATAGATAAAGAAGAATCTCTAAGAACAAAGATTAATTCAGATATAAGAACATACAAATCGGAAGAGAAAGAGAAATTAGAAACAAAATACAATTCTTTAGAAAATAATTTAAAATTAAAATATAAGGAAGAATATTTATCAAAAAAGAATTTAATTCAATCAGAGTTCAAGAAAAAAGTAAAATCTAAGGTAGATAGTTTAGAAATAGCTAACACAAAGAAGAGAGAGCAACTAAATGCGCTAGAAATTGAGTTAAATCAGAAATTCAAAGATAGGATAACTAAAGAATTAAAGAACAAGGTAGAGAGAGAATTCAATAAACAAGTTTCAGCAAAGTACAATGAAAAAAAGAAAAAATTAGAGCTAATAACTCAAACAGAATTAAAATCAAAGTTAGATATACTAAACAGAGAAACAAAAGCAAAAGAGAAAAAACTTTTAGCAGATTTAAAGAAATCTTCAGATAATTCTTTGAATTCAGAAAAAATCAAAATAACTAAGATACTAGTGAAAGATTCGGAGTCAAAATTAAAATTAAAATTTAATGAACTCTCAAAGAAACATGATAAAGAGATCAACACAAAGAAAGCAGAGATGGAAAAGAAAACAGAGAAGTTCATAAAAGCAACCATAAAAAACCTAGAAAACAAACAACTAGAAATACTAATGGCCCGTGAAAAAGAACTAGAGAAAGAAGTAAAGAAAAAAGTTTCGGCTTTCGAAGCATCTTTCAAAGAAAAACAAAAACAATTAGAATCACAATTAAAGAAACAAGAAGAACTAAATCTAAAGAATAAAAAGAAACTGCTAAAGAAGCAACTCGATGCTAGTCTAGCAAAACTATTGGAATAATTAACCTATTTTTGATCCAGATTCTATGTCTTTATCAACGCTCAATAAGACTACACTATCTTTACCAGAAGCAGCCAATAACATTCCTTCACTTTTAACTCCACGTAGCACAGCAGGTTCTAAATTAGCAAGTACAACAATTTTCTTACCTACTAATTCTTCCTTAGTATAGTGTTTCTTTACTCCAGCGACGATAGTTCTTTCGTCTTCACCAATTCTGATTTTCAAGACATATAATTTATCTGCGTCGGGATGATCTTCAACTTCTAATACTTCTGCGACCCTAAAATCAAGATTTTGCCACTCTTTAAAATTAATTTCCATTTTATTCAATTTTACTAAATAATATGTCTCCTTTCTTCACACTATATTTATCGACATTACCAAATTTAACATCTTTCATACTTCCTGATTTTATCCCAAGTTGAGAATTAATCTTCTCACTAGTTCCAGGTATAAATGAACTCAACAATAAGGAACTAACTCTCAAGGATTCCAACAAGTTATACAATACAACTTCCCTATTCTCTTCATTTTTCCAAGGTTCGTTATCATTAACATATTTATTTGAAGATCTAATAAATGTCCAGATAGTATCCAGTGCCAAATGAAGTTCATAATTACTAATATGTTTCTCTATCTTCTCAAGATTCAATTGTTTGAATAAATCATCATCTTTCTGTTTGGTCAGGTTTCCATCAAAATATTTTTCACATAAACTTAAAGTTCTACTAAGGAGATTACCAAGATCATTAGCAAGCTCATTATTAGTTCTCTCTTTTAAAGAATCTTCAGAAAAATCTCCATCTTGGTTAAAAGGAACATCTTTAATCATAGTGTATCTAAATTGGTCAACTCCATATTTTGGAACAATCTCATTAGGATCGATAGCATTTCCAAGACTTTTACTAATCTTCTTACCATTAAATGTCACATATCCATGAACTAGAATCTGTTTAGGTAGGGGAATTTCAGCAGACATTAAAATAGCAGGCCAGATAACAGAATGGAACCAGTTTATTCCCTTGCCCACAACATGGACATCTGCAGGCCAATATTTTTTATATTTAGCCCCTGAAGGATATCCAAGTGCAGAGATATAATTGCTTAAGGCATCAATCCATACATAAATTTTATGATCTTTATCTATTGGAGTATCTATTCCCCACTCTAATCCGGGCCTGCTAACAGATATATCCTTTAGTCCATCAGATTTAATTCGATTAACTATCTCTTTTCTAAATCCTGCCGGAACAATAAAGTCTTCACTCGAGCAAAGCTCCAATATTTTGTCCTCGTATTTACTAAGTTTGAAAAAATAATTTTCCTCTTCAATCAATTCAGGTTCTTTATTATGCTCTGGACATTTACCTTCAACTAAATCTCTCTCAGTCAAAAATGCCTCACAACCAACACAATAATTGCCTGCATAAGATTTTTTATAGATATCTCCATTATCATAGATCTTCTGGAATATCTCTTTTGCAACTTTCACATGCCTCTCCTGAGTCGTTTTAATAAAATCGTCATTTGACAAATTCAAAGTTTTACAAAGCTCTTCAAAATGTTTACTATTGTCTTCAATAAATTTTTCAGTAGGAATATTTTTTTCTTTTGCTACCTGTGCATTTTTCTGTGCATTTTCGTCAGTACCTGTTAAGAAAAAACTATCTTTTCCACTAAATCTATTCCATCTAGCGAGAACATCTGTTAAGATTTTTTCATATGCGTGACCAATATGAGGTTTAGCATTAACATAATCGATTGCAGTTGTAATATAAAATTTATTTGCCATAAAACTGTTTAGAATACAATATTTAAAAAATTAACTAATTACCAACACTCATAATCCTGAACCTTTTTCCCAGAACTTTTAAAGCTATTATTATAACCTCTTTTTGCAACAAAATTATGAAGGCAAATCTCAGTTTCAGAACTATTCAATAAAGATCTCCTAAGGCTATTCAATCCATTATTTCCTTCTTCTACACTTTCTAGAAGAATAGAGTCTTGTAAAAATTTCCAATAACTAACAAACTCCTCTGTTGGAGCATCAAAAGGGAGAATAATTCTTGAGCCGTGCTTCTTCGTTTCTATCTGGGCAGTCTTGACAAGGCCTGCAACAACATGAGGACAAAAATTAATATCTGGATAACTTCTTTTGCCATGAATATTATATAGGTTATCTTTACAATCATGATTAGAGAAAGAGATATTAAACCATTCAGAGAATTTATTATCTAGGGAAGGATTTGAAATATTTTCTAACCTAAAAGAATAATTTTTTTCTTCGCTTCTAGAAGGAACTTTTACTATATATGTTCCACATGCACCAGAATAATCTGTTGTTTTAATCTCATTTTTATCAGAATTCTCGGAAAAAGAAAAAAGTTGATATCCCTTTATTAGATTATTAAGACTTAATTTTCGTTTATTATTGTCAATAAAAGAGTTCCACACAACTCCTGAATTAAATAAAAAGGCAGGGATATGATTATACACATTGCTCCACAATATCTCGGGAGTTAATTTACCTTCCAAACACTCTGCTTTGCTTCTAGGTTTTTTCAGAGATAGTTCAGGCCCTCTTTTGCAAAAGTGTTTTGAACCTTTGTAATTATTAGGGATTATTCCATTATTAACTACATAGAATTTATCAGAATCTTTTTCAAAAAAACTTTCAACAACTTCAGAAAGTCCGACATATTCTGCAATTTTATCCTCTATAATCTCCTTAATTGTACTGGGTTTTTGAAAAAATTCACTACTTTCCATAAAACTTAGAACTTCAAAAAGATATAAAAAACTATTCTTCAACAATAAAATACTCTAAAGCCTCAGAAATGCTACCTACTTCAACAACTTCTAATTCTGCTTCTGCAGCAATATCTATTTTTCTAGGTATCTTTTCTGTAGTGCACCATTCCATCAATCCAAAATTTTCACAATGTTCAATACTCTCATACACTACCTCTCTACTTTGAAGTAAAGGTACTAGGAATAAAGTTGTTCCAACCTCTTTAGCAGCATTTGCTTTATTTAAGATTCCACCTACTGGTCCAATACTCCCATCATGGTTAGTAGTTCCAGTAATCATCACATTATCTTTTACTTCCAGATCTTTCAATGCAATAATGCTTGCTAAAGCTAATGCTGCACCTGCACTCTCTCCGCCAATTAAAGAAGCATTTGCACCGATTGAAAAAGTAAGATCATACTGGTTTAAGTCCAAACCTGTGACTTCTTCAGAAACTAACTTGGCCATTCTAATACTATTTTGAGTATCTACCCAGAATAATAGGTTATCAATATCTACTAAGGTCCTTCCACTACCTTGCTCTGCCATAACAATCAATTCGGTACTAACCCCATTACCTTCATTATCTATAGCGGGAACTTTGATTATCCCAACATTTTGTCCAGAAATAGTATAATTATTCTCAACTTCAACAGGAATCAATTCTGGTTCGCTAAAATAATCTTGGCCAACAGCACCAATTAAGATACCGACTAATAAAACAAATATTCCTTCAAAAATAAGAATTTCTTTACTCACCTTTTTTTTCTTTTTGGCCATTACTTAAAATTTGATTAATAGATATATAAAAGTTGTGGAAATAAAAATAAGAATGCTCCCGCCGGGATTTGAACCCGGGTTGATGCCTCGAGAGGGCAACGTGCTTGACCGGACTACACTACAG
>CAZCDH010000019.1:0-9491 GCA_964497715.1 Candidatus Woesearchaeota archaeon | reverse complement strand
TCTATTGGTGGCATGTGTTTATTGTGAAGTTGGCTGTTTTAAAAAAGCTTTCTGTGGAAAGATTTAATTTTTTCAGAAAGACTTATATATATATATTTTATATATAATTATTATGAAAAAGAGTTTGATGTTGGTTTTGGTATTTGTTTTATTAAGTTCATTTGTTTTTGCTAAGATTAATATTCCTGATGTTAATGGAGTTGTTGTGTCTGTTGATGAAGTTCGTGATGAGGTCCAACGCGATTCTAGTGGAATTAATACTTATTTTTATGCGGGTGATGGATTGATTTCTTCCGAAGGCGAAGATGGAGTAATGAAATATTACCATTCTGATAGATTGGGACATGTAAGAGTAGTTAGTTATTCCGATAATAGAAATGTTGAAAAAATAAACTATCTCCCATTTGGTCAGATATATAGAGATAGTGCAGATTCTAAATTCAAGTTTGGTGGAAAAGAAAGAGATGAATCTGGATTGGATTATTTCAGTGCTCGTTATTATGATTCTGATTTGGGAATTTTCACTTCATTAGATCCTGTTGCTTCAGAACCTTCGTATAGTTATGTTGCTAGTGATCCCCTGAATGGTGTTGATCCTAGTGGGATGCTGGATATCTGGGGTTGGATTGAGGAAAATGGGGAACTCGATCTTAATGTTGTAGGAGAGTCAGGAGAAAGTATCATTACTTATGATGAATATCATACTACTTGGGGAGCATATGAATACCTTAAAGATAATAGTATCGAATCTTCAGGTATTAGAGTAAATGCCGAAGGGAATATAGTTTCATATAAAAAAACAGTTGGAGGAGGATTGATTGTTGTGGAACTTACTGCTTCTGCTTCTCAATATTTTAAAAAAAATGAAATAGTTAGTGTTAGTGGAGTTATAACTGATTCTGGATTTGATTGGAGTTTAGGACCTTCGTTAACTTATCAAAATGGCGAGTTTAGTGTTACTGTTCATGTTGCTCGTAGTGGAAGTAGTTCTACTCAAGATAGTGGTGATTCGGGGGCAAGAGTTCCAGAAACTGGAAGGAGTGGGAGTGGTTTGTCTCAAGACGTTATTTTTAAATACTCGAAAGATCTTGGACCTTATAGTATCGAATCTATAGTTAATGCTCAGCAATCTTATGGAAGAAAAAGTGCAGATGATAATTCATTTGAAACTAGCAATAGCGCTAAATCAGTTGGCTTGAAAATAAAATTTAGTGATTATGAAAATAGTCTTGCCTATATTTTGGAAGGAAATGTGAAGGATGGTGCGAACTCTTTTGGAGAAACTGGAAGTTGGATGATAGGAGTTGGAGCTGAAAAAGTATATAAGGGAGTTACATGGACTGTAGGGGCCGATTACAGTAAACAGAGTAATACTCCTAATATTGGTTCTGGCTATGGTGTTAAGGGGGTAGGTTATTCTGTAGGTGCAGCCTTTAAACCAAATATTTATGGATATACTGATTCAACCATTGACCTTAGTGGACATAGTGGTCCTCAAGGAAATGGTGTCGCAGCTAGTTGGGCTTTCCCCTTTTAAGGAGTTATTATAATATGTATAAAAAAATGAAAGAAAGAAAAATATTTAGGAATTTGTTAAGTGTTCTATTAATTTTGTTAGTTATAATTATATTTTCTGTTGATGTTAAATCTGAGTTTATTGGTGCATCATCCTCTTCTGCATCATCTAATGTTGGTTTATATGGTGGCGATGTCAATCTTAATATCCCTCTGTTTTCTTTAAATGAGCTTGAAAGTTTACCTTATTCTCTAAGTTTAACTTACAATAGTGATGTTTATTCTACTTTTCATGAAGATAATTTTGATGGTCAGGCTTCTTGGGCAGGTTTAGGTTGGAGTGTTGAAGCACCTTATATTCACGTAGATCACGGTATTGATCCTGCAGATACAAATGACGATCATATTTATATTAATATTCCTGGAGTTATGTCTGGGAAATTAAATCTAGTGGATAGGAACACTACTCCTGTTGGATATGTTATTTATACTTATGTCTCTGAAAATGATGTTTTTACTAAAATTAAGAGAACTATAGTTGAAGAAGCTGAAGGTCAAGATAGTTTTGAGGTGCGTACTATTGATGGCAAAATTTATTCTTTTGATCACACTAGAAGAAGTATTCTATTTACTGGAGAATTAGAAACCTCAACTCCTGGAGGATATGTTATGTCTCCGGGAGGGATGGATTATTTTTCTGCTATGAGGTGGTGTTATACAGAAGGTTATCTTCCTTCGAATTGTATAACTTCTAATTCTCAAGGTGATGATATTGGTGGTGTGATAGGTCTAAGTAGTGTTTGGATTTTTGGTTTAGTTGATGCAGATCAAGATGGTTGTTTTAATGATGAAGGTTGTGGAAGATATGGAGGCTATGATCCTTCGAATTGGGCAGATGCACCAGTATGTGAGAGTAATGGGGAGTATATGCATGATTGTTATGGTTATTGTCAGGGATATAATAATCATATTTGTGGTTGGCTTTCTCCAGATGGTAAATGGTATCGTACTACTTGTGTGAGTGAAACTCATCATGCTTTGTGCTATAATCCTCATCAGAGAAATGAAAAAAGTTCGAAAACTCAATATGATACTGTTCATAGAACTTATAGGTGGGATTTGAGTAGTATTAGTGATATCTCTGGAAATAGAGTTTCGTTTAGTTATGATGATCATGAGTATGGTTTGGATGCTAGTGCTAATCCTGATCATAATTCTTATGATAAATCTTATTTGAAATTTATTTCTGATAGTTTTGGAAATAATATAAGATTTAATCGTGAAAGCTCTTCTGGAAGTGATTTGTGTGATCAATTGGAAGGGTTTAATAGTTCTGTTTTTGAGGATTCTTCTTCCCCATTATATGGGCATACTAGGTGTGATGTTCATATTGGTGATGAGTCAATAAATGGAGATAGTGTTGCTAATGATGTTGAGAACCAGTATTTGAGTAGTGTTGAGTTGTGGAAAACAGATGTTGGATATACTAGATATTCATCATTTCCTGACAAAAAATATGTTTTTAATTATGAGTATATTGGAGAATCTCCTATTTCTGCAAAATTGTTGTTGAAAAATGTATCATTTATGAGTTATGATGGTAGTGCAAGATTTCCTGCTTATAAATTTGATTATTACGATTATAGTGTTAATGATTATGATAATCCTGGAGGTCTTGAGGGACATCTTAAACAAGTAGACTTTCCTTCAGGTGCGCGAGATAAATATTATTATGAGCTAAAGGATTATGGTGCTAACAGTACTTCTCCAAGAGTTGTTATGTTGGATCCTGAGGATATTGATGCTAGGGATGCTTATTTTCCTCATTGTGGAAGTTATGATAATTATGGTTCACTTGATCCTGTTGGTTGTATTAATGCAGGTTGTGAGTGGGATAATTGGGAAGGGGATGGACAGGGTTTTGGATCTTGTTATTTTGATAAAGAAAAATATAAAAGTTATAGAGTTCGCCGGATTGTAAGTTGGGATGGGATGTCTTCTTGGAGTGATACAAACTATTATTATGAAAATGCAGTTTTGCATTTAGAAAAGAAACGTAAAAGTAGTATTGGCCATGATAAAGTAGTGGTATATTCTTCTGGAAATCATGGAAACACTTCTCATGTCTTTTGTAATGATCGGACAGATTCTGATTGCAATCTTCTTTATAGTTGTTCTTCTGTTCATAATGGTAAAGGGCAGTTAGATGGGATGGAATTTAAGTCTTTCAATAATGTTGGTGAAGAGAGTAAAAAATATGTTTGTTTGGACTTAAATTCTACAGACATAAATACTGGAGATAAGTCTTATGATATTCAGTTATTAAAAGAGACATATGATTATGAAGGGTTGCATCAATATGCAGAGTATGATTACAATCCTAGTAATGGGATGGTAAATTGGACTAAAATTTGTAATAGTGATGGGAGCTGTAAAATTAGTGAAACTACTTGGTGTCATGAAGATTATATGTGTTATGGTGGTAATTATAATTATATAATTGATAATCATTTACTTAGTCTATTTTATGAATCCTCTGTTAGTGAAGGAAGTAGTACTTTGAAAGCTAATAGATTAACCTACAGAATGGATAATGGGGTTCTTCGTCCACATATGTCTTATTCTGGTGATGGTGGAGAGAGTCAGATGATGACAAAATTTGATGATTATGATAGGTATGGTAGGGTTCTTCAGACATCTGATGCTAATGGACAGATAATTTCTAAAAATTATTATGGGCGTCCTGGATACTATGAGTGTCAGAATGCTCCTCCTGCTTATCATCCTGCTCTTTTAACTTGTACTGAAGATAGAGAAGGTAATCAAGTGAGAATGTTTTATGATGATACTCATGCTGTTGAGAAAGTTGTAGATTCTATAGGTATGGTTAAGAGTTATGAAAGAAATTGGTTAGGAAGTATAACTAATATTAGTTTATCTGGAAATGATAATCCTTCTGTTAGATATGAATATGATTTTTCTATAATGCCTAGAGAGACAGTAATTAAAACTTATCATACAAAAGACGGTTCTGAATATTCTGAAGAAAGAAGATTGATGGATGGTTATGGAAGGTATGTTCAGTCACAGTTTGTTGCTGGACCTGGGGAGGTAATTTTCCAAGATGTCGAGTTTGATGATATTGGAAATATAAAAAAGAGAGGGGAGTTAACTCTTTCTGAAGATAAAGCAGGAGAGGAGATGAAAAGGATAATTCCTAAAGTAAAATCTTTATTTTTAGGTAAGGAAAAAGTATATAATCAAATTCTAAAATCTCTGGAAGAAAAAGGTGAAGGAAAGTATTATGTTGAGGATGTTAGTTCTAGAAGGACAGATGATGATGCAGTCTATATGTTTTATGATGAGAATGATCCAAGAAATAGGTTAGCAAAAGTTTTTCCACTCGGAGAGTACTCTGAAGGTGATGAAGATAAAGTGTGTGGTAGTGGTGCAGGAGAAGAGAACTGTGTGAGTTTTAATAATTCTGTTTGTAGGGGAAATTATCGGTGTTCGGAAGTTAGGGATGCTGAAGGAAAGGTTTCTACGGAAGTATATGATTTATTTGGTAATCTTGTTGAATCTATAAATGATGATGGAGATGTGGAGAGCTTTGAGTATGATTTATTAGGTAGGTTAGTTAAGGCCTATGATTTTTTAGGTAGGAAAGTTGCTGAGAATCATTTTAATAGTCTTGGCCTTCTTGAGAGTACTTGGAGATTAGATTCTGGAGAAACTTCTTTTACATACACTCTAACTGGAAAAATTAAAACTGTTACTCATGGAGATAGTGGGGATGTTTTTGAAAATTTTTATGATAATATGGAGAGAGTAGTATCAGTCAAACTTAATGGTGATTTAGTTGTTGAGTATGTTTATGATAGTTTGGGTTCTACTTCGAGAGGGCCCGTTTTTAGTAAAGATGATATGAGATTTGATCAAGAAGAGTATGATGAAGGTTGGTCAGAGTGTATGAATACTACAGATTATTTTAATAGAACTTGTGAACAGATATGTGCTGCTCGTGGACAGTACGCTAGTGATAATGGGTGCTACGACAGTCGGGGAATGTATGGATATGGAGGTACTGAGTGTTGGCCAGGAGATGATGGTCCAGAGTATCAATGTGAAGATAGGCAATACTATAGGATAGATAGTGCCATATTCCCCATAAATGTGCCTTTGATGAATAGTTTTGATACTTTTAGATGTTGTTGTGAACCTCAAGATTCTGCAGTTTGTACTGAAGATAGAACTCCTATTGGTCGGTGTTCCAATGAATCTCTTGGAGGTATAGGTAATGCAGATGGATATATTGAGAGGTCTTATTGTGGAAGTCCTGGGCCAAATAATATACTTTATCCAAGTTGTCAGGGTTGTGGAGTTGTTGAACCCACTTTTGGTAACGCTTATTGTGTATCTTCTGATGGTGTAACTAATCTTTTGCCTGGAGGTGATGGTTCCTATCAAGGCAGTATGTCTAGATTAATTATTCCTAGTGAGGGGGGATTACTACAATATTGTTTGGATTCTTCTACTGGGGATGTAACTCTTCCTGGAGAGTGTTCTGATAAATTTATTGATCCATTAGATTCTCAAGGTTATTCTATTGGAAAGGGAAAACCTTGGAAGTGCTCATGGTCTCCTTCTCATGGTGGAAGTTATTTTGAATCCTGTACTTCTTGTGGTTGTGAAGCCTTTGATGAATCTGGTATGGCCTTAATGTGTCAAGATGATCCCTCTATTCCATCAAATTATGGGTCTTGTTATCCGACTCATTGCGAAGATGGAACTCCTGTTGGACAGTGTTCTTATAATGTAGAATATGGAAAACCTTGGAAATGCACTACTTCTGGTTTAGTAAGAGATTGTGGAGAGTGTTCTTGCCCTAATGGTATAGGTGGTGCCCCTCCACAATTTTCTTGTCATACTTCTGGTAATTGTTATTATGATATTTGTGAAGATGGAACTGCTGAAGGAGAGTGTAGCGGGAATTATGAAAATAATCAACCTTTGAGCTGTTCTAGGGAGCTTGGAATGTTTGAGCAAGGTTGTGATTTTTGTGCTTGTGGGGGAGACAGTAGTTGTGCTATATTTGGTGGTTATAATATGCCTTGTCCATTATCTGATCAACAAACTTGTGTTAATCTTACCTTTGATCATTATGCGTATGATTCTAGTTTATTACATTCATGTGTTCCTGCTCCTTGTGTAGATGGAACCCTTGCTTTAAATTGTTCAGATACTAAACCTCTTTTCTGTGGTTCGAGTGGTCTTGAAGGGGGCTGTACTTTGTGCGGTTGTCCGGATGGAGGACAGGGTTGTAATGAATCAACTGGTTTCTGTACAGAAGGTACACCTTGTGAAGATGGAACTACTCCAAATACTTGCTCATCTACTGAACCATTATTCTGTACTTTAGATGGCGAATTAGTAAATGATTGTGATAGTTGTGGTTGTAATTTTGGAGCAGAAGAAGGATTTTGTAGCGATTTTAGTGGAGAGTGTTTTGAGTATGTAGATTCTAGTGATGACTGTGGATATGGGAAGGGAAGATTGTGCAAAGAGATAAATCATTTATATGATAATGAAATCTCCTATAAATATGACTTTTATGGCAGGACTGTTGAGGTTAAAGAGACTGTAGGGGGGGAAGAGTATTTAACAGATTATTCATATTATATGGATGGAAGTTTAAAATCTGTTGATAGATTGTTTAATAATGTAAAAACGAGCTATTATTATAACAAGCTTGGTAATATTGAGAGTGTGGAGTTAAAAGAAGATGGTGAGAGTGTTTCGTTTGATTATACACCTACAGGATCTGTAGATTTTGTTGATTATCCAAATGGTATGGTTGTTGATTATAATTATAATGATTTGAATCTATTAAGATCTATTGATCTTGAAGAGGATAGTACACAGATATTTCATGAATCTTATGGATATAATAATGCTGAAAAATTGATAAATATGAGTGACATACATGGCAATAGTGCAGAGTTTGAATATGATAGTATGTATAGATTAACAGGTATTTTGAATTCTGGAGATTATTATTCTGGTGGAGACCTTGGACAACTTAATAGTATTAATTATAGCTATGATTTAGTTGGAAATAGACAGAGGAGGATTGTTAGTGGTACTACAGATATTGTGGGATCTGTTGACAATTATATTTATAACTATGAAACTGATCCTGATTTGAATAATAACCGTTTGCTTGAGAGTGGTGATTGTAGTTATGATTATGATCTGAAAGGTAATATGATCTCAAAGGATTGTGAGGGAGAGGTTAGCAATTATACTTATGATGCTAACAATATGATAACTAGGATAGTTATGCCTGATTTTACAGTATTGTCATTCAGATATGATGCACTTGGAAGGAGAGTTTACAAACAAGTTACGAGTATTGATGAATCTGTTACGACTACTTATTTATATGGCCTTGGGAATAGTCCTTTAATAGATATTGTTGATTATGAATCTGAGGAGAATAGTAATTTAATTAAAAATCCTTCTTTTGAGATAGATTTTGGTAAAGATTATTATCCTTCTTGGGACGGAGATGATAGTGTTGCTAGGAATAGTGTTCCAGATGGTTGGAAGATTTCAATTGGAGGTTCTCAAAATATAAGTATGGATTCTAATGAATTTTTTGATGGAAGCAATTCATTAAAATTAGATACAACTGCGTCTAGATCTGCTTTTGCAGGATATGATGTTCCTGTTATTCTAGGTAAGAAATACAAGATAAGTGGGTATATTAAGGTTGATCAAGAGTGTTTAGATTCTCCAGATTGTTTTGGAACAATTGGATTTCATTGCCATAATGATGAACATTTAACTGCTGATGATATGTGGGATTGCCCAGGGGATGGAGAGTGGCACAATATTAATAGTTTAGATTGGACTTATATTCAAACCTCTGTTATTATAACTCATCCTGATACAAAATATCTGGATGTATTATGTTATCATTCCCCGGGAACTGGAGCTATTGGAACTGTGTGGTGTGATGATTTTAGTGTTAGAGAATATAGTAAACCTATTGATGTGGAATTTATGGCAGAACCTACTGGCCCTTTTTAATTTTTTTAATTTTTTTTCTTTTTTTTATCTTTTTTTTAGAAAGACTTATATATATATATTTTATATATAATTAATATGAAAAAGAGTTTGATGTTGGTCCTTGTATTTATCTTTAGTATTTATTCTGCTTCTGCTTCTTGTGTTGTACCTACTAATGGTATGGTTATAACAGAAGATACAACTTTCTGTGAAGGAGAGTATTTCTTGCCTGGAATTGATGATATTGATTATTCTGCAATTATTATTGGTGATGATAATGTTGTTTTAGATTGCAATGGTGCTACGATTGATGGGGGCGAAGCTGTTGATGGAATTTTTAGAATTGGTATAGAGGTCTTAGGATATTCTAATGTTGTTATAAAAAATTGCATTATTAAAGAGTATAGTATAGGTATTGATTTTTGGTTTAGAGATTTTAATATGATTACTACTAATGGTGCTATTGTTGAAAATAATGTTATCCTTGGTTGTGAATCTGATACTTATTGTACGGGTATTGCAGGGTATAGTCTTAGTGGCAGTCTAATTCAAAAAAATGATATATCTGGATGTGAAACGGGTATGGTTCTTAGTAGTAGTTCTAATAATTTTATTTATAAGAACTCTATTCATGATTCTGCAACTGGATTACATATAGTTGAATCAAGTAATAATGAATTAGTTAGTAATAATTTTTGTAATCTTGATGGTAGTGGTGCTGGAGTTGAATGTGGGGTTTATTCGAGTAATAATTCTGGAAGTGATAATGCATTTAGCTCAATTACTGAGCCTTATGGAGATTGCGGAATCATTGATTATTCTGAATGTGAGGAGGTAGTAAGTAGTTCTAAGTGTGGTTCTCTTGGTGGAAGATGTTCTTCAGAAGTTAATCCTGGTGAAATTTC
>CAZCDH010000018.1:0-10226 GCA_964497715.1 Candidatus Woesearchaeota archaeon | reverse complement strand
GCACTAAGCTAATGGATTTTGAGTCCATCCCGTTTGACCACTCCGGCACACCTGCATATGACTAACTTAGTCTAATTTTAGTTTAAAAATGTTTGTTTTCCGCCAAATCAAATCTTTTTTAAGTTTTGCCATATTTCTTTTTCTTATGGAAAGTTCAATAGTTTTGGATAGTGTAAATAAAAGTTATGAGATTGGAGATTATGAGTTACATGTTTTACAAGATATCTCTTTAGATATTAAAAAAGGAGAATTTATAGCTATAAAAGGTCCTTCTGGATCTGGAAAAAGTACTTGGATGAATCTGATAGGTAGTTTAGATGTTCCGAGTAGTGGAAATATCCTTTTAGATGGCGATAATTTATCAAATCTTTCAGAATCTGAGTTAGCTATTTTAAGAGGGAAAAGAATAGGTTTTGTATTTCAAAATTTCAATTTAATCCCTAGTTTAGGTGCTTTTGAAAACGTTTCTTTGCCTCTAATTTTTCAAGGTATAAAGAAAGAAAAACGAGATAGCATAACTAAAGAAATTTTAGAGAAAGTAGGGTTAAAAAATAGGATGAATCATAAACCTTCTGAACTTTCTGGAGGAGAGAGACAGAGAGTTGCAATTGCTAGAGCTTTGGTAAATGATCCTGAAATAATTTTGGCTGATGAACCTACTGGAAATTTAGATTCTAAAACTGGAAAAGAAATAATGCAACTTTTAATTAATTTGAATAAAGAAGGGAAAACTTTGATTGTAATTACACATGATAATAGTATTGCTAAGCTTGCAAAAAGAGTGATAAAACTTAAAGATGGGAGAATAATAAAATGAAAAAAATAATTTTAATGGTTTTAATGCTGTTTTTGTTTGCTAATTTGACAAGTGCATTTAGTATTGTGTCTGTGAACTCTGGCAGTTTTGCACCAGGGGAGCAAGGGATAATAAGTTTGGAAATTGAGAATGAGAGAGATCATGATATGAGGGATGTTAGTATCGTGTTGGATCTGTCTGATGATAATTTACCTATTGCACCGGTAGATTCTAGTGCAAGCGTTTTTGTTGATGAACTTGATGTTGGTGATGATGAAAGAATAGAGTTTAGTCTCATTGTATTGCCTGAAGCTGCTTTAGGAGTGTACAAAATTCCTGTTCTAGTGACTTATACTGGTTATAATGATAGTTTATATGAGATTGAAGAGATGATTAGTTTAATTGTAGCTAGTGAACCTAAATTATCCTTAAGAATTGATGATCCTGATTTTATTATTGGAGATTTTGCAGATATTTCTATAGGTATTGTTAATGAAGGTTTGTCTGATGTTAAATTTTTGAAAGTTAAGATTGAAGAGAGTGATTTCTTTGATGTGTTATCTAATCAAGAAGTTTATGTTGGTGAACTTAGTTCTGATGATTTTGATAGAGTTGATTTTAAATTATTATTGAATGACCCTTTAGCTAGTATCAGTATTCCAATAACTTTAGAGTATTATGATTCAACAAATAAGTTCTATAGTCATGGAGATAGTTTAAGGATTAGTGTTTATTCTGAAAAAGAAGCAGAGGCTCTAGGATTATTAGAAGTTCAAAGAAGTAAGTGGTGGATTTTCGCACTTTTATTTGTGATATTAATGATAGTTCGTAAGGTGAAAAAGAGAAAAAGATGATTTTTGATTATTTTGTTTTTGCTTTAAAAGGAATTAGGCAGAGGGGAACCAGATCGTGGTTGACTATGATTGGAATTTTTATAGGAATAGCTGCTGTGGTTTCTTTGATTTCTTTGGGCCAGGGTTTGGAAAATTCTATAACCTCTCAGTTCGAAGAGCTTGGTTCTGATAAATTAACATTGCTTGGCAAGGCTGGTTCTATTATTTCTCCAGCTGCTTCTTCTCTATCTGGAAATCCTATAACTGTAGAGGATATTAGAATTATTGAAGGAGTTGGTGGTGTAGATTATATTGTCCCTATGCTGATGAGTTCTAGCGATATAAAATATCGTGGAGAGAGTAAGAATTTACTTGTTTATGGTTTGCCTCCAGAAGAGAGTAATCGTGCCTATAGTGGGATGTCTTCATGGAGGGCAGAGCAAGGTAGAATGCTTGAAGATGGAGATAGATATAAAATTTTCATTGGAGATGGTATTGCTCATGATAGTTTTGAGAGAGATTTAAAAGTTAGAGATAGAGTAGAGATCAGAGATAGAGATTTCAGAGTTGTTGGTATTCTGAATAAAGTTGGTGGTCCTGACGATTATTCTATTTATTTGCCTTTGGATGTTATGAGAGAATTACTTGATGAGCCTGAGATAGTTTCTATGGCTACGATTGTTGTTAGGGGAGATTTTGATCCTGATGAAGTTTCTTTAGAAATAGAAAACGCCTTGTATGGTTTTAGAAACGAGGATGAAGAATCTGCAAGTTTTTCTTTATCTACTTCTGGAGATTTATTGAATGCAATTGGAGATATACTCGGAATTGTTCAGTGGATATTAGTTGGTATTGCAGGAATATCTTTGCTTGTTGGAGGTGTTGGAATTATGAATACTATGTACACGTCTGTTGTTGAGAGAACTAAAGATATCGGAATAATGAAGGCTGTTGGTGCTAGGGATTCTGATATTTTAACTATATTTTTGATTGAATCTGGTTTACTTGGATTATTTGGTGGAACAATAGGTGCTTTAATCGGAGTTGGAATAAGTAAGGGTGTTGAATTTATTGCATACAAAGAGTTGGGTATTGATCTGTTGAAAGTTTCTATTAGTCCAGAGTTAATTGGTGGAGCTTTGTTATTTTCTTTTGTGGTTGGTTCTATCTCCGGGATATTTCCTGCTAGGCAGGCTGCCAAAATGCGTCCTGTTGATGCGTTGAGATATGAATAGAAAGACTTTTAAAGTATTAGTCATTGTTTAGTGGTGAAAGAATGGTAATTATAAATGAAAATAGAACATTATTTAGAGTAGATGTAAAAGATTCTCCAGATTATTTCGGAGCTTGGACTGCTGATCCCTTAGAGGCTTACGGGCTTTATTTGGATGGAGTTCTTGGAGATTTATTGGGCGAGAAGAGTGATCTTTTTTCTTATAAATTGAGTGAATCTGAATTTAACGATTGGACTGCTTCAGGCTATGCATTTATGCCTAATACTATTGAAGAGTCAAGAGTTAAACATCTTGGATCTATAGAAGATGTTATCGGAAATTATATATAAAAATGAAAGAGCCACAACATTATTGTGCTGATCTTAGTCCGTTTAGTGGAAAGACAGCTAGGAATAGAAATGCTACACTCTTTAATATTGTATTAGAGAATCTGCCGCATTTGAAACTAACTTATTTACCAGAATATAATCCTTTTATACGAACTGGAGTTGCTCAAAGAAATAGTGGAACTCAGATAGGTAAGAATAGATTTTCTTCTCGTAAAGATTTGTTAGACACAATTGTTCATGAAGAGCTTCATCACAGATGGTGGAAACGTGGAATTCTTGATCATCACATTCGTGGCAGTGAGAAAGAAGATAAGTTCTATAAGACCATTGAAAGATATAAAAAAATGCGTGGATGGGTTTAAGTAGGTTTTATATATTTGAGTTTTAATAAATTATTATGAAACTCTGGTTATTGTTGTTAGTGTTGCTTATAATTAGTGTACCTACTGGTAGATCTATAGAAGTTGAAAATGTTAAAGTTGATAGTTCTGGAGAGAGATTTGATGAAGGCCTTACTCGTTATATTTATGGTTCTAGTTTGGTTGCTAGTGTTAAAGATTCTTCTATTAAATACTATCACTCTGATATGATTCAAAGTAATAGGTTAGTGACTGATTCTTCTGGAGACGTTGAGAATGAATTTAAATCGTTACCTTTTGGACAGGAAGTTAAAAATGAAGGTATTAGATATGCTTTTGCAACTGGAAAGGAATTGGATGAATCTGAGTTGCATTATTTTGGTGCAAGATATTATGATTCTAATGTAGGAAGGTTTACTTCTGTTGATCCGATTCAGTCTGAACCTGCGTATCAATATGTTAGAAATAGTCCTCTAATCTTGATTGATCCTAATGGTGATTTCCCATTTAGTGTTTTATCTGAGATGATGATTCCTCATCCTACTCTTAATGAGTATGATTCTTTGTCTGAGGCTATGAATTCTGCTAAAAAAAATGGATTTATCTATCCTAAAGAAATTCGTTACGCTACAAGTCGTTATGGTTTGTTAGATGTAAGTGGACATGTAGATGCGAAATTTGCAGGGAATACGATTGATGCAGTGTTCAATGCTTACAAAGAAGGGCAGAGTAGTGGAAAGATGGAGAGTTTTGAGGTTTCTATGGGAGGTTCTAGTCCTAAATCTCTTAGGTATTCTATGCAGGTTAAGTTAGATGATTCTTTATTAGATAAAGGTGCGTCTAGAGATGATTTGCTGAGTATTGCGTTTGGTATGTTTACTTCTTTGTCTCATGGCTTTGAGGATGCTCAAGGAGAACATTCAATTATCTCTGGACATCGTTATTCTTCTTATGCTAATGAAGATATGAGAAGTAATTATTTATCTTTTTTTATTTCGGCCAATGATCTCGATTTTGATAGTGTTCTTTGGAATTTAGGTGTGAATGCTATCTCTCCACTTGATTCTTCTGTGGAGAAAAAATCATTTAGTATTTTCAAAGGGTTGTTCATGCCCAAATCTCGTACATGGCCAACTAATTTTCCTAGTTGGGTCGAAGATAATATGCCTGAAGAAAATTATGCTGATTGGGAAACGCTTGATAGTAATAGTGTTAATTGAGTTCTAATTCAATTTTTTTGTTTTGTTTTAGTGCATCTAAGACAGTTTTTCCTAGTTGCGATTTTTTGTGTATTTTGATTCTTCCTTTTGCATCTGCTACTCCGGAGAATAAGAATTGTTTATCCAAACTGATTTCTATTGTTTGTTTTGCATAATCTCTTGGAACAGAAAGTGCGATGAATTTTTTAGTGTCTATTATTTTGTAACTCAATTCTTCTTTTGTTCCTTCATACTCTTTAACAGTTAGTTTTATTCCAACTTTTTTTTCTATATTTTCTATTCTTTTACCTTTTGTTCCGATTATTGATGGAATGTCTTTCTTTTGTGCATAGAGTATTGCACGGTTTGATGAAATTAATTCCACTTTAATTGAATTGGAGTATTTTTTCAGTTCTCTTTCTAGTTGTTTTTCTGCTAGCCCTTGTTCTGGAGTTTTTTCTTGCTGTACCGGTATGATCACCGTCTCTTCTCCGTAACTGTATAATTCATACATCAGTTTTTTTGTCATGTAGTCTGTTATTTCTACTACTGGTCTAGCTAGGTCTGATTCTGTCATTCCTGTTGGAACCTTTACTAGCATCCTTAGTGTGTAAACTGTTGTTACTTTTCCTGCTTCAACAAATAGTATGGTATCTATTGTTGATGGAATTGTTCCAGTATCTAGTCTTCCAATAAATCTTTGAACTGTATCTATCGGTGCAGCTGCGTGCAATACTCCTATACAATTTGATCCTGCAAGTCTTAAATCTGTAAATAGTCTGAAATCTGGAGTGTCTCTTATTTCATCGAAAATAATATTGTCTGGTCTTGATAAGAAAAGTATGTCATGAATTTCTTCAGAGCTTGTAAATGATTTAGAGTATTGTGTTATGTTTTTATCTAGTTGCAGATCTCTTGGAGATTCTACAGTCTTTGTTATCTTTCCTTCTTTTACATATTGTTCTGCTATTGCCTGTGCTAGTGTTGATTTTCCTGAACCTGTTTCTCCTGCTATGATCATTCCTCTAGCTTTTGTTTTTATTCTTTCTAGTATTTCTTCAGGAAGGTTATAATCTTTTAGCGATAGTTTTTTTATTGGTTTTATCACAGTGATTTCTATTCCATCAGATATTGGTTTTCTAACAATAACTATTCTGTATTTTTTATATTGGATTATTGTTGAGCCAGGATTGCTAATTTCTATAAATGATTTTGGATCTACTTTGGTTTTTTGAACTATTTCTTTTGCTAGTTCATCAATCTTTTTATATCTTAATTTCTTTTTTCCTAAATCGACTAGTTTCCAGTTTCCTGGTCCACCTCTTTTTGCTTTAGGAATGCAGTCTTCTTTTATATGTAAAGACATAGTTTTGTCATCGAAATATTTTTCTATCTTTAGTTTTCCTCTTGGAGTGTGAGTTTCTATGAACCTGACATTTAGCCCGAATGCTTTTGCTGATTCTGATTGCACCCTATCTGCAGTTATTAGTGTTGCAGATTCATCGTAAGCTATCTGACGAATCATTGCATCTATTTCGCCAGCTTTTGCGAATTTAATTTGAGCAGGAGTTGGCCTTAACCCTTCGAATCTTATCTCTATTCCTTTTCCTTTTTTTAGTTCTTGTAGTTCTTGTACTTCTTCAATTCCTAGAAGTCCTACTTCTTTTCTTTTATTTGCTTGAGCTTCTAGTTCTGCCATAACTGCGTTTGGAATTATTATTGTTCCAGAAATCTCTTTAGCTTTGATTAGTTTTGATGCTATTTTTTCTATTACTACAGAAGTGTCAAGTACGTATGTTTTCATAAGCTGTTTATTCTTTAGATTGTTTATATAGTTTACTACATTTTTATGTTAAGAAAGCTTTATAACTTTTGATTCTTCTTTGTGAATATGCCAATCAATGCAGGTTTTGAATTTCAGAGATTAGAAGATGATTTAGCGCATGCTGAATCTGTTTCGGAAAAAATTAGAATTTTACAGAAGATGCTTCAAGTAGGTCCTAAACATAAGGGTGCTGAAAAGTTGAGAAATGGGATTAAGAAGCGTATTGTTAAGTATAAGACATTATTAGAGAAAGAGAAAAAAGCTGCCAAAGGTGGTGGAAGAGGGATCTCTATCAAAAAAGAAGGTGCGGCACAGGTTGTGATTATAGGGGTTACAAATTCTGGAAAATCTACAATTCTAAGTAAAATAACAAATGCTAAACCTTTGATTGCAGATTATGAGTTTACAACAAAGATTCCTGAGATGGGTAGTATGGATTATGAAGGTGTTGTTGTTCAGGTTGTTGAAATTCCTGCAATTATTGAGGATTTTTTAGAGAAAGAAAAAGGCCCGATGTTTTTAGGGATAATTAGACATGCAGATTTAATTGTTATTGCAGATAGTTCTAAGGAAGATGTTGCGATTGTTAAGAGAGAATTAAGAGAGGCAGGAATAAGATTTAAAGGAGTTCTTATTAAATCTTGTATTGAATCTGAGAGGATTAAGAAAAAAATTTGGAGTAAATTAGGTTTGATTTATGTTTATACTAAATCTATTGGTAAGGGAAAGGATTATCCTCCAGTTTCTTTAGATATAGGATCTAATGTTAGAACTCTTGCCAGAGTTGTTCATAAAGACTTTGTTGAGAATTTTGATTTTGCTAAGGTTTGGGGAAAGAGTGCAAAGTTTGATGCACAAACTGTTGGTTTTAATCATATATTAAAAGAGGGAGACATTATTGAGTTGCATTTGAAATAGAAAGGTTTATATAATATTTTATTACATTTTATAATGAATTATAATGGTACAAGCAATAGTAAATCTCGGAGATCATGAAGACAGAATTTTAACCATAGTTAAAGGCAAATATGGTTTGAATAATAAATCTGACGCTGTTAATTTGGTAATTAATAAATTTGAACACGAATGTTTAGAAGTGGAATTAAGGCCCGAGTATGCAGAAAAACTTGAAAAGATACAAAAAGGAAAATATCATAAGTTTGATAGTGTTGCCAAATTAAGAAAATCAATTGAAGAATGAAAGAATTTGAATATAGTGACAAGTTGGTGAAGGTTCTTAAAAAACTTTTTAAAAAAGACAGGTCAAAATATGAATCAATTATTAAAAAAATAGAAGAAGTTGTGAATTCATCTGATTTAAGTTATTATAAAAATCTTAGGTATAATTTGAAGGATACAAAAAGAGTTCATATTGGCTCATTTGTTCTTATTTTCAGAGTAATAGGAGATGTAATCTATTTTGATGATTTTGATCATCATGATAATATCTATAAATAAAAATGAAAGATAAATTTACTAAAAAGGCCTTGGCCGAAGGATATAAGGCAAGAAGTGTGTTCAAACTTAGAGATATGGATAGAAAATTCCATTTGATTAACAAAGGGGATAGAGTTCTTGATATTGGTGCTGCTCCTGGAAGTTGGAGTCAGTATGCTGTTGAGAAAGGAGCTATTGCTATTGCTGTTGATATTGAGAGTGTAAATTCTCATAAGGTCAAGTATATTAAAGCAGATATTTTTGATGATGTTTTGTTTGAGAAGGTTGGAATAGATTATGATCTTGTTATGAGTGATGTTGCTCCAAAAACTACGGGGATAATAGATAATGATAATTATAACTCTTTTAATTTAAGTTCTAGATCTTTGGAGATAGCTAAAAAAGTTTTGAAAAGAAACGGGAATTATGTTTGTAAGATTTTTCAGGGAGAGTATTTTGATGAATTTCATAAGGAAGTTAAGAAAACTTTTAGGAAGGTTAGAAGTGTAAAGCCAGAAGCTAGCAGGAAAAAGAGTAAAGAAATATATTTGATAGGTATTGATAAACTTTAAATAGTTCTGAGTTAAAATAATTAGTTATGGTAACCGACAATATACAAATTTTAGGTATGGAAGGGTTTGATGAAAAAGAGAGAGAAAAGATATTAAGTTATTCTGAGAATTATTATGGGAAAATCAAAAGAGATATTCCTGGTAAATTAGTTATTCACGCTAAGAAACATGGTAAGGTTGGAGGGAGATGTATGTATTCCTTTCATGCAAAAGTTCAGTTGCCAGATAATCTTGTTAATGTCGAAGATGGAGATTGGATTTTATCTACTGCATTACATAAAGTTTTGAAAAAAGTTGAGAGTAATATAAAACATAAAATTGGGAAGCACCAATGGAATACAAACAAGTAATTTTAGTTAGGACAGATATTGTAATGAGTAAGGGGAAAATGGCTGCACAGGTTGCACATGCTTCTACTGAGGCGACTTTAAAGAGTGATGATCAGAAAGTTAAAGCGTGGCGAAATAAAGGTATGAAAAAAGTTGTTTTGAAAGTCAAAGGAGAATCAGAACTGTTCAAATTTAAAGAATTTGCTAAGGATGTCGGAGTTACTAGTGCGTTGATTAGAGATGCTGGTAAGACTCAACTTGATCCTGGAACTATTACTTGTCTGGCTATTGGGCCTGATGAGGTTAAAAAAGTAGATAGTGTTAGTGGCGAACTAAAAATGATGTAATTGGAAATCTTTATATATCTGAATTTTTTACCATAAATATGGGACTTGAGAAGAAAATAGGGGAACAGTTGGAATTTGATTTTAATTATGGTGATAACTCTCAACCTAGTTTATTTTCTGAAAAAAACTATTCTATACCTGGTATGACTGAAGATCCTGCAGTTAGTTATGGCATGACAAAGAGATGGATTATTGAATTTCATGAACTGAATGATATGGATTTACCTACAGGGTTTTATTCTAGGAATAAAAATCAATTACTTGGGATGTATTATGGTATGCTTGATAGTTATGATATAAGTGTTGATGATATTGTTCAGAAAGATTATTAGAAAGGCTTAAAAGTACATTATTTTTCTTTAAATTATGATAACTATTGATAATTTTTTAGAATCGATTTATGAGAATTCTAAGAGTATGGTTGAGGATAAGACTTTCAAACTTGATGTAGATTATACAAAAGTTTCTGAAATAGATAGCGGTTCCCTTTATTGTATAAATTATAGATTTGATCACCATAGTGATGATATTGTAGATTTTAATGAACACGTTTTTATTAATTCTGGAGATTCAATTGAAAAGATTTTCATAAATAAATTTATGGATCTTAGTAGTAGATTGAATAGAGATTATATGATTGAATCTAAAATTCTTTTTGAGGATAGTATTCGTAGTTTGGAAATTAGATCTTTGGGCAATTAGAAAGATTTATAAATTAGAATTTTACCCTTTTTCTTAGGACGATCATAGTGGCTTGGATACACCCGATCTCATCTCGAACTCGGAAGTTAAGCAAGCTTACGTTCCAGACTGTACTGTATTCTTTTACGGGAACTCTGGAAAGTTGTCCGTTTTTATTCATGATGAATATTCTCAGTAAATATAAGGAAATAAGGAGTGAAGTTTCTGAAGATGTTAGAATTATTGTTGTTATTAAATCTAGAAGTAGAGAAGAAGTTCTCAAA
>CAZCDH010000017.1:0-10642 GCA_964497715.1 Candidatus Woesearchaeota archaeon | reverse complement strand
CAGAACAGTTATTTATTGTGCAGATTGATTTTTGAATTATTTAATGTGCAAAGCCCTATTCAACCAAACCTTTATAAAACAACTTTCTACACTTAATATATGCCGTTCAAGAAAAAACCATTCAAGAAAACTAAAAAGAAATCTACCGGTCCAACAACAGATCAGCCTATTAGAGTGAAAACTCCAAGAGACAATGAAACAATCGGTGTTGTACTTAGAAGGCTTGGTGGATCAAGAATGGAAGTTTCAAGTTTTGATGGAAAATCAAGAATTTGCAGAATTCCTGGTAAATTGAAAAAGTTTCTTTGGATCAGAGAAGGAGATACAGTGCTTGTAAAACCTTGGGAATTTCAAGGAGATATAAAGGGTGATGTAATATACAAATATCACAAGAATCAAGTATTATGGTTAAAAAGAAAAGGCTATATCAAAGAAGTTTCAGAGTTTGAAGAATTCTAAAAATGCAAGAATCAATAAAAATACCTACCGATAGAATTGCAGTATTAGTTGGAACTAAAGGTTCAACTAAACGAATGATAGAAAAGAAATCAGAATGCAAACTAACAGTTGATTCTAAAGAAGGAGATGTTTTAATTGAAGGGGACTCACTAGCAGTTTTCACAACAAAACATGTTATAAAAGCCATAGCTAGAGGATTCAATCCAGACATAGCATTAAAATTATTAAAAGAAACTTATGTTCTAGAAATATTAAATATAAGAGATTATGCAGGGAATTCAAAAAATAAAGAAGAAAGGTTAAGATCTAGAGTGATAGGTACCGAAGGAAAAGCAAAACAAACTATAGAATACAAAACAAATTCATATATTTCTGTTTACGGAAAAACTGTAGCAATAATTGCAGATTCAGAGCACATAGTTATTGCAAGATTCGCTGTAAACAAACTTTTACAGGGTGCTCAACACGGACACACTTACAGATGGATTGAAGATCAATTAGAAAAACTTAAATCTGAGCATCATGATATTTAACACAACAAACTTTATAAACTCCTCAAAAAATTCTTATTATCATGCAAACAAAATTATCTTCTGATAAAAAAGAAATGAATCATGCTGTTGAACAGGCAAAAAAACAGAGAGAGATCTCAATTTCAGAGTTCTTTACCAAGAATAGGCATCTTTTAGGATTCGATTCTCCTCTAAAATCTCTTTCAACAACAATCAAAGAAGGGGTAGATAATGCATTAGATGCCTGTGAGGAATCAGATATTCCTCCAACAATAAAAGTAGAAATAAAACAAACAACTCCAGAAAGGTTCAAGATAATATTAGAAGATAACGGTCCAGGGATCGTAAAAGAACAAATTCCAAAGATTTTTGGTAAATTATTATATGGTTCAAAGTTTCACAAACTTTCACAATCAAGGGGTCAGCAAGGAATAGGTATATCTGCGGCTGCACTATACTCTCAATTAACTACTGGGAAACCTGTTAAGATTATTTCTAAAATAGGAAAAAATAAACCTGCCCATTACTATGAATTACACTTAGACACCCAAAAAAATGAACCAGAGATAACAAGGGAAGAGATAGTGGAATGGGTTCCAGACCATGGAACTAAGATAGAAATGGAGATGGAAGGAAAATATCAGAGAGGTAAGAGGTCGGTTTCTGAGTATATGAAATACACTGCAGTTGCAAATCCTCACTCAAGTTTAACTTTAGTAGAACCTGATGGGACAGTTATAGAATATTCAAGAGCAACAAAAGAGATGCCTGTAAAGGCGGAAGAAATTAAACCTCATCCTGATGGGATAGAATTGGGAACTTTAATCAATATGTTAAAGATAACAGAGGCAAGAACATTACAATCTTTTTTAACAACAGAATTTTCAAGAATTGGTGCAGGAACAGCAAAGAAGATATGTGAAAGTGCAAATCTATATACAAAATCTCGACCTTCTAGGATTGCAAAACAAGAAGCAGACAACTTACTACAAGTTATGAGGGAAACAAAATTTGTTGCACCAAAAACTGACTGTCTATCTCCAATAAGTGATGAGCTACTAAAAAAATCATTGAAAAAAGAATTTGATGCAGAGTATTTTGTGACAGTAACTAGGCCTGCATCAGTTTATAGAGGGAATCCTTTCAAAATTGAAGCAGGATTGGCTTATGGCGGAACAATAGAGAAAGATTCAAACGCAGAATTAATAAGATTCGCAAATAAAGTTCCATTACAATATCAACAATCTGCCTGTGCAATTTCAAAAGCTGTAACAAAAACAAACTGGAAACAATACGGTCTAAGTCAATCAAACGGAAACTTACCTGTCGGTCCAATAGTTATAGTTGTTCATATGGCCTCTGTGTGGGTACCATTTACTTCAGAATCAAAAGAATCTATTGCACATTATTCAGAAATAATAAAAGAAATCAGATTAGCAGTTCAAGAATGTGGAAGACAGTTAGGGAAACACATAAGGAAGCAGAAAAAAGAAAAAGATGCTGCAAAGAAATTATCATACTTAGAAAAATATGTTTCTGTAATTGGAGAAGCACTACAAGAGATCCTAGGAAATGTTGATGAAAAGAAAGTAACTGAAAATTTGAAAGATGTTTTGGAGCGTTCAAGAAAATGAATGAAGTTATAAAAAAAATAACAGAGACTGCTACAAGAGTTCACGAGAAAATAAATAAACACACTAAACCAGAAATTAAAATACCTATTCGTGCGCTAAGTAATGTAAACTACGATCCAAAAGTTGGTTTTTTCGAATTAAAAGGTGCAAAAAAGAAGAGAGAATTAACAGTAAACACTATCAAATCATTCGCCCAATCTCTAAAGATGATGGGGTTATCAAAACAGGTAGTCGAAAGTAATGATATGGCTACAAAAAGAGAGGCATATTATGTTTCAAAAAACTGGGGGGATGCTAGATTTAAAGAGCAAAATGAATCGGATTCCACAATGGATGATATTGAAGCTATGTTTATGGTAAATAGGGAACAATTAGGTTTCATCCCTGAAGAAAAAGGTGGAGATATAGCAGGAAAGTTAGTAGTAATAGATAAAGATCCAACAACTAGAGAAGAAATAAAGATAGATTGTACAAAATTCGGTTCTGGAGCGTACTCTATTCCTTCATTAGTAGAACAATTAAAATTTGAAACAGATGCAAAATTTATTTTAGCAATAGAAACTGCAGGTATGTTTCAAAGGCTAGTAAAACACAATTATTGGAAAACAGCAAACTGTATTTTGATTTCTATGGGAGGGGTACCAACAAGAGCCTGTAGGAGATTCATTAGAAGATTAGCAGATGATAAAAACCTTCCAGTTTATGTATTCACCGACGGGGACCCTTATGGATACATGAGTATTTATAGGACTTTAAAAGTAGGTTCTGGAAACGCAGCCCATATCAATAAGTATTTTTGTGTACCCCAGGCAAAGTTTTTAGGAGTAACTCCACAAGATATTGATGAATATAAATTACCTACTCATCCACTAAAAGATGTGGATAAGAAAAAGATCAAAGATGTAATTAAGAACGATCCATTTGTTAAGCAACATAAGGATTGGGAAAAAGCACTACAATTATTACAGAAGAAAGGTCAAAGGGTAGAGCAGCAAGCATTGGCGGCACACGGTTTAAATTTTGTACTTGAAACCTATCTACCTGAGAAGCTAAGAAAAAAAGATAAGTTTTTGCCTTAATAGTTATTGTCATATTGTCAAAGGCGCTAGGTCAATATTTAAATCAACATTTCTATTATTTTTCTAATGATTGAGATAGATATTTCTAAAAAATTAGATCCATTGCTGGCAGAAGAAACAGGATGGCATATTGGAGATGGATCTATGAATTTTTATAATAACAATAGGGGCATAAAAAAAGGATTATATCAATTAAGGGGCCATTTCCGTGATGATAAAGATCATTATAAAAAAAGAATAAAAGAAACATATAAGAAAGTCTATGGGATAACTGTTTCCTTAAGGGATGTGGAAAAAACAGGAGTATATGGTTTCCAGATTTGGTCAGATGACCTAGTAATCTTTAAAAACAAAATATTAGGATTACCATTAGGAAAAAAAGGAGAAATCATGATTCCCAGATTATTTTTACAAGATAAACCTTTAATAAAATCAGTAATAAGAGGAATATTTGATACAGATGGATGTTTATATCTTCAGAAAACTGAGAAAGGATATTACCCTAGGATAAAGATTGTTACAACTTCACAAAGTTTAGCAAACCAATTAAAATTTGAAATAAATAAATTAAACATAAGGGCAACAAGATATCTTGACAAAAGAAAAAACAAAAATTGGAAAGATCTACAAGTTATTGAAGTCAGAGGGAATACAGAAGTAGATAAATGGTTTAACCTAATATCTCCAAAAAATCCCAAATTTATGAATAAATACAATTATTTCAAGAACAGTTAATTTTATAAATTATATATTATAACTTTCGCCTATGGTCCTGTGGCTTAGTCTGGCTATAGCACTCGGCTCAAAAGATAAAAACTTTGAGGGTGAAACTGATAACTAGATTTAGTCAGAGATCGAGAGGTCGTCGGTTCAAATCCGATCGGGACCATTTTTTATTTTCTATTCTCCAACAAAACATATTCAAATCATTAATTTCAATATAGATTTATTAAACTCGAGGTGATTATTTAAAATGAAAAAAGTTGGTGTATTACTATTAGTATCTTTATTGTTAGTTAGTCCTGTAGCATATGCATTTAGTTTCTCAGATGTTTTCGAATTTATTGGAAATATCTTTGGATCAGAGAATGAAATAACAGGTTATGCTGGAAAGGGGAAGGCTCCAAGTTGCAGTTCTAGTGGATCTTCATGTGGTGGGAAAAATCCCTCATGTTGTAGTGGTTTAAGTTGTGTAAGTGGAACCTGTCAAACTCCTGCAGTATGTGGAAACGGAAATACTGAAAGTGGGGAACAATGCGATGATGGGAGAGACAATACAAACACACCTTGTTCAGCAAATTATGATTCTTCTTGTACATACTGTGATACAAGTTGTGTAAGTCACACTATAACTGGTGCATCTTGTGGAGATAGTAACTGTGATGAAGGTTCAGAAACTTGTAGCTCCTGTGAAGCAGATTGTGGAGCATGTGTAACTTTCGATGCAGCACCAACAGTTTCATTAAGTGTATCAGATTTTACAGCAGGAAGTAGTATTCCAAGTTTAACAATAACAAATGGAATAAAATGTGCATACTCTGTATTTGAATTTAGTGTATCAGAAGCAAGCACAAGAAGAGGTGCATCAACTAGAAAATTAGAAATTTTCATAAATGAGCCAATAGATTGTGATGGTGCTCAATCAACGTTATCCTCAAAATTAGATGTTTTACCAACTGGAAATTATGAAACTCAAGTTGAAGCAAAGAATAATCAAGGGACAACAACAGGATCTAATACTTTCTCAGTAACTGGAGGATCCATAACAATAACCACTCCAAAAATCAGTTATACATATACAACAGATGATAAACCTAAGGCAACAGTATCTGTTTCAGGAAACCCTTCAAGTTGTAGCTGGAGTGTAAATGGAGGTTCAGCAACATCTTTCGGATGTTCTAGCGGATTAAGTAATACTGATATTTCAGCAGCTTCAGATGATGGGATAAATACATTATTAATAACTGTAGATGGCGAAAGTGCAGAAAGAGATTATATGTATTATAAAACTGCAACATTCGTAGGACAAGAAATTGCAAAAGCTAGCGGAGTTTCCTCAGGAGGAGGAAGTATGGGTGTTTTAATATCTGGAATAGAAAGTGATGCGGCAGCAGTAGCTTATGTTGGAATGTTGAAAAATATAAAGGATAAAGGTGCAGCATCTTTAGCAGAAAGAAATACATTAATGGATACATTATCTCTTCAAACAAAAAATGCAATAGCAACAATTGCTAGCGAAAAAGGAATCGATCAATTAAAAATTGGAGCATATAGGGCTACAGAAATAACTGAATTAACTGCAGGAGATGTGCACACTCAAATTGTAAATTTAATCGAATCAAATAAGGCTGCAGAAACATACGGTGCTAGTTCAAATAGCCACGAACACAAGATTACTGCAACAACTTCAGGTGGAGGGATAGTACATATAAAGATTGAAAGTGATCCTATAGAGTTTGATTTGGCAGAAGGAGAGTGTAATGAAGTAGATGTTAATGCAGATGAGTTACAAGATGTAATAGTCTGTTATGAAGAAGGTTCAGTAACTGTAGATAATATTGTATTTGTAGATTCGACTATAGATTCTGCATACAATGAAGAAACAACAGTATTATTTCCATATTCAATAACAACTACAAAAAAATATGAGTTGCCTTTTGATGAAAATACAATCATCTCAAAGATAACTCAAAAATATGTGCCAATCTTATCTGTGATGGGGACAATGATAGTTGCATTATCTTTCATTTCAATAAGATCACTATTTTTAACACGACAAAAACCAAAAAGAAAGAAAAGGAAATAACTCCTTTCTTCTTATTTTTTTATTTCTAACCATAATCTTTATATAATCCTAAAAATATATTTTTCCTATAAAGAGGTGTAGGTTAATTGCATAAAAAGAGGATTAAAGATAAAAATTACTTCTATACTAGTGTAAGGGACGAGAATGGTAAAGTAAAGACCATTTACCTAGGTTCAAATAGAAAGGTTGCAAAACAAAAAGAAAGAGAACTAGGCCTATCAAACCCTTCAAAAAATTTTAACCTACATACTATAATAACTCTAATAGTAGTTCTGGCAATCTCTTTAACAGGATTTTTTGCATTTACAGGATTCGATGTCTTAACAATACCAGAAGAAGTTCAAACTGAAGAAGTAGTTGAAGAATCAGATTCATCAGAAGTTGTTGTTGTCTCAGAAGATTCTATAGAAACACAGGAATCTACACCTGAGATAGATGAGGTTACAACCTCTCAAGAGGTATCTAATGAAACAGAAGAAGTAACAAATCAAACTTCAGAAGAAGAGATGATTATAGGATCTAATCAAACAGACAAAGAGAATATTACAGAAGAATCAGAACTTCAGGAAACCCTAACAGAAGAATCAAACATAACTCTCAATGAAACCCTTACAATCAATGAAACTAACATTTCAATAACTGAATCAAACATAATTCTCAATAAAACTCTTACGATCAATGAAACAGAAGAAGAGATAATAAATGAAACTAACATTTCAATAACTGAATTAAATATAACAAATGAAACCCTTACAATCAATGAAACAGAGATAAATCAAACGATAGAAACTACTCAATATGATGTAGTAATAAATCAACCAGTAAAATGGAAGAAAAGAGTTCTATTAAGTTCACCTTCAGACAATGTAACAATCACAATCCCAAAAGAAGCAACAAATATCTCGGTAGTGAAAATATCAAATAATGAAGAACTAGAGATTGATCCGAACAAAATAAATTTAGAATCTCAAGAATCTGGAATGGCGGCAATAACTGGAGGATCAATAGTGAACTTAAATTTATTCTCAAATATGTTCAACATTTTTACGAATTTCTTTTCTAATATATTCAAAGTAACTGGTTTTGCAACTTTAAATGAGACAGAAGAACAAGAAGAAGAGTCAGAAGATTTAGAACAAGAAATAATAATTACTGAAGAAGTAGAAGAAGTAGAAATTGAATATGAAACTCCTGGTCCAAGCGCAGAGGAGACGATGATTAATGATTATAAAAAACAAGTAATAATCTCCTCCGACATACATTACAAAAATATTTTAGCTTATACTGAAATAACAAACTCCAAATTGGATTCAATAAATTTATATTGGATTGTAAATGGAACTAAGGAAAAAGCAAACTTTACTGGGTACGATTCAGATGATGACAAATTAATAGATTATATTGAATGGATAGTTCCCCATTTATCTAACCAAACATATGAAATAATCATCATTACCAAAGCAGTACATTTAGATAATAATAAAGGGATTATTTCGGACGTATATGATTTTGTTAAGACAAAAGACAATAATTATACTTTAATTCCAGGGGGAGATTATTTAAGAGTAACATTTGAACAAGAATTGGATAGTTCCAAAGACATCACTATTTATGCGAAAAGTAATGGAATTGGGAGGATCGAAGTTTACAGACAAAATGATAATGAAAGTTTAGCAGTTTTTTCAAATATTTCTTCAGAAAAAGAATATAAGATATATTTAACAAATTTAAATGAAAGTTATGATACTTTTGATTTAAGAATTTTCGATTCCAATATAGAATTTGATTATGTGGTGGACCCAACTTACAATTATTCGAGTAATTCATTAATAGCATATGAAAAAGGTGCAAGTTCTATGCCGAGTAATCCATTCGATTATGATTCAGAAGCAACAAGTTCAGATTATGCTGCAATAACATCAAGTAATAATGTAAGGTGGACAACACAATTAGTATCCTCCAATAATAATTATTATAACAGTCAAATATTTTTATTTAATATTAGTGAACCTCGATCAACAGTAGATAATTTAACTATTTCTTGGGAAGGTTATGGGGATTTAACATTTGGATATTCTACTTACATGAAAATATGGAATTGGTCAGGGGGCTCATGGTATCAATTAGACGATAATGATTTTACAGGTTTAGGGCAAGATGCTACATTAACAGAATCAATTATTTCTGGTGCAGCAGATTTCATTAATTCATCCACAAATGAAGTTGCAGTATTGATGTCGAGTAAACATCATTATTCGGCTCCAAGATGTTTTGTTGCAGGCACAAAAATCACTATGTCTGATGAATCGAAAAAAAATATAGAGGATGTTCAAATTGGAGATATGGTAAAATCATGGGATCAACAAACTAGTGAAATAGTTAGTTCAACAGTTACCCATCTTTCTCAACCAATTCATGATGATATGGTTACTATCATATTTGATCACACTCGAAATACAAATACCTTTGATCACCCTTATTGGGTTGTAGGAAAAGGATGGGCATCCTATCGTCCAGACTTAACTAATGAAAAATATGATATTGGGGAAATTAAACAATTAGAAATTGGAGATATTTGTTTATGGAAAGAGGGAAATGTATTAAAAGAATCAAAAGTATTAGATATCTCAGAATTACACGGAGAAGTTCAAACATATATTTTTGAATTAGATAATGCACATACTTTCTTTGCAAATAGTATTTTAACACATAACAAAAAATCATTATATACTGATTATATTGAATTAGACATAGGTGCAACACAGTCACTATTATACCTTCCAACTGATGAATTGACTGCCACATATATTGCAAATGGATCTACAAATGGGGAAATGACAAATGGTTCAACATATGATTCAGATGAGTTCATAGAATTTAGACATAGCACTAGGGGAAAACGATTCAAATTAAAAGGATTATTCGTCGGAAATACTGTAGATTTAAGAAATTTAACCATACGCTCAAATAATTATCAAACAGTAATTGATGCTAGATTTATTTCTGGAGTGGATCCAACACACACAATTTATATCCCAAACTCAATTAATTCGGGAGTATATATTTGTCCAAGTGCGTATACCTTAGAGGAGATAAATACTTCTTGCGCAGGAAAAATAACATTTAGTTATGACGAAGCCAATTCAGGGACATGGAAATCAGGAATATTCGCAGAGATAGACGGATCCATGTACAAGATTTCCAATTTGACTGGAAGCGGAGGATCAGAATATACCCCTTCTTGCGGAGATTCAATCACAGTAAATACTACTTTGGCAGCAGGATTAACCAATTGTACCGGACATGGGTTAACAATGGGTGCAAATAATATTGTTTTAGATTGCCAAGGTAATACTATTGATGGGGACAAAACAGACTCAAGATATGGTATTGTTGTATCTGGAAAAGATAATATAGTTATAAAAAACTGCATAATTACTCAATTTGATAGGGGTATAAATGATTGGAATCAAAATATAGGTAATTTAATTTTTAATAATACCTTTCATGATTTCAATGATTATGGGATATTGTTGGGTGCAACCTCTAACACAGGAAATAATATCAGTGGAAATACTATTTATGATACTAGTACTGCAGATGGAATATATTTTAGGGGTTCAGATACAACTATCGAAAATAATATAGTTCATAATTCTGGAGATGATGGGATTTATACTCAATCATCTTCAAACCTTACAATAAGAAATAATTTTATGTATGACTGTCAAGGAGAAGGATTAACTATGCTGTCTACAACAAACTCTTCTATCTCTGATAATAATATGACTAATAATGGTCTTGCAGGAGGATATTCTACCAATGTTTTACTGGCAACAGATATTACTGGCAATGTTTTTGAAGACAACAGAATAATTGGTGGGCCAAATTTTGGATTAAGGACATATACTCGAGTCAGTAATAATATTTTTAGGAATAACGTAATTGCAAATATGAGTGATGATCTTCTTAAATTTGGAGATGGTTCAGGAGGAGATTGTGACAATAATAGTTTTATTAATAATATTTTTGAAAGTAATGGTTCTTTTAATTTTTTAGCATCAATTTCTTACGCAAATAATAATGACTTTATAGACTCTACTTTTACTGGTGATGGAACACATTTATATTTTTCAAGTAATGGAGATAATA
>CAZCDH010000016.1:0-10914 GCA_964497715.1 Candidatus Woesearchaeota archaeon | reverse complement strand
GGCACTAGGATTTTTGGCAGGGATTCATATAGCAACAAAATTAGCAAAATATAGAAATGTGAAAAAAACAGACATCCAAGATTTCTTCATCTATCTGATACCTTCAGCAATAGTTGGTGCAAGATTCGGACACATAATTTCTATACCAAATTACTATTTACAAAATCCAATTGAAATGATTGCAGTGTGGCATGGAGGAATGGCATTTCAAGGAGGATTATTAGGAGCAGTAATAGCAGCACTAATTTTTTGTAAAAAAAAGAAGATAGAGTTCTACGATCTAGCAGACATACTTGTAGTACCTTTAGCATTCGCACTAATATTCGGGAGAATTGCAAACCTAATAAATCAAGAATTGTATGGTAGACTAACAAACTTACCTTGGGGGATATCAATAGACGGTGTTGAAGGAAAAAGGCACCCATCTCAGATCTATGAATCACTAAAAAATTTAATAATTTTCATAATATTGTATAACATGATAAAAATAAAGCATTTAAAAAAAGGAGTAGTATTTTGGTCATTTGTAGCAATATACTCGGTTCTAAGATTCTTTGTAGAGTTTTTCAGAGAGTGGGACACGATATATCTTAATCTAACTCTCTCACAATTAATATCCATACCAATGGCAATACTAGCAATAATAATGTTAAACAAAATAACAAAATGCAAAACCTAGAAAAAACAATAATTAATACATTAAGAAAAGCGAACTACACAAACAACAAAAGAGTAGATCAATTCTTAGTAAACCTTGCACTATACTCCCCATTAGGAATACTACCTGGAGAATCACAAGAAAGATATGCAGAAAAAGCAAATCTACCAAAAACAAAAATAACAAATTATTCAGCAGGTTTGGGAGTAGCAACAGGACTAATGAAATTAGCACTAGCAGACAAAGTTGACGACTACTCCCTAACAGAATTTTTAGGTATGCCTGCAAAATCACTGGCAATATATACACTAACAGATAGTATGATAAGACTGGGATACGCAAATATAACTGGAAACCCTATGGGAGTCTTATTAATAGAAGTTTATCATCGAACAAAAAATAAAATAAATAAGAAAGATTTATATATTATTTAACAGTTTCAACACTAATGAGAGATGATTATATTTTGAAAAGAGGAATAAATATAGCATTAGTCCTATTTATTGCAGTTATAATTGCAGCACTTACACTAACTCAAGTAAATAATATAACAGGTGCAACAATAATCAAAGAAAAAACAAATACTGCAAAATGCCTTGCAGAAGAAGGAGCAACACTATACGGCACAAAAAACTGTCCACAGTGTGAAGAACAAAAAAGAATATTTGGATCAAGTTTTAGATACATAAATTATGTAGACTGTTCAAAGAACGAAGAAAACTGCAAAGAAACAGGAATCACTTCATATCCTACATGGATAATTTACAATCAACAATTCGTTGGTATACATTCCCCAGAAGAACTAAGAAAAACAATAGAATGTATTTAAACAAATTTTGGAGGAAAAATGGAAGAACATACAACAGAAGAAAAACATATTACAAGAAAAAAGAAAATAAACAAATGGAAAATTAGTAGTGTAGTACTAGGAATACTATTAGTAGCTTCTATTGCATTTAGTGGAACAGGATTTAACCTTTCAGGACCATCAGGAGCAGCAGTAGCAAACAATGCATTAGAATTCATAAATACAAATCTACTACAAGGACAAGCAGAAGCAGAATTAGGAGACGTAACCGAAGAGGAAGGAATAGTTAAGGCAGCAGTTTCAGTTATGGGACAAGAGATGGATATATTCATGACAAAAAATGGAAAATATTTATTCTTACAAGCAATTGACTTAACAGAAACAATAGAAGCTCCAGAACAACAAACACAACCTGAACCAGTATCAGAATATTCTGAGGAAGATTTGATCAAAATTGCAGAATTTTCAAGTTGTTTAGCAGATAAGGGTGTTAAAGCTTATGGTGCAGGATGGTGCGGGTATTGTAAGAAATTAAAAGACACATTTGGAGGAGCATCTCAAATAGAATCTTTTTATGTTGAATGTCAAGATGAACAAAGCAATCCTACAGAATATACCGAATTATGTAATGAAGAAGAAATTACAGGATTTCCTACCATAAAGCTTAATGGAGAGGCTTCTGGATTAAGTGCTTTAAGTTCTTTAGAAGAATTTGCTGAAGCAACAGGATGTCCAGCACCAGAACTAGAATCTATTTAGATTCTTTTTTTTCTTTTTTTTAGTTAACTTTAAATATTACAAATTCTAAGTTCTACTAAAAGAGGTAACTATGAAAATAAAATTTTGTGGAGCTGCAAAGATTGTTACAGGATCTTGCTACCATATAACAACAAATAACAAACAAATTCTAGTAGATTGTGGAATGTTTCAAGGAAGAAAAGATATCACAAAACTAAACTACGAACCATTTAAATTTGATCCAAAAAAAATAGACTATGTATTTCTGACTCATGCACACATAGATCACTCAGGATTATTACCAAAATTAAAAAAAGAAGGATTTAAAGGAAAAGTACTTGCTACAACAGCAACAAAAGACCTTTGTAAAATTATGCTTGAAGATAGTGCAAATTTACAAGTAAGAGAAGTTAGCTATGAAAATAGAAGAAGGAGAAGACAAGGACTCCCAGAAAGAGAACCACTATATCAAGTTAAGGATGCAAAATCAATAATGTCTTCTTTTAGAAAAATTTTATACAATAAAACATATAAGATAACAGAAGGAATAAAAGTCAGATATAGAGATGCAGGACACATAATAGGTTCAGCAATCATAGAACTATACATAACAGAAAAAGATAAAGAAAAGAAAATAGTTTTTTCAGGAGATCTTGGCCAATGGAATGCGCCAATAATCAGAGACCCAACAATAATAGAAACAGCAGATTATGTATTAATAGAATCAACATATGGGGATAGACTGCATGAAAACATAG
The DNA here is from genome assembly GCA_964497715.1 of Candidatus Woesearchaeota archaeon. Taxonomy (GTDB): domain Archaea; phylum Nanobdellota; class Nanobdellia; order SCGC-AAA011-G17; family PNOQ01; genus JABHIB01. The sequence continues at coordinate 7,952 of CAZCDH010000016.1, read as the reverse complement.
GAATCAGAGATGATTTACTTCTAAAATATGTAAAAGAGACTTACAAAAAAGGTGGAAAACTACTAATCCCTTCATTTGCTATTGAAAGAACTCAAGAATTACTATACGCATTTAATAAATTAATAAAGAGTGGAAAACTTCCAAACGAAAAAATATTCTTAGACAGCCCACTGGCAATAAAAGCAACAGAAATATTCAAAAAACATAAAGAAATGTATGATGCAGAAACTCTAAGAAACTACAAAAATCCTTTTAATTTTAAAAACCTAAAATACACACTAGAAACAGAAGAATCAATGAGATTAAACAAACTCAAAGGCCCACACATAATAATAGCAGGTAGTGGAATGTGTACTGGAGGAAGAATAAGACACCATTTCAAACACGGAATCTGGGACCCAAAGAATACAGTATTATTTGTCGGATACCAGGCAGAGGGAACTCTAGGTAGACACATCATAGAAGGAGAAAAGAAAATAAGGATGATGGGAATAGAAGTTGCTGTGAAAGCAGATATAAAAAAAATTAATAGTTTCTCAGCCCATGCAGATGCAGACGAACTAATAAAATGGATTGAAGGATTTAAAGAAAAACCAAAAAAGATATTCATAGTTCACGGTGAAGAAAAATCAACAATAGCAATAAAATCAAAATTAGATAAAAAAGGATTTGAAACTTACACCCCAGAACTAGGAGAAGAACTAACAATAAAATGAAAAAGGGGGAATTTAGCATATCAATAATTCTAGTACTCTGCATAATCCTGTTCTCTATAGTTGTAGTAACCTATGTTAAGGACCCTTTAAGAATAGCATCAAAAGATAGAGATTTTCTAGGATCAAAAAACGCGGAAGTAACAATCATAGAGTTTGGAGATTATTTAGATTCAAACACTTCAAATATGAATCTAATAATGGACACAATAATTCACGAGTTCCCAGAAGATATAAAATTTGTATTCAAATCATACCTAACAAAAAACGATTCAATACTGGCTGCACAAGGTGTGAAATGCTCTAGAGATAGTGATAAACTTTGGAGAATGCATAACACACTACTCAATGCAAAACTAAACACAATAACCAATCTTGAATTATACCAATACACAAGAGAATTAGAAATAAAAGTTACAAGAATGCAAAACTGTATTGAAGAAGAAATTTACAAAGAGATGATAGAGAAGAACTCCGAATTAGGAGATAGATTAAACATCAAAACACTCCCCACAATTTTTATTAACAAAAGAAGGATAGAAGGAATCACAGACCTAAATACTATCAGAGAGATAATAAATGGGGAACTAGGTAACTAATATGTGGTTTTTACACTACATTTTACCAATAGCAATATACTTTTTCATAAAAAAAGATAAAACAATTCTTTATGGATTACTGGCAGGTAACTTAATAGACTTAGATAAAATTTATTATAGAATAATCGGAAAAGTTGATTGGTTTGGAAGCATTTGTCCAGGAGGCATAGGAACTTGCACATCAATAAATAACTATCCTCTGCACAACATACTATCATTCAATATATTTCTTATTAGTTCATTAATACTTTATTTTTTAAAAAATAAAAATAATAAATTAAAATTCCTATTCTGGTTGATGATAGGTACTGTTATACACTTAATTCTTGATTACATCCAACACATCACAGAGATAATAATTTGAAATAGTCATAATTTATTATTTTATCTTCGAAATGATCCATTAACTCACTCCCATAATTTAAGGCCTCTCTGCGTGCAGCATGAACATCTCCTTGTTCTATCTTCCAATCCACGTATCTTACAGCTTCATCAAATTTAAACTGTTCAATTGAATCATTAATTTCGTTTATTTTGTTACAAATTGACATTTTATTTTTCCTCACTAAATGTACTGATATACTCTTCTAGAACTTCAACAATTCTTGGACCAACATATTTACAATTAAGACACTCAGTTAAAGCAGTTGTACAAGACTCAACAACCTCTACAGGATCATTCTCAGAAATTCTAGAAAGCACACTTTCCAAGGATTCCATTGCATCATTTCTTAGTTCATGAACCTTATCACTAGGTTGAGATCTTCCGAATTTAACTCCATAATCTACACTATCGTAACATCTTTGACAATTTATTATTGCTCTTTGATATGACATTTTATTTTTCCTCCCGTAAATAATTTTTTGGTAATGTTATAACACTACCTTCTTTCAAATCCTCATAAGGATTTTCTACATCATTCAATTTAGTTATTTCCATAACATAATTTGCCAAACTAACTAAATCTTTAGGTTTATTTTTATAATCTCCACCCCCATAATCTAGATCAAACTCTCTGTTCTCTTTTGTTTCAAGATAAGTTTCAGCCAAATTCCATACACTCTCTCCTTTTCTTGATACAACACTTAAATTATCGCTATCAATAGATTCATATCTACCTAAGATTTCAAGTTTATCATTAATTGAACTTCTTAAGTCGGAATACTTTCCTTCAAAACTTATATCTTCTGCAGCATTAAGGGATGAGATAGCCCCACTATAATCTCCAATTCCAAACATAAACTCTGCACGATTAAAATTGTTCTCTTCAATACTCATATATTCTGAATCTATAAGATTTCTAACATCTTGAAGTTCAGTTCCAGTTCTTTTTTTAGCAAAGTTTGCTATATCAGTTGCACCACTAAGATTTCCTTCAGATATAAATTCATTAGCATCTTTTTTATAAATATTCAAAAGACTATCGACTACAGAGGTTCTGAGATCTCCATAAATGCTTCCAGCAACTTCTTCTCCATTAAGTATAGAATCCAAACTTCCTTCAAAATCCCCACTAGCAAATAATTCGCTCGCTTCTTCAACAAACTCAGCATTTCTACCTTCAACCAAAGGTGCCCTTAAGTCATCTCTAGTTATACTTAATTTTTTCTCATAAGAATCTAATTGTTCTATAGCTTCGACAAAATCTCCAGATCCTTTATATGATTCAATTTCAAGTTCATAGTTAGAAGCAACATCTTCAACCATTGTTTCCATTAAAGCGAATTGTCCATAAAACTTAGCATAACCCAAGCTCTCTTCAAGTTTATCTAGTGCCGCTCTCTCTTTTCCAGCACTAAATAACTCTTCAGCTTCATTTTTATACCTTATAGCTAATTTGAATTTTGCTTTTTGTAATAATAAAGCATCTTCACCAGCTTCTATATCCCCATATTCGCTAGCTTCTCCTAATTTATCTAAAGCAGCCAAATACTCTCCACCTTCAATTAAATCCTCAACTTCAGTTTTATACTCTCCAAAGATTGCCGCATTGATTTTAGCTTCAAGTTCAGAATATTCTAAACTCTGAGCACTATCTTCAGTTCTTGAATAATTATCAGCATTCATAACTTTTGCAGATCTAATGCTATCTAAAGCTGTGAGATAATCTCCAGCATCAAATGAAAGTTTAGCAGTTTCATACTCTCCAAATTCACTAACTTCGCTATCAACTTTATCAAGAGTTCTAGCTTTTTCACCAAGACTATCATAATCTTTTCTCAATTCCGAAAGTGCACCAGCTGAACCTTCTAAATCTCCAAAATCCTCAACACTTCTTCTAAGACTATCAACTTTAGCAGCCCTATCTTCAAATAATAATTCGCTATCTCTAGCCTTGCTAATTTTTTCTCTAAAGAACTCAAAGGTATAACCAGAAAGTTCTTCAGCTTCCTTAACACTCTCTAAAGCAGATCCAAATTCTCCACCAGATAAGAAACTATTACAATCTTCTAAACAATTTGAAATTTTAGTAGTTAATTCTAATTCGGATTGTTTTTTATTATAATCAGATTTCTGAGCATTAATTCTATTTTCCAGTTCAGAATAATCTCCATCCAAACCTTGAACAATATTCAAAGCAGAATCATAATCATTAGTTAACAAACTATTCTCCAACTCAGCCACACTAAGTAATTCCTCAGATAAACCAATAACATTTCTTTCATTTACTGAAGCAACTTCACTATAACTTGATGGAATCTTAATTATTTGTCCAACTTCTAAATCATTTGCAGAACTACCATTTTGAGATACATTATCAACTAATCCTTCCCAGATGGAATAAACTTCTATAAAATCACTAGAGCCTTTAGCCATATTTGGAACAGCATCTCCATTTCTAGCAGACCACACTTTTGGAGCCAAATTCCAAAGACTATCTCCGTATTTTATTTCATAATCTGAAGTTTTATCTTCAACACTAAGCTCTTCAAGACCATTTCTAACTCTTGAAATCTCCCCTAATCTTTCAGTTTCGATATTATCGGCAACAACAGCATTAGCAATATCTGATCTTAATCCAGGATATTGTTCTCCCTTTCTCAAGGACTCGGCAATATTCAAAGTAAAATCCGCTTGTGCAAATGAACCATCTGCAAGATATTGTTTTGATTTTTCAACTAGATCAGATTCTTTTTTAAGTAAAAGTTCATGATTTTTTATTTCAAGTTGTTCAGTTCTTATTTGTTCTTCAACAAACTCCCTAGCAGCATTCATAGAGTCATAATGTTCAACACCCTTCATACCTCCATAACCTATCAAACCTGCAGCAGCTAGACCTAATACTCCTTTCTTTATAGATCTACCAGATAGTGTGTTAATCATTTTATTCCACATAGTTCCATGCTCATATTGAGTATCTCTAACCTCACCTTTTGTAAAATTACCTACGCCTGATTGTTCCGAATCATCTTTTCTTTTTCTTCTTGCCATTGTATTTCCTCCAAAATTATAAAATTATTTTGATATTTATTACTATTTAGTGATAAGTTTCTATATTTAAGTGTTTCTTTAAACAAAAACTCCAAAATATCTGCAAATTATGGAACCTAGTAAACCTTATAAATCTATTTTTTGAACAGAATTCTCATGACATGTAGAAAATGTAGAGAAAAACCTGTAATTCATCTTCCAAATTGTAATATCTCTCTTTGTAAAAAATGTTTCATAAGATATTTTGAGAAAAAAGTAAGAAAAACAATCAGAATATACAAATTATTCAACAAAGGAGATACAGTTGGAGTCGCACTATCTGGAGGAAAGGACTCTATGGTCACTCTAAAAATTCTAAAATCATTAGCAGAACAACAAAGAACAACAAAAGTAATAGCAATTGCAATAGATGAAGGAATTAAAGGATATAGAGATGAAACTTTGAAATTCGCAAAGAAGTTCTGTAAAGAAAATGACATCCCTCTGAAAATTACAAGCTATAAGAAAGAGTTTGGGATGACTTTAGATCAAATTTTAAAAAAAATAGATATAAAACCATGTAGTGTATGCGGAGTATTCAGAAGATATCTATTGAACAAAGAGGCACAGAGAAATAAAATAGATATTTTAGCAACAGGACACAACTTAGACGATGAAACACAAACTATCTTAATGAATCAGTTCAGAAATAATGTTGCTGCATCTTCAAGATTGGGCCCACTAACTGGAATAAAAGATGATAAAAAGTTCGTAAGAAGAATAAAACCATTATATTTTCTAACAGAAAAAGAGATTATGACTTATGCATTCATAAACGAGCTTGCAACTCCATTTAACGAGTGCCCTTACGCAGAAGATTCATTCAGAAGTAAAGTTAGAGATGCACTAAATAAATTAAACTCAGAATATCCTAGTACGAAGAGTTCTATAATACATTCATTCTTAGAAACACTACCTTTACTAAAAGAAAGTTATAAAAAACAAGACATAACATATTGTAATGTTTGTGGAGAACCTACTTCAAAAGAAAAATGTCAAACCTGTAAATATGTGGAGCTAATAAAAAAATGAAAATCAAAGTATTTGACGAAAAATCAAAACAAAATGTTGAAATAGAAGCAAACACAATAAAAGAGATATCTAAAAAACTAAATATTAGTTTAGGAGAGGTGATAATTGTTAAGAATGGAGAGCTCGTAACCGAGAATACAACACTAAAAGATCAGGACGAACTAAAATTCTTATCCGTAGTATCTGGCGGATAAAAGAATGAAAAATAAAATACACATAATCGGACCATCAGGAAGTGGGAAAACCCACTTAGCAAAAAATCTATCTTCTAAATTACACATATTCCATTATGATCTCGATGACATATTCTGGGAAAGAAAATATGACATCAAGCGTGATGAACTTGAAAGAAAAAGAATTCTAGAAAACATCTGCCAAGAAGACAGTTGGATCATGGAAGGAGTGTACACAAACTGGGTAAGCGATGCAATAAAAGAAAGCGAATTATTAATCTGGGTTGATGCGCCATTGCCAGTACTAACATACAGACTAATGAAAAGATTTCACAAAAGAAGAAAAGAAGGGGCAGATGAAAAATTTATCGATACAATGAATCTAGTAAAAGCAGTTAGAAAATATAAAAAACAAGATGGCTATAAAGAGTATGAACAAGTAGTTGAAGAATATGATAATAAAATTATTAGAATACAAAATAAACGAGAAATGAACTCCTTCTTAGATGACATAGTTGTTCAATTACCAATATACTTAGAATAAAGAATCTCTGCCTCTTTTTTAGTTTTAGTTCTAATCAATATTTTATCTGGGAAAACTGTCATTTCTTTGTATCTAAAAACCTCTCCCCAATCCTTTATTTTTTTGAACTTTTTCTTATCTATCTTTTTTTTCTTTTCAAATAAATAATTTCCGTGCCCACAGAGTTTTACCGACTTTTGTTTTTTCTCTCCAGACAGGTAATCATATCTTCCATTACAAACTTCACAACTTTTTTTCTTATTTACTTTAATCTTGAGAATATTATTCTTATCAATATTCACATAAATCAAATCATTTTCTGGTTCTCTATCAATCAATAATTTAATAGCCTCGTTAACTTGTAAAGAAGAAATTAAAGAAGTTATTGTATTCATTACACCAACAGTTTCACAAGTATCGGAACTACTCAAATTTCCAAAAACACAATTAAAACAGGGACCGTTAGATAAAACATTAAACACATACCCATGACCTTTTATTGCCGAAGAAAAAATCCAATCTATTTTATTCTTTTTGCAATAATCATTTATCAAGAATCTTGTTTGGAGATTATCTGTACAATCCAGAACTAAATCTGCACCTATCAAATCAATATTAGAATGATCCAAATTATCAAAATAAGATTTTACTTTAATTTTAGAATTTATTTTTTTTAAATATTTTTCAGAAACTTTAACTTTAGGTTCGCCAACATCAGAAACAACGAACATATGCTGCCTTTGTAAATTTGAACTCTCGATATAATCTCTATCTATAAGAATCAGTTTTTTTACACCTGACCTAACTAACAACTCAGAAGTAAGACTTCCAGTTGCCCCAAGCCCAACTATTGCAACTTTAGATTGCTCTAACTTTTTTTGAGCTTCTTTTCCGATAACTAATTCTTGCCTCGATAAATCCATAATACAATACTAGAACAAATGCTTAAAATACTTTACTATCCATAATTAATCATACTTATCTCGATAGATCCCCTTATAACCATACTTCTTGTAAATTGATAATGTAATAAAAATCAAAATTATTACCGCAAATCCTATTATCAACCAAACACTATAATCTAATGCAAGTTCAGTTGGATCTCCCTCTACACCAGTCTCATTATTTTCAATTTCATAAAAACACTCAGAAATATCATAACTACAATCAGAACAACTTAAAACACCATAATCAAAACCAAGATCAGAACAAGAATTAAGAGCTATATCCTCAGAATCACATGCCTCTCCATACTCTTTTAATCCATTACCACACTCTGGACCAGTTCCAACACAAGCAGAACTATCAAATGTACAATTATCATAACAACTCAAATCACCACTATCAAATCCAACAATGGCACAAGTTTTATCTTCTAAATCAATACCATCACACTCTTCATCATCTTGGTTTACTTCATCATCTCCACATTCATCATCG
>CAZCDH010000015.1:0-12675 GCA_964497715.1 Candidatus Woesearchaeota archaeon | reverse complement strand
GCCTGTTTGGGGGTGTGCCCAGAAAAATGTCAAAAAACATGTCCCCGGGTGCCCACGAATTTTGTGAAAAAATTTGTAAAAAAATAGGTGAACAAGTTGCAATTTTACATAGTAATGATATTATTCATGGAGATTTAACAACTTCCAATATGATATTGAAAAAAGATAAAGTTTTCATCATAGATTTTGGTCTTGGAAAAGTATCTAATAAGATAGAAGCAATGGCAGTAGATATTCATTTATTGAAACAAGCATTTGAGAGTAAACATTATAAAAATTATGAAAAATTTTATTCTTATTTTTTGAAAGGTTATAAAAATTTTAAGGATTTTAAATTAGTTTTAAATAGGTTAGATCAAGTGGAGAAGAGGGGAAGGTATAAAAAGAAAAAATAATAATCTTTAAAAAGAGAAGTATAATAAAAAATTTATAGTCCCGTAGTCTAGCGGTCAATGATTCGGCCCTTTGGAGGCCGAGACCCAGGTTCGAATCCTGGCGGGACTATCAAAAACTTTAAATATTTATAATTCTTGTATTTTAGTAATATGGTAGAAGAAAAATTAATAGGGAAAGTCTTTTCTTTTTTTGACAAAATAGGGGTTGTTGCTGTAGAGATTACTAATGATAATTTAGTTGTTGGAGATAGACTCCATTTTAAAGGAGAATCTAGTGATTTTGAACAAGAAGTTGAGTCTATGCAAATCGATGGGAAAGATGTTCAAGAAGTTGTTGCTGGAAAATCTGTAGGTATTAAGATAACTAGTAAGGCAGAATCTGGAGATCTTGTCTATAAAGTATTATAAAAAGATTTATAAACTGAGATATTGTTCTTGGATTGAAGGGTAAGGCGGTTAAAAGCTTACTTATACCGGAAATAGATATTTTTTTCTGTTTCTGAGGATTTATTTAAAAAAATGGCAAGAATGTATTCTAGGAAAAAAGGAAAGAGCGGAAGTACTAAACCGAGTGATATAAAAAAGAAATCTTGGGTTAAGTATGATGCGAAAGAAGTAGAGGCACTAGTTTTAAAATTAACTAAAGAACTAAATAAACCTAGTAAAATTGGAATGATTTTAAGGGACAGTTATGGTATTGCTGATGTTAAAGTTGTAACTGGTAAAAGCATAAGTAAGTTATTGGAGAAAAATAAAATTGCCCCTGAACTTCCTGAAGATATTACTTCTTTAATTAAAAAACAAGTATTTCTGTTAGATCATCTTGATAAAAATCATAAAGATGAAACTGCTAAGCGTGGATTAATATTGACTGAAAGTAAGATTAATAGATTAATGAGATATTACAAGAAAGCTGGCAGACTTCCAAAGACTTGGAAATACGACAGAGATAAAGCTAAATTACTTATTAATTAATTTTTAAAAAATTGACCTTGAAAAAGGTCATAATTTTTTTTATTTATATTGTACAGTTAGAAATTTCTTCTAGTGTTGATAGTGATTGTGTTCCTGTTAATAGGTCTCCATTAGGAAGTATCCACGTTGGAAATCCTTCAACACCCTTTGCTGTACACCACTCTCTTTCTAAATCACAGTTATGATAATCTATGTATTGAAATGAATCTCCAAACAGTTCCTTTTGTGTTTTACAGTGTGAACACCATTCTGTTCCAGCCATAGAAAACTTTTCTTGCGTTAGGCAGTTAGCGAATTCATCGTAATTTTTGGATTGTGAAGAGAATATTAAAATGAATACTGTTATCACAATTATCACACTTAGACCTATTTTTTTATTTGTTAGTTTCATGATCTTATAACTTTTTTATTTGTTTTTAAGTTTTTTTGTTTGTTTGAATAATAGAAAGATTTATTAATAGCTTTTCGGTCAGTTTTGTCTATGGCTAAAGTAAAAGCAAAGAGAACTGGATTAAAGAAGAAAAAGAAAGTATGGTTTAGTGTAATCTCTCCAAAGTCTTTCGGAGGAATTGAGATTGGTGAGACTCTAGGTTATGATCAAACTGCTATAATTGGTAGAAAGATTACTATGAATCTTAGTTCTGTTTCTAATACTCGGAAACAACAAAATGTTGTTGTATCTCTTAATATTAATGAAGTCAAAGATAATAAAGCACAAACTGAGTTAGTCGGATATAAACTTGAACCTGCATTTGTTAAAAGAATGGCAAGAAAAGGTAAGAGTAAAATTTCAAATACTTTTAAACTTAAAACAAAAGATGAGGTTTCTGTTGTTATTAAACCAGTACTTGTTACTAGAAATAAAGTTAATAGAGGTCTTCGTGTAGCTCTATTCAATTCTTGTGAAGAGTATATTAATTCTAATGTTAAAAATTTAACATTCGATAAACTTTGTGATTCTGTAATTAATCAAGACTTCCAAAAAGAGTTAAAAAAAGTAGTTGGAAAAGTCTACCCTCTTGGTGCAGTAGCAATAAGAGAGATTAAGAAAAACTAGGTTCTTTAGAAAACTTTTTAAATTGAGTAATTGTTTTAGATTTTATGCCTCCGTAGCTCAGTGGCTAGAGCAGCTGCCTTGTAAGCAGCAGGTCGTGGGTTCAAATCCCTCCGGTGGCTTATTCCTTTTTTTAATTAAATAGATAATTATAAAAATGATTTCTAATTTATCTTTTTATGAGCCCGTGGTCTAGTGGTAGGGCGTCGCCTTGACTTGGCGAAGGTCGGGAGTTCGATCCTCTCCGGGCTCATCTAAAAAATGATAAAAGGAATTATTAATCTGTTTGATGAAAGGGAATTGAGTTTGGATGAAAGAGTTGATTTTAATTTTGTTGAAGATCATTTAAATCTTTTAGATCAGGATGTAGATATTAATTTGTATAATTTTCTAGATAGTGAAAGAACTGCGATAGAATCTACTCCAGAAAAGACTCTCAATCATTTGAATTTATTCAAACCATATGAACAGAAGGAATATGAATTTGTTCATCAAGTATATAGTGGCATTAAAACTGAAAAACATTATTTCGAGTTAAGATTCGAAGATTCTTTAAGTTTAGAATTTAATTATCTTATTAAATATGATTGAATTTTATCAAAAGTTTTATAAAACAAATATGCCAGTATTATCTGTATGAAAAAGAGAGGTCAGGTAACTATTTTTATAGTCTTGGGGATAGTAATTTTAGCGTCTATTAGTTTTGTTTATTTAGTTAGGACAGATTACTTTAAATCCGAGTTTGAAAAAGAGCGAGATAAAGTTAAAATTCCTGAACAATTAGCTCCTGTAAATACTTTTTTAGAGAGTTGTTTGAATTCATTAGCTTCTGATGCTATTAAGATAGTTGGAGCGAATGGAGGATATTATTCTAATGCTCCGAGCGACCTACTTCCACGTTCTGTAGTGAATCCTTTTTCTAATTCTTTAGAAGTTTTTAATGGTGTTGAAATCCCATATTGGTTTTATGAAAGTGTTAATGGCATACAGACTACACAGATTCCTACAAAAAGAGATATGGCAAAAGGTATCCAAACTTATGTTGATGAAAATTTTTATGAATATTGTATTACTCAATTAAATTCATTTGTTGAACAGGGTTATTCCTTAGACTTGAGAGGATTTGGAGAAGAAAATACTATAAATATTGAAGATACTCATGTAGAAATTATTTATGATTTTCCTATTTTTGTCGAATTAAACGAAGTTGGAATACTGATGGAAAAACATTATGCAGATGTTGAAATAAATCTTGGTCAAATGTATGATCTAGCTACAAAGATTATTGAAACAGAAAATAGTGAGTTCTTTTTGGAAGAAAAAACTATAGATATAATGTCTGTGTATGATGAAATACCTTATTCAGAAGTTGAGTTTAGTTGCGATAGAAAAGTCTGGAGCAAAGATGAAGTGGTTTCAAACTTTAAAGAGATAGTAAGAGATAATATAAGGGCATTAAAATTAGATGGAACTGGTTTTGAAAGGGGCAGAGATATTTATGATTATTTTGTTGTTGATGTAGGAAGTGTTAAAAATTTAAATGCTGCCACCTTTTATTATTCCGAAGATTGGCCATTCGTTGTTAATGTTCAACCAGAAGAAAATGGAATTTTAACTGGTGATGCTATAACTCAAAATGCTGGCGGAAAAGTTGGAGATTATCTTTCTAGTGTATTATGTATTAATAATTATCATTTTGTTTACGATGTAAAATATCCTGTTCTTGTAACTCTAGTTGATGAAGAAGGATTTGTTTTTCAGTTTGCTAGTATGGTTATTGTAGATAATAATCAACCTAGGGAGAACTTATTGGGCATTATCGATTATGAAGATGAAGGGAATCTTGGAGAGGCATATTGTGGAAGTGCTATAACTGAAACTAGTGTTGTTGCATTAGATGCTTCTAATATGAATGAGATTGCAAATGCCAATGTGTTCTTTAAATGTTTTACAACTGAATGTAATATGGGAAAAACTGAATATGACGGACTTCTAGTTTCTAATTTCCCTCAGTGTATGAATGGTTTAGTTAGTGCAAGTAAAGATGGCTATTTCAGAGGTGAGACTATTTTGTCTACTAATGTTGTTTCTCAAGCTAGTGTTTTACTTGAACCTTTATATGATCTGGATTATGAAATAAAAGTTATTGAACAAGATGGTTCGATAAGAGAATTATTAGAAGATGAAGAGGTTGTGTTTACTTTAGAAAATGAAAATGCAGGATTCAGTATTAATATTGAAGGGGCTAGTGGTAATGTTGCTTTAATTGGCGGAGATTATTTGGCTAAATCATATTTAATAAAAGAAGCAGAATTTGAACTTGAGATCTCTGAAGGTTCTGCTAAGAAATGTGTTAGTGTTCCTAGGGGTGGAATACTTGGAGTGTTCTTTAAAGAAGAGAAATGTTTCGATTTCGATTTTGATGAAACTACTTTGGATGAAGCTGTTGTTGGTGGTGCAGAATTTAGTATGAGATTTGAGAGATATTCATTAGATGAAGGGGACAGAATTACATTTTATACTGTATTTGATAAGAATCCTTCAACTTACGAAGAGGTGAAGGAGATACATGATTCAATTGAGTTTAATCATTTGCTAAATGTATTCAGATATCCTATTGTTAACTAAAGATGGAGAGTAAAAAATTAATTGCAATATTTTGTATGGTTCTGATAATTGGATTACCTTTTAGTTCTTTAAGTGTTACTGCAAGGGATTCAGTTAATCCGTATAATATTATGGGGGATGTTCCAAATCCTTTTATTAATGAAGTTAATGTAGGTGAGGCAGTAATTGTTAATGTTGATGGTTATGAACCTATAACTATTAGTTCAGATTATTTACAAAATCAAGATTTCCCAGTTTATGTTTTTTTGAAAGGTATGACTGCAGGTAGTATTCTTTTTGGAGATGATTCTGAAGAGGGTTCTGATCCTTTATTCGGAGGAATAAATGTTAAACGAGTAGTTATTACTCCGGAAAATATGTCTTTGAGATTTATTAATGGTGCTCCAGTTCATATCCCTCCTCAAGATAGGTCTTATACAGTTGGTGCAGATGGATTGATTGATTTCGGATACATGATTGTAAATTTGAGAAAAATAAAAAATGAAAATGATCTTCCAGATAGCATTGATTTGAATATGAGTGCAAGAGTTTATTTTGATAGTGATGCAGGAATTGGTGGATTGTTTGGCGCCCAAGATTTAAATTTAAAACCTTATTCTGATGAAAGTAATTGGTTTGAAGATTCTAGTGCTCAGGCAGAAAGTAGTTTTTGGAGCGGAAAAGGATATATTAGGACTACAAGTATTGGAGATGATTATGTAACTGTTTCTATTTATGATGGGATGCGTAGAATTGTTGTTTCTAACTTAAAATTAAGTCTTAATTCTGAACCTTCTTCTTTTACACTTCCAGGATTTTCTTCGCTTTTTGGTGAACAATCTAGAATCAATTTGAAAGCTATAAACCGTGCACAAGATTCTGTTAACTTATTGATTAAAACAAGTGTGGATTCAGAATCTTATGAGACAACTTTAGTAAAAGGTATGAGAATCTTCCCGGGAAGTGAATGGACTATTTATAGTGTTAATAGTGATCGTGTAGTAATTTCTGATAATACTGGTAATAAGAGAGAATTAGTGTATGGTACTGCTGATGATATTATTGTTGATCCTTGTAAAGAATTTGCCACAGTTTCTGATTCAGATCTTGCAGATTCTTCCATACCTGATGCAAAAATAAGACATTATTGTACTGCTATATCTGAAGCAAAAGAAGCATTGGGTTATTCATTAAGTGCTCAACCTTCTAATGAAAATACTGAACTTCTTAAAGGCATTTATGGTTCCTTATATGAATATTATAGTGAGATTGGAGATTATGGTAATGCTTTAGAAAATCTTCAAAAAAAAGAAAGTTTAGAGTTTACTGATTCTGGGCAAAATGAGATTGGTGCTTTGTTTGACTCTCTTGATTCTGCTGGTAAAACAATTCCTTTGAGTGGAGGGGCTTCAATCACTTTACTTCAGATAAATGAGATGGAAGAGAGTGCTAGTGCTAAAGCAAAAGTTGGTAATTCTTTAGATTATGTTGAAATTAATGTTCATGATCCTTTGATTCGTGGAATCAGAGAAGGAGATAGGACTTATGATTGGGTTGTTAGTAGTCTGAGCGAAGATAGAATAATGATTAGAAAACATTATAGTGATGGAGAGTGGGCCGATTCTTTTTCATTAGATGAAGGCTATAATAATGTTTATGGTACTTCTGTAACTATCAAAGATGTTGATACAAAACAATCTGCATTGATAAGTATTCTTCCGGGTTCTGGTAGGGCTTTTAGTGAATCTAATTTTATGGTTCATCTCCCTATTGAAAAAAGGGCTATTCAGTGGACTCCCGAAGAGATTGATAGGAAGATTAATTCTACTACCACTACAATAGCAAAACTTGAAAGTTCAATAGATAAACTTGAATCATTAGTTAAGGGGTGGAAGATGGCTTGTTTAGGAGTTTTTACTTTTTTAACTGTTAAGAATTCATTCTTTGGTAATCCTATCGCTAGACAGTTAGTTATGAGGGATTGGAAGGAAACTTGTAAACAGAAATATATTAATGGAGAGTATTCTAGTGTTGATAATTGTTTGGATTCTAATAGTCAGATTATAGAGGATCAGATTGATAATTCTGGAGATGCTGTTGATGTTGTTAATGATGTTATGAAGGATTTCAAAGATTTTGAGGATCCTGCTTCTAGATCTGCTATCTCTAATGCAATCGGTAATGATTTGAATGAATCGCAGATCAGATTGTTAGTTGAATACGGTGGTTTCGATTTAGATGATGCACGTAATATGATTTATTTGAAAAATTTCAATGATACTACTTATAATAATCAGTTAATTGAGGTAGGAGAGGATCTTAATCTTTATTCCGAGATAGATGTTGGATTGAGTTCTATAACTGATGAAGAGGCAAAAAGATTATATGTTTTTTCAAAGTTCCATGAAACTAGTACAACTGATCTTCGTACTTATGGTGAATCTGCTGATGCTTGGGCTATTGAATCTCTTACAGAGGAGTATGGTGAATCTGCTGTGTCTGGAGTGTATAGAGTTGAAGAAGCTACTAGAGATACAAATGCTACTTCAGGAATTGAATTTTATACATATTATAATGGTAATAAAAAAAGTGGATTAAGTGTAGTTCTGGATGAGAATAATCTACCGATTTCTGTTGGAGGCAAATCTGTTTTCAAAGATAATAACGATAAACTTTATATGGTGAATCGAGGATCTAGTTTTGGTAACGAATATAGTCGTGATTTCTTTCCGAAACCAAAAATTGAATATACTGAAGAAGGAAACCCTTGGATAATTCCTATGAAATTAAGGTCTGGATTATTCGAACATTCTGAATATGCAAATTATGTTCTTGTAGGATTTGATTCTAGTGGCAATCCTGATTCATATCAAATCTGGAATGTGGGTAGTGATGGAAAGGCAGATGTATATAAAGCAAATTATGAAGAGAGTGATGATATATTAGTTATGCATGAAAGTATCTTAGAATCTAATCCTAGTGTTCTTGGAACTGTAACTAGAACATATTCTACTGCTAATGTCAAGGTAAAAGAAGGTAAAAAAGTTCCAGGTACAGATTATGTTGCTAGTTATGCGGCTTCAAAAATACAAGAGACATCTCTTGAGTGTATGGATTTTATGAGCAAGGGAGATTGTGATTTATTGTTTGGTGTTTGTGATCCTGTTATGTGTCCTGTTTCTAGATTTGATTTGGGAGGACATTGGAAAGTAGATAGTGTTGTTCAAACTGGAATTGTAGGAAGTGTATTTTTAGGATTACATAATTTCGGTATTAAGGAACCTTTGCCTGTTTGTTTGACTGGTATTCTTGCAGGTCTTCAAAATATCAAAACACTTTACCAAGGTTATAACGAATGTTTGAATACTGCTAAAGTTAGTGGAGAATCTGTAGGTATCTGTAATACTATCAGATCTGTTTATGTTTGTGAAATGTTGTGGAGAGAGGCCATAGCATTATTTAGTGTTCATGGAAAAATTTTAAGTTTTGTTTCTGAAAAAATATTCGGTAAGAGTGATGGTGGTGGAGAGTATATGTCTTGGCAATCTAGTTGGAAGAACCTTGAAAACTCTGTTACATTCTTCACAAGTGATTATGCTCAGAGTGCGTTTGCTTCATATAGTTCAAGAAGTACAGAAGAACTTGGTAATGAAGTTTGTAAATCTGCAATCTTTGCAAAAGCTCCAGCTGTTGGAGATTTCTTTTCCCAATTAACACAACCAGAGAGTCCTCCTCAATTTACTGCATGGTTTGATGAACTGGATTATACAAGTTCTGATAGAGTTGGATTTTTAGATAAGCAATCTCTATATAGAGTTTATTATCATATTTATGCTGGTGAGACTCAAGAGTTGCAATATACAGTTTATTTGAAAGGTCCAAATCTCTATAATCTGATAGTGACTGATCCTGAAAAGAAAATGAATCGTGCTTATTTGAGTGCTGGAGATTTTGCAGATAAGAGTTTTACTGTTAGTGGGAATAGTGGCTATACTGAAGTATGTGTTGAATATAATGGTATGACTAAATGTGGTTTCGGAAAGACTACTAGCGCATTTTCACTGAATTATTTGAATGATATGATTGTTAGGGATGAAGTTAATAGGCAGATAGAAAGTGCCGATCAGTGTATTCCTGATTCTCCTAGAGTTGGCCCTAGTCTTGGTAGTTTGATTACTCCTTCAAATTATGGTTTGCTTAGAACTGGAATAATTAGAGTTTGTTCTGTTACAGATCCTGATGATAGTAGTGGTAGTGATAAATGGGAAGTAGTGGGAAGTTGTGGTAGTGATGAGGTTGGAAGGTCTCTTGGATATTGTTGGTTAGATTCTTCTACATTCCAACTTAATGATGTTATTGATAGGGAAGAAGTATTAGCTCAGGTAAGTTCCGATTATGTTGCAGACATTAGTACTCAAGCAGGAATGTTGTCTACGAATGAAGCGAATGTTATGATTGATAATAATTTAAATACTAATTCATTAAGTGAGTATATTCATAATTTAAGAGAAATTATGAAATATTCTAATGACAATTATGTAAAGGCAAGAGGTCACAAACTTATCTCTTGGCAGTATTTTTCAAAAGGTTTGAATATTGTTGGACCTTCAGTTGTTAGTAATGATCTGGATTGTACTATTGAGTATGATTTTGATATTAGTTCAGTTGTTGTAGATCCTATAACTGGGTTAGTTCCTACACCAAAGGTTCAAAGTTCTATTGTTGCCCATAATCTTGATTTTAGTTGTAAGTTTGGATCTTGGACTGTTAGGTGGAATGAGCTATTTGATAGTGGAAATTGGCGTAATTTGGCAAGCTTATCAGACTGTGGTGCTAATGCAGATTATGCAGATAGATGGTTCTCTATTGATGATGATAATTTTTTAGAAATGTTAAAATGTAGATATTCTTTAATTGTACCTCTATGGGGTTCACAATTAAATTTGTTTTATGATGATAAAAACGATCTTCCGTTCGTATTTAACACCTTAATTCCACAAATGTCTCATGCGACTGATTGTAATGAAGGTATTAATCTTTTAGTTAATTTGGCAAAAGGTGGTACTGGTGACGACGACGAACTTCATGTTATTGTTGGTAATGATAAGAAAACTTTTAATAAAGGTGATATACAAGACAGGCCACAAAAAACAGCTAATGAAATAATTGATTTATGTACTGGTGTAACTAGTTCTAGTAGTAATGGCGAAGATTATAATTACGATGGCCTTTATGGGCCTTTTTAGTTCTATGAGAAATTAATGCGGGGGACAGGACTCGAACCTGCGTAGACACTAAGTCACTAGGTTTCTTATGTTCTTTTTCCGGAACAACCTAAGCTTGGCCGATTTTTAATCTCTAGCCCGTTTGACCGCTCCGGCACCCCCGCGTATTCTTTCTAGCTTTTTGAGATTTTTTAAAGGTATCGTTTTGAGAAAATTATTTATTGATGATTTTTTTATCCTAATTCCATAATATTCTTTCTGATATTTTTTATTTATCCATGAATCTACGGAATTTTCTATTTTTATAGACTTTAAATATTCATTTATCTCGAGAATAATATTCTTACTTGCACTACAATACCCTATTGTGTTTCCTCTTATTCCTCCGTCTGTATCAAATAATCCTCCTAAGAAATATTTTGTTTGATTAGTTGTAAGTATTTGGGGAATCATTATTTTATGAGATTTTTTCCCAAGAGGAATATCCATTTTTTTATTAAAAAAATTATGTAGTTTTTTATTTCTTATTGAAATGTAATATGCTCTTTTTCCTTTAGAAACTTTTGTTTTTGTATTTATAACCTCTTTAATTAATTCAAGAATTTGTATTAAATATTCTTTGTTATTGGAATGTATACTTATTCCGTAATCTCTAGAATTGTCTTTACCTTTCCATTTTATCCCGTTTCTTAGGTGCCCATCTCCTGCAATCGCTCCTGCGAGATATATGATATTATTAGTTAATTTAAACATAGATTATTAGAATTATAATTAGTTATAAACTCTCTTCTAGTGTTTGGCAAAATGACAATTATTAAGTGAATATCTCTAAAATATCCAAGTGTTTTAGTTTATGGTCTTTTCCAACTATCTTTTTGGTTTTAACATCTATTGCTTTAATAAAATTATCTCCAAAGTCTGTGTGCAATCTATATGCAAAATTTAAAGCTGTTGAACCCTCTGGTAATAAAAAACAGTCAGGTAGAACGTTTCCTTTCGAATCTTCTAATTTGTTTGCTCCACCTGGATGTATTGCAATGTAATCTAAAATCTTAAAAGTTATTGTGTCTAAAATTTTTTGTAATCCTGTGCCATTTTCATAGGTTAAGACATTTTCTTTTATGAAGTTAAGTGCCTTTGTTTGTTCTCCACTTAATTCGCCCGTTATCTTGAAATTTTTCTCTCCAGGGATATAATCTATTAGCTCGTGTTTTGTGGCCTCTTTTAGTGCTAGTTCTGATTCTGCAGAGCAACCTATTATTTTGTAGTTAGGAAATTCTTCTTTTATTCTTTTGAGATTTTCTTCTGCTCCAGGTATGTCTACTTTATTTGCTGCGATTATTATAGGTTTACTTTTTTCTCTCAATTTTGTGGCCAATTCTCCTAACTCATTATCAGTCCACTCTCTTGGATTGGTATTAAAATCTTTTATTGAATCTTTAACCATATTCTCATTAACGCCTAACCCAGAAAGTTGTTTTGCAATCTCTTTATGTATCTCTTTATTTACTAATGATCTTGAAAACTTTTCCCACCCCTTTTTCATAATTCTTAAGTACCACATATCTAATTCAAATTCTAAGAATCTTATGTCTTCAGAAGGATTGTAACTTAGTGCGTTTACAGAATCTCCTTTTTCATTTGTTGATCCAGAAACATCAATCACATGAATTAGTGCATCTGCCTGATTTAAATCATCTAAGAATTGGTTGCCCATACCTTTGCCTTCATGAGCTCCTGGAACTATTCCTGCAACATCTAATAATTCTACTGGCACAAATCTATTATTCCCTAGAATAAATCCTTCTCTAGGGTTTGCAGTTTTATCAAATTCTTTTGCAACATCTTTTATTTTAACATAACCAATTCCTTGATTAGGTTTTATAGTTACGAATGGATAATTTGCTATTTCTATATCTGCTTGAGTAGCAGCTTTGAAGAAAGTAGATTTCCCACAATTTGGTTTTCCAACAATTCCGATTAACATAGTTTTTATTGTTTAGAATGTTTTTTAAAGTATTCTGTTTTTAGATTGTTATGTTAAAAGTAGACTTACATTTACATACAAAAGAAGATAATTATGATAATCTAAACTATAGTGCAAAAGAGCTTATTGATAGAGCTGCGGAATTAAAGTTTGATGTGATTGCTATAACTCTTCATAATGAAATATTCTTTTCTAAAGCTGTAATCTCTTATGCTGAACAAAAAGGTATATTATTAATTCCAGGTGTCGAACTCTCAATAGAGAAAAAACATGTATTGTTGTATAATGTTTCAGAAGATGAATTAAAAAAATTAAAGAAACTTGATGATCTTGAAAAAATTAAAAATGAAGATAATCTTATTATTGCTGCACACCCTTATTATTTTGGCTCGAGTTGTTTAGGAAAAAAGTTAGATAAATATTTTAGATTCT
>CAZCDH010000014.1:0-13446 GCA_964497715.1 Candidatus Woesearchaeota archaeon | reverse complement strand
ACTATTTTCCTTCCATCAGGATCAACAAACATCAAAGGATTATTTGCAACATAAGCATAAGCTAAATTACCATCTTGTCCACTAAATGGATCAACTGAAGTAAACCTACCTGAATTAGAATCATAATACCTAGCACCAAAATAATGCAACTCAGATTCATCCAATTCCTTTCCAGTTGCAAAGGCATATCTAACCCCTTCATTTTTTATTTCTTGGCCAAAAGGCAAAGACTTAAACTCTTTCTCAATATCTCCAGAAGAATCGCTAACTAATCTATTGCTTCCAATCCTATCAGAATGATAATAATTAATTTCTCCTGATTTAACAGATGCAACTAAATCAAAACCATAAACATAACGAGTAACTCCTTCAGAATTTTCCTTAGGTGAAATAAAATTATCAACTCTAGGAATATCAACTTTACTAAACAAAACATTAGAAGAATACCCAATAGGCATACCAATTATAAACAACAATAAAATAAATGACAACCCTCTCTTTTTCATACTAATTCCTTATAGAAATCAATATATAAAACTTCCTCTACGGAAATATTTATATAATCCAAAATAAAAATAACCTCATGCAAGATCAAATACTAGATATGTTATTAAAAGAGGATGAGATCACTTGGCAAAATATACTATATGACCTTATCAAATCAGAACAGATGGACCCGTGGGACGTCGATATTTCCATATTATCCAACAAATATTTAGAAACCCTTAGGAAGATGAAAAAGATGAATTTCTTCGTATCTGGCAAGATTATCTTAGCAGCATCCATGTTATTGAAAATTAAATCAAAAAAACTTCTAACAGACCATATTGAACAATTTGATAGTTTCTTATTTCAATCAGAAGAACCTGAAGAATTAGAAGAATTTGAAAATGAAGAATATTTTGAGGAATCTAGTGCAGAACCAAAATTAACAATAAAAACTCCTCAATCAAGAAAAAAGAAGGTATCAATAAGTGATTTAGTTCATGCATTAGAATTAGCAATAGAAGTAGATAAAAAGAGAAAAGTAAGGCACCTAGAAAGAGACTTGGTTCCAGTAATGGAGATGCCAAAAAAAACAGTAGACATATCAAAACAAATAAGTGGAATCTATCAAAGAGTCATAGAATACTTCTCAACAAAAAAAGGGGAGAAATTAACTTTCACACACCTTTTAGATTCAGGTTCAAAAGAAGATAAAGTTGCAACATTTATTCCACTATTACATCTAGAAAATCAAAGAAAAGTTCATATAGATCAACAGGTATCATTTGGAGAGATAAGCATCTTATTAAAACAAAATAAAATTATAAATGAAAAAATTGAACAACAAACTAAGCCTTCTTCATCTTCTTAATTAGATCATCTACAGACAATAATTCTTCTTCACCAGATTCCATATCTTTAAGTTTGAACTTTTTGTTATTTATTTCCATCTCACCAACTATAGTCACATAAGAAATATTTTTACTATTTGCATATTCTAAAGACTTACTAGGCTTGCCAAATAACAAATAAGCAACAATGTTATTCTTTCTCAATTCTTTGACTATTTTTATTGATTCTTTATCTTGATTAAGAGAAACAATCAAAATTTCTTTTTTATCTGAAACTATATTTGCTAAAGTATTCAATCTTTCCAATCCAAAAGACATTCCTGTGCTTTGAATTTTATTATTTAAATAGGATCCTCCTGCAATAATAGTTTCTTTCATATTATCAGATTTAATTTCAAAAATAGAACCATTATAATAAGACAATCCCCTTGCTAAAAAAGGTTGAAATTTTATTTTTAGCCCATAATAGTTGCAATATTTTTTTAATTCTTTAATCTCCGAATAAGAATCATAAAGTTTAAAATAACTTTCTGGTTTTTTAAAAATAGCTAAAATTTTCTCGGCATTAAATTTTTTTAAATTACTTTTAACTTCAGACTCAGATAATTTATCAAGCTTATCAATTTCTCTAATCACTTCTTCTTTTTTCTTAACTCCTTCCTCATCTAATATCTCATTTAATAGCTTACGATTATTAAAATAAATAGTTGCCTTCAAACCAAGTTCCTTCAAAATACTTGAAGCCATAAACAAAAGTTCTGCTTCATCTTTAATAGAGGATCCAACAACATCAACATCGCATTGAGTAAACTGCCTAAATCGATTAGCAGAAACAGGTTCATCTCTAAATACTTCACCAATTTGAAATCTTTTGAAGGGCAATTTTTTATTTCTTGCTAATCTTTTTAATTGAAAAGTGAATTCATATCTCAAAGCAAGTTTTCTCTTACCTCGATCATTTAATTTGAAAATTTCGGAAACTGCTTCATCTTGAGAATTTTCCCCTTTCACAAATTTTTCATATTCAATTAAAGGAGTTTCAGCAGGTTGAAACCCATAAAGAGAGAAATATCTATTCAAAACATCTTTAATATTTTTTCTCTTAATAGCTTCTTTCCCAACATAATCATTAAATCCTTTTACAGTTTCCATATAACAAAATTAGAAGTGCTATTTTAAAAAGCTTTTTATTAAGAAAGGGCGGTAACGGGGAATCGAACCCCGGTCTTACGGACCACAACCATAGGTACTAACCACTATACTATTACCGCCATAATAAAAAAGATATAAAATTAGTTTATAAATTTATTTATTTCTTCCAAAATTCATACCACATGGAACCTTCTTCTTTATATTCAATTCCAACCAAATTAGCAGCTAATTTTTTATAGGCAATCGCACTTTTACTAGTAGGATGGGTATAAATAACAGGATCTTTTCTAATCAATGCTTCACGTATAGCTTTATCATGAGGTATAACTGCTAAAACAGGTTTCTCAATTAATGCTTCAATATTCCCAACAGAAATATCTGTAGAATCGCCAGATTTAGCAATAATAATACCTTTTACATTCTTACCTTTTCCTTCTGCTAATTTAACAGTTTTCAAAGCATCAGTAATGGCAGGCAATTCAGGATTTGTTACAATAATAATATCATCTACACAATCCATAACAGCAAGAGCTTCTTGACTCAATCCAGCAGGTGCATCAACTAAAACAATATCTGTAAGTCCTTCTAATGAAGGCAAGACTTTTTTCAGATCCCTAGAATCAACTTCTGTTAAATCCTTAAGAGATAATCCTGCAGGAACAATCTTTAAACCAGAAGGATGTAAATAAACAGCTTCAGTCAGTGAATTTTTTCCCCTCAAAGTATCGTGTAAACTTATCGGAACAACAGGAACACCTAAATGAATTCCTAAATGAGGTGTGGATAAATTTCCATCAACAAGAGTAACATCTCTGCCAAAATAATTAATTGCTGCACCAAGATTAACAACACTAGTAGTTTTAGCAACTCCTCCCTTTCCAGATAAAAGTCCTACAAATCTAGTCATTCTAAAAACTCTCCAACTAATCTAACATACTCGTCAGTTTTCTTAAAGTATTCCATGACCTTAATAACATCAACTTCATAGTCTTCATCAAATTTAGCAATAAGTGTAACATGTTTTCGATACTCACTTTTTCTTTCAAAATCAGCATCAATAATTTTTCTTAATAATAAATAATGTCCAATAAACTCCCTATCTTTTCTTCTTAATTTAAGCACCAATTCTGCACGAATCTTTTCAGAAGGAGGAATACTATCTATTTTCCCTTCACTTTCATAATGTTCAAGGATTGCAGAGATAGCATAATCATAAGAATTAATTAATCTTTTTATAATATTTCTAATAACATCACAAGTTCTAGTATATTTCAAACTAACATAAAACAAGTGATCTACTCTTTTCAATTCCTCTTTTGCTAAGTCTATAGTTTGCATCGTATTCTTTTAATATATTATTCAATCTTAATATAAAAACCTTTGCTTTTAAAACATAAGATTTAACTTCGTCGACATCTAAAGTTTTCATATTTGAATAACCATTAGAACAGATTACATACTTCCCATTTCTAACAAACTCCATAGGACTTTTTTTATGTTGCATTACTATCTCACTAAGCTCCCTCATTAAAAGAATATGTTCAGAACTTATTTTATATCTTATCATACTTTTTCTTTTAAACAATTCTAAACGCTCATCAAAACTATCTGGATATCTATCAATCCTTTTGTAAAGGTAATCTAAATATAATAATGCCTCAACACCCTTCTCCATAGATTTATTCAAATTATCAATTATATTTAATAAAATTTTTAACTCTTTTATTAAATTGTAACTTACATAAGTCATATGGTCGGCAAGTTTATAGTGTTTATTTGCCTCTACAACTAGATTTCTAAACTTTTCCATGGATATAGCAGGTTAAGAAAATATTTAAAGATTGTTAAAATTGTATCAATCAAGATATTTGTAGATTTTATACACATTATTAATATTCTCCACAAAAAAATAGTAGACAAAACTGCTATCTATCCCATGCAGTCTCATGATTTGGTCTAAAAACTTCGACAGCAGAGAATTTTCCGCCATGACCAGACAATAATGTATTCAACGATTCTGTATACAAAACTCCTCCAACATAATGAGAGATTATTGGAATCCCTCCATTAGAAACCCCTACAACCAAACCAACATGAGTATAATAGTTTTCACCAATAGCTTCTTTTGCGATAGCACTACTAGAACTACCTTCATAATGAAATCCAAAGATATCTCCCATTTTAACAGAGTTTAGATTATCCCCAAAATCTTCATGATTATAATATCTAACTGGTTCAGGTTTTCCATAATCAGGAGAAAAAATTCTGGCAACTTTAATAACAAGTTTACTAAAAATATTGTCAGATTCCTTAGCATCTGTCATTTTTGAAGAAATAACCTCTGAACCTCCGCCTGCAAGAACATGTTTTTTCATCTCCCAAGCATTACCATAAACTCCGGCTTCTGCAGCAGGAGAAGGATTCTCGTTTCCAAGAATTCTCTTAATAGCGCCAAAAATTTTCCCCTTAACAGAATTAGAGGAACTTTCTTCACTTATTTTTGTGTATAATAATGAAACTGCACCAGCACAATATGCAGAAGGAAGAGGAGAATATGTTTCAACAGATTTCCCAACTTTCTCCAGAACTGTGGAAAATTTTTCTTCTGATAAAATAAGATCCCATCCACTCCTACCTTCAGAAAAAATAATTTCAACAGAAGTATCAGACAATCCATCAAGATCAACGTAATACAAAGGATTATTACTAGAATAAACATATGCGTGTCCACTTGCAATCGGATCAACAGAAGTAAACCTTCCTACATTAAAATCATAATACCTAGCACCAAAATAATAAAGGTTACTTTCATCCAATTCCTTTCCAGTTGCAAAAGAATATCTTACACCATTATTTTTTATTTCCTGTCCAAAAGGAAGAGACTTAAACTCTTCTTCAACACTTCCACTAGAATCAATTATCAAACGATTACTTCCAATCCTATCAGAATGATAATAACTAATATCTCCATTTTTGACACTAGCAACAAGACCAGTACCATAAACATATCTAGTCACACCATCTTTAGGTGACCCAATTGAAGAAATACCTATATCCACTCTAGGAACACCAACCTTACTAAACAATGCATCAGAAGAAAACCCAATAGGCATACTAATTATAAGAAACAATAAAATAAACAGCAACCCACTCTTTTTCATGATAACTAAATAGGAACTATCTATATAAAATTAACTAAAATTAGTTCTTCAAATTGATTATGGCTTCAGCTAAATCGCCATCAGTTTCTTCCAAAGCTTTTTTAGCTTCATCTTTAGAAACCTCAGCCTGTTCAGAAACAGTTTTAATATCTTCATCAGAAATAGAACTCTCTTCTTCAACCTCTCCACTAACTTGGAAAGTATTTTTACCCATCATATCAACTTTTAATACACTAGGATTTCTAATAATAAGATTTTTATCACTAGTTTTAATTATAACTTCAACAGCATTAATTTCTTCCTGTTTAATGCCCATCCTATTCATCATCTTTTGCATTTTCCGAGGATCTAGATTAGGCATCATTTTATGAATATCCTTGAACCATAACTATGCAAAAATATTTCAATTAAAATTACTAATACTACAAAGAATAAAACAGTTCCAGGTTTAAAAGTAATCTTACTTTTATACTCATCAAAATATCTTACTAATCCGCCCATACCAGAAGGCATTTGCATTTTGTCTTGTGCCATAAAAACTAAAGAAATTAGTTGATTTATAAAGTTTTTTATATGCAATTATAAAAATTAATTCTTCTTTTTTTGTCTTCTATCCAATTTTGATATAACTTTGTAAAATCTATCTTCTTGACCAACTAAAAATGCAGCAATAATACTTCCAAGTAAATATAACATAACTCCAATCCCAAAGATAGCATAAATTGAAACAAAAATCTTAGATGCCTCCAGGGTCGGAACAAAATCCCCATAACCTATTGTAGTTAGAGTCATAGTAGAGAAATAAAATGAATCTACAGGAGACCAACTTTCAACATTATGAAAATAAAACGTACCTCCAAATAAAAAGATCATAGAAAGAAACAAAGCAAAAAATACATGTTTATTTATTTTCATAATTGATATTAACATTGAATATTTATAAAATTAACTAAAAATGTAGGTAGGAATAAGCCGCATCTTGTTGGTCTTCGTAATCGAACAGACCATCTTAACATTCAACTAAGCGTCTCACTGACTTGCACAAATCGGGACTCGCCGTTTCATCGTTCCCTCATATCTATTCAGCAGGTTAACTCATTTTCCTCGCGGAAAACTTCGCATGCCACATCTTTATAACAATATAAGGACGTGTCGTTTCTGAGCGGTTGCCTTGGATTTCTCCAACTTAACTTATGTAAGCGACCGTTTATAGTGTGCGGACTTTCCTCCCATTGACAGGATAGTTAAGTACCTACCTACATAGAAAAAGAAAAAAATTAGTTTATAAAACTAACTATTCAATATTCTCACACATACTTCCGAATAATTTCATCAAGTTTTTGATTACGGAAATTTTCAAGATCTTCTCTAAGACTATCACCATAATAATCAATAGAGTTTTTAGTTATAATAGCAAAATCAATAATCCTTCCGCCACTAAACACATCCTGTCTAGCTAAATTCATACACTCATCAGCCAACTTGATAGCTTTTTCTAAATCGACATGAGTCCCCTCTAAAGATTTAGGAGTATAAGTCTGATTCAATAAATCCTCAATAAATTCAGAACCAGAACCACCACAAACATAATCTTGATGTTCATCAACTCCTCCCATAGGATAGACATAATGTAAACCTAACTTTCTATTAAATCTTGATGCAAAAATAAAATGTAATTGAGTACCCTCTCCATATACTGTATCAGACTCAGCACCCATATCTAAATTAAGATATTTTACTTCTGGAAAAAATCCTAATTCCAATCCACTTTTTACATCAATAAATCTCTTACTCTTTTTACTCTTAACCTTAAGATCATCTAAAAAATCAAAAGCTTGTTGTTTAATTCCGCCAGATATTGTAAATGCAAAATTATTAGAACAATATAATTTTTTGAATTCCATCTGATTCATATCACTATTTTTAGAGATAGAAGTAGCAGTATAATCTGCAACAAGAACTATAGCTTCAGGTCCAACACTAGTTTTTAATCCAACAATAGTAGTCATTTGTAAAAAGAGTAATCTCTCTACATATATAAAAACTTCGATAAAATAAAAAAATCATAAGTTGTACATAGGTGAATATGCCTAAAACAAGGTCCAATCGGTTAGTGAACGCACGCTGAATATCTCGTTACCTCGATACTTACACGCCGTTTCTATCAAACTCGTCTTTTACGAGTGATTGTAATGTCTCTTTTCGAGGTAGGCTTCGAGCTTAGATGCTTTCAGCTCTTATCCTTTGGGGCGTAGCTGCTCGGCCTGCCTTATCAGACAACCGATACACCAGAGGCCCCGAACCACTGTTCCTCTCGTACTAAATGATCCTTCCTCTCAGACATTGAACACCTCCACTAGATATCGAACAAACTGCTTCACAGCGTTCTAAACCCAGCTCACGAGCCGCTTTAATGGGTGAGCACCCCTACCCTTGGATGCTTCTGCACATCCAGGATGCGGCGAGCCGACATCGTCGTAGCAAACAGCGCCGTCGATATGAACTCTTAGGCGCTACCACTCAGTTATCCCCGAGGTATCTTTTCTGTCATCCTTAACCCTCATCAAGAAGGTGTAAGGGTTCGCTAGACCAAAGTTTCCTTGCTGAGTTCCGTTTTATTAGGAACACAGTCAAGCTGGCTTATGCTCTTGCACTCTACATCGGATTTCCGACCCGATTGAGCCAACCTTTGGGCCCTGCTGATATCTTTTCAGCAGGGTGCCGCCCCAGCCAAACTACCCATCATATGATGTCCTTTTTCTAAAAAAGTGAGCAATGTCAATTTTGAAGGGTGGTGTCTCATCGACGTCTACACTCAAACTTGCGTCAGAGCTTTAACAACTCCCACCTACACTGCACAACAAAACTAACATCACAACAAATGACTGTAGTAAAGTTCCATGGGGTCTTTACTTCCCACTGGAGGTCCCTGGCCTTTGCACCAGGATAGTGTGTTCAGGGGATTCCTATTAGGGACAGTAGAGATCTCGTTACGCCTTTCATGCAAGTCGTCAATAAAACGACAAGGCATTTCGCTACCTTAAGAGAATTATAGTTATTCCCGCCGTTTACCAGCTCTTAGCTTCCTTGGAAAGAAGTTTCAAGTTCTGGCACTGGGCAGACGTAACTGTCCATACACACCCTTGCGGGCTAGCGAACAGTTAAGTTTTTATTAAACAGTCGGACCCCTCTAGTCACTGAGCCCTGTAATCGCATTTATACAAATACAATCGCAGGGATCCCTTATACCAAAGATACAGGACTAATTTGCCGAATTCCCTTAATTGGATTACTCTCTCATACCTTAAGCTTCTCACCTAGGGGCACCTGTGTCGGTTCTGGGTACGATTATCTAAGATTCTTCTTTATTTCCTTTTCATGGATTCCGGGCATTGGCCAAATGTTCCTAAAGGAACACTATTCCTAAATTTAATCAAGTTCTCACCATTAAGATACTCCCTTGACTTATTTTAGTTAATACTCACGACAGTAAGTATTGACCTAGCCTGAAACGTCAGAAATAAAGCTTTCGTTGCCGGGTACTTAGATAGTAAAGGAATTTTAACCTTTTTCCCTTTCCCCTCACTCGATTTACGAGTTGAGTTAGGATCGACTTACCCTTGGCTGATCTACATTGCCAAGGAACCCTTGCCCTTTCGGTATTGCAGATTCTCACTGCAAATTGATCTTACTACCACCAGGATTCTTATTTCTACTCGATTCACTTCTCCTTACGGAAAAAATTTTTCTCAAGCAGAACACCTGCCTACCACAATCATTTATGATGTCCATAGTATCGGTAACTGATTTAGTCCCGTCCATTTTCGAGACACATTAGCTAGAATAGTGAGCTGTTACGCTTTCTTTAAAGGATGGCTGCTTCTGAGCCTACCTCCTATCTGTATTTGCTAATATACACTCTTCACCCTTTAACACTTAATCAGTATTTTGGGACCTTAACTACGGTCTGGGTTGTTCCCCTCTCGCGATACGCGCTTACCGCATACCGCCGTATCCCCGAGTCTACAATGTAAAGGCATTTTGAGTTGGACAAGAAACCGAGGAATTTCTTCCCCTTAATTTCAAATCCGTAGCTTTACAACCTTTACAATCTCGTCGGAGACTTGACTGAAGCCAACTTCGGCAGGAACCAGCTATTACCGGGTTCGATTGGCTTTTCACCCCTATCCACAGGTCAGAAGAACGCTTGTCCACAGAACCTCTTCAGGCCTCCACGAAGTTTTACCTTCGCTTCACCTTGCCCACGGATAGATCACCCGGTTTCGGGTAGTACTCAAATGACTAAAGGCGCTTTCACACCTTGTTCCTCATTGCTTGCGAACTATTGGTTTCCCTTCGAGTACGAATCGTTGATTCTTACTCTCGCCACTTAAGCACACTCCCTGGTCCGTTATTCGAAACGTACGATGCAACTCCTAGAAGCCGCATCACACTATCGCCATTAGGTTTCAAATCTTTTCACTCCCTGTTACGGGTACTTTTCAACTTTCCCTCACGGTACTAGTACACTATCGGACTCGAAATGTATTTAGAGTTGGGGATTGATGGCCCCCAAATTCAGACCCAATTTCCAATGAATCCTACTCTAGATCCTGTTAAATCCTTTGACCTTCTCCTACGGGACTATCACCCTCTATGGTTTCTCTTTCCAGAGATATTTGAATCAGTCAACTAGGACGAAAAAACAGTCTAAAACACCACATCTCCCTATTATTTCTAACAGGGATTCAGTTTGCTCTGTTCGGTTTTCACTCGCTGTTACTTACCGAATCTCAATTGATTTTTTTTCCTGCGGGTACTAAGACGCTTCAGTTCCCCGCGTTCCCGACCATTACTGGTCATACCGAAGTATAGGATGTCCCATTCAGCAATCCCAGGGTCAATAACTGCATGCATTTCACCTAGGCATATCGCAGATTGCCACGACCTTCATCGGCATTTCGAGCCAAGTCATTCACCTAATGGCTTAAAAAAGCTTAAGGCATATTCACCTATGCACAACCATATGAACATAAAATAACTTTATGAACCATAAAGTTCTTCACTCGCCACTTAAAAAAGTAAACGAGTTGCACGATAAGCACTAATAAAAGTGCTATGGACCCACCGGGAATCGAACCCGGGCCTGGGCGTTGCAAACGCCCTGTTCTACCACTAGACTATGGGCCCGTGTATAAATGTACGAATAATCTGAACAATAGTGATACTGCGATTTTATTATAATAAAAAGGAGGTGATCCAGCCGCAGGTTCCCCTACGGCTACCTTGTGACGACTTAACCCGCCTCACGGAACCCAGATTCGGGTTAGTCAAATAACCAAACCTCACCTAGACCCCACTCGGATGGCTTGACGGGCAGTGTGTACAAAGCTCAGGGACGTGTTCACCGGGCCATGTTGAGACCCGATTACTAGGAATTCCATTGTCATGAGGGCGGGTTACAGCCCTCAATCTAGACTAGGATAAGATTTCGAGGTTTAGCTTCCCCTTTCGGGGTCGCAGCCCATTGTTCTTACCATTGTTGCGCGTGTGTAGCCCAGGAGATTCGGGGCATACTGACCTATCGTTGCCCACACCTTCCTCCTCCTTTCGAAGGCAGTCCCTACATTGTGCCCATTCATTCCGGAGAACATGCTGGCAAATGTAAGCATGGGTCTTGTTCGTTATACGACTTAACGCAACACCTTACGGCACGAACTGACGACGGCCATGCACCACCTCTCGGCTCGTCAGGTAAAACCTTCAATCTGACCTTCATCCTGCCGTCGCTCCTGGTGAGATTTCCTGTGTATATTCGAATTAAACCGCACGCCGCACTCCTTGTAGTGAGCTCCCGCCAATTCCTTTAAGTTTCGGTCTTGCGACTATACTACCCAGGCGGCGAGCTTAACGTCTTCACTCAGGAAGTACATATTCACGAAAAATATGTACCACCCAGCTCGCAGCGTTTACAGCTAGGACTACTCGGGTATCTAATCCGGATCGCTCCCCTAGCCTTCGTTCCTCACCGTCAGAACCGTACTGGACAGATGCCTTCGCCATTGGTGGTCCCCCATAGATTATAGCATTTAACCGCTCCCCATGAAATACCTCTGTCCTCTTCCAGTCTCAAGTAAAGTAGTGTCTCTTGCACGCTGTTAGGTTAAGCCCAACAATTTCACAAAAGATTTACTAAACAGGCTACGAACGCTTTAGGCCCAATATACATGGCTACCACTTGTGGCTCCGGTGTTACCGCGGCGGCTGGCACCGGTATTGCCCACCACTTATTCGTCGAGCTTTTTACACTCAACAAAAGCCTTACCATTGGCAAGGCACTCGGGTTTCCCTTATCACACTTTCGTGCATTGTAAAGGTTTCGTGACTGCTGCATCCCTTAGGACTAGGGCCAGTATCTCAGTGCCCTTCTCGAGGCCAAGACTCTCATCTCCCCTACTGATCATCGGCTTGGTGAGCCGTTACCTCACCAACAACCTATTCAGCCGCCGACTCACCCTTAGGCCTTACGTTTCAGAGAAGAAACATTCCAGTATTCTTCTCATATTCAGTATTATCCTCAGTTTCCCGAGATTATCCTGAACCTAAGGACAGATTATCGACGTGTTACTGAGCCTTTCGCCGAGACTCCTAAGAATCTCTAACTTGCATGTCTAATTCGAAACCCGATAGCAGTAGCCTCCCGCAGGATCAACGGGAATTAAAATTGTCGCATTCAAAACTAAAATGATAAATTGACACAATATCACTATCTTTGTTCTTATTCGTACATCATACTTAATAACAATATTAAGTACTCACAAAACATTTCAACCAACTAAATTGAAATGTAATTCAGAAGACAACTTTCTTCTGTCAATGAATCACTATTCGAGGATTTATAAAGCTTATGATTACTATTTATTCATACGTCTTCTTCGCTTTTCTTTTCGCAATCTTTTACGTTGCCACTTCCAGCGCATCTGACCTTTCTTCTTCCATCTTCTCGAACTTCGTTTCATTGAGTAAACCTTCTTGTACTTCTATTTATAAGGTTTATGCTCCCTCCGGGATTTGAACCCGGGTCCTCGGCGCGAAAGGCCGAAATGCTTGACCGGACTACACCAAAGGAGCATAACATAATCTGAGAAAGTTGATTGTTTTTAAAGCTTGCTATAATTCATCAACGTCAGAATTTAAAAAAAAATTAAAATTCATAAATAAATATTAAAAAATAACAAAAATTAAGATCTAAATTCTACAAAAATAAAAAGTGGGCCCGACCGGATTTGAACCGGCGACCTCTGGTGTTCCTAGCAAGAATTTGGCAACAAGTTACCAAAGACTGTCATATAAGACCAGTGCTATAAACCAGGCTAAGCTACGGGCCCGCACCATATTACAACTAAAAATTCCTATTTAAAAGTTTCTATATTTAGATAATATTCCTTATCCTTATTCTGACGAAGAAGGAATACTATGCCAAACTCCCCCACTATTAGAACCTATAGGAATAAATATATGAGTCTCCATAAAAGTTTTAGTAGTTTCAAGATTAAATTGGTTTCCTGCAGAAGCTGAATGAATACCAAATCCTATTTCATTAATATCGACACCTCCAGGAACTAAATCTCTCTTACTAATTCCTTTAGAACCATAACCTTGATTATAAAAAGTAGATAATATCTCTGGGCGATTTGAAAGATCAGTAACATCTTTCCAGTCCTCAATAATTTTAGTAAACAAAACTCCCATGTACCTTATATTTTGTTCACCACTCTCAATATTTTCTAAAGACT
>CAZCDH010000013.1:0-16395 GCA_964497715.1 Candidatus Woesearchaeota archaeon | reverse complement strand
AAGGGGGGAAACTAAAATGGATTACTCAAATGGAGAAAAAGAATTAATAAAACTAACGAAAAACTTAAAAACAAATAATACAAAACAAAAACATGGCAAAGAAAAAAGATTGGACATGTGGAACCGGCAAAGGTTGCGGAGGATGTGGCTATTTCCTAGGATTTATTGGAGCAGCAATTTATTACATCTCAACTGCAACAGGATTTTGGTCTGGAGTTCTAGGTGTTCTAAAAGCTATAGTATGGCCAGCATTCTTAGTGTTTAAACTATTAGGAATGTAAAAACCAATATAAAAAAGAGTTTGAAACTATTGTTCTTTTAGATTCAATTATAAAAAAAGAAAAAAATTTGTTTAAAAACTAAGTAATCTACTTCCCTTACGCATTTTCTCAGGGCTAAACCTTTCTAAATCCATGTGACGAATAATATCTGCTAACCTTCCAGATACTTGTTCATCATCTAGAAGTATTTTCAAAGGTCTTTTATCTTCAAAAAGAAAATGAAGATCTGAATAAACTCTTCGTTCAACAGTTACTTGACTAGCGCCAAGCAGAAAAAGCAGTTATTTTGTAGTACAGTTGCAGATTGTAGTGCACATTTGCAGGACTACTATTATCTATATAGATGTTGTCGCTATATCCGTTCTCCTTTAAGTCTTTAGCCAATGTTTGTTTAATTTCTGCCATTTTAAATAAGAACTATCAATAACACTTAAAAAGTTAACTAAATACATAATATTATGAATAAATTAACAATCGCAGGAGCAATATTATTTGGTTTAGGTTTATTAGTAGAAATAATATATTCCATCTATCCTTTATTTAGTTTAAATGAAGATGTACTTTTACTAGGTTTAAGAAGAGGTATGATTTGGATGGGTTTGGGAGCAATAGTTATACTAATATCTCTAATAAAAGAGAGGGTTGATGATCAGAAAAATTTGAAAAAAATAAACAAGGAGGATTTAGAACCATGATAATTACAAATACAGATTATGTAGCAAATAAAGAAGTAGTAGAAACACTAGGTATGGTTAAAGGAAATGTAATCCAGGCCAAACACATAGGAAAAGATATTGTAGCTAGTTTTAAACAGTTAATTGGTGGAGAGATTCGGGAGTATACTGAAATGTTGAGTGAAGCTCGTGAGATTGCTATGCAAAGGATGTTTACCAAAGCTAAGGCATTAGATGCAGATGCTATCATTAACGTTCGCTTTATGACTTCAATGGTTATGTCTGGTGCTGCAGAGATTTTAGCTTATGGTACTGCTGTTAAGTTGAAATAGGGTTAGATTCAATCGCCATCGGGCTTACGTTTGTTTTATCTCCTAGTTTCAATAGTAATCTGGAAAGTCTTCTTTACTAGGGTGTTTATGTATTTGTTCTTCCCTCCGCATTGAGACATCTCTAAGATATTGATTTACTGTTTTATAGTCTGCAGTTCCATTATAGTCTGAGAATATTTCAAGATTTCTTGGGTTCATTCCATGATCCCTTAAAACGCTAAATTGAACAGTTTCTCTGGCAGAATCAAAAAATCTATGTTCTCCGATCCCAGGAACCACACTAAGTGTCCAATAAACTAATTGTGCAGTTAAAAAGGTTAATATGCCTCCAAGAACTAATTTGCCGGGTTTATCAAGTTCTTCATCTAAAGTACGTTGAAATAATTTTCCAGGTTTATCAATCTCTCCATCTAAACTAAGTTTTTTAAATTCTTTATCCATCTTCATAACAAAAAATAAAGGATATTTAAACTTAAGTTGTTAGTAAAAATAACAACATTAATAAACACAAAACACCAACTAAAGATATGAATTCACTATCAGAAAAATTAAAAAAAGCAGGATTAACAGGTAACGAATCAAAGGCATATCTAGAGCTTTTAAAAAGAGGATCAATTTCAGCCAATGAATTATCAAAAAAACTTAGTTTTGATAGAACCCTAACATATCAAATATTAAATAACTTAGTAGAAAAAGGGCTAGTAAATTATATAATAAAGAAAAATAAAAAGTTCTTTGAAGCAAATAATCCTGAAAATTTATTAAATCCAGTAAAAGAAAAAGAGATTTTTATCAAAGATTTAATCCCAGAATTAAAAAACATTGAAAAATTAAAAGAAATTACACAAGAAATTAATGTTTATGAAGGAAAAGAAGGACTTAGAACAATTTTTAGGTTATTTAAGGAACATACCCAATTTTGTTCTTTTGGTGCAACAGGAAACGCATATGATGCCCTATATGAATCCAAAGCACTAGCAAAAGATTTAATCAAAAAAGGAGTTACTGCTAGAGTAATTATGTCAACAAAATATAAAAAACACCCAATTACTAAAATTAAAGCAATAAAAATAAAATATCTTGATTTAGAAAGCGAGGCCACCACTACTATTTTTGGGGAGTATGTTATGATCCACATAGCTAAAGAAAAACCATTAATAATTTTAATGAAAAATAAAGAAATTGCAGATAGTTATCAACATCACTTTGAAATTCTTTGGAAAGTTGGGAAGTAATATACGTTCAAACGCTTTTCTGATTCTAAAAGAATTGTGCACCATTCTTCGAATTAATGTTCTAAAGGGTTTGTTTGAATCAAAAATACTGGAAAATATATGATAAAGAAGGCTATGTAAAGATGGATTCCACCGAATTTTCAGAAGATTATGCTAAAGAAAAATCTGCCCAGGTAATAGATGCTTTAGAACTTGAAGCCTCCGAAAATTCTTGTCTGGAATTTTGTGCAGATTTAGGGGCTACGAGATTTTCACTCGGATATGATGTAGATACTCAAAGTGATGCCTGTTACTGTTACGATGAAGAAGATAATGTTATAGAGATTGGAATAGTTGGATAATATCTAAAATTGAGTTACCATGTATTTCAAAAGAATTTTATACTCTTCACTTTCTCTTTAACAAGCTTCTGTCTTACAAGCTTCTCCAAGAACTTCTTAGGACTTGTAAACTCCCGCTTCAAAACAACATAACATCTACCTCTAGAAACTTTAACCTTTCTACCATACTTAGCTCTAAAAGCCTTAACATGATCTAACATCTTAACAGAAGGGCCATAATGTCTATATGAAGAACTTAATTTACGAACCTTAAACCAATAGTGACTTCCATCCCAACCATAATCCTTAACTTTAAACCCAGAATAATTAAACTCACGTAAAATACGATCAAACAAAGCACGCATCTTAGCCAAACTAATATCTCTCTTACCTTCCAAAGGTTCAACAGAAAGAACAATATAAGACTTTCCAAGCTTAGAAACATCAACTTCCTTAAGAACAAAACTATCCAAACTAAACTCAGAACAAACCTTAACAAAAGAATTAAACTTAGAAACAGAAACAGAAGCAGCAGCATTCCGAGAAGAATCAACAGGATCAATTAATACCAAAGGACCCAACTTCGATTTATTCAAACTTCGCAAAGCAATAGACTTAGAACCATAGTGGCGACCAACATCAATAACCAAAGAATCCTTCCAAGAAGAAACCTTAGAAACCAACTTAGAAAAAGAACCATAGTAACTAATCAACAACTCACAAACATATCCAGAAAACCCTTGTAAATAAGATTCAGCACCATAAAGGTGTTGAGCCTTCAAAAGTAACTTCAATTTACGAATATCATCCTTACGTTTAATCTTTTTTACATAATTAACATGAAATGGAGAAACATCCATAATATTCTCAGCTTTATCCACTTTTTTAATATCTAAAACTGGAACAACTTCAAACAAAGTATCATTAACCATTATATGAAAATAATCTCTAGAACCATGAACCACAAGTATATTCTTGAACTTTTTCTTTAAAATACTATACAACTTCAAAGAAATATCTTTATCTTTAAACTTAGAATAATTAAACTTTGCAAACACATCTACATCTTTATTTCCTGGAAGCCAAGTATCCTTAGCATAAGAACCACCCAAAGTAAACTTAACATCTTTCAAACCCTTAAACTTCTTAAGAAAACCAGAAACTTCTTTCTTTAACTTCTTCTTCTCTTCCAACGATGGAATATATTCAACCATAAAAAACTTTAAACAACAATGTTTATAAACTTTTATAATATCCCTTTTTTATGTCACTAGTACCATTACATGAACAAGCACCTAATGCTGTAATTCACGCCGTAACCAAAAGAGATAAATGCGGGGGCTGCCCAGATTATCAAGAAGTAGAAGGAAACCCCCACTACCAAGGAAAATGTGGGGAGAGTGGATTAGAAGTCCATGCGAGCCATAATTGCCATGTTT
Organism: Candidatus Woesearchaeota archaeon; assembly: GCA_964497715.1. Lineage (GTDB taxonomy): Archaea > Nanobdellota > Nanobdellia > SCGC-AAA011-G17 > PNOQ01 > JABHIB01. The sequence continues at coordinate 12,114 of CAZCDH010000013.1, read as the reverse complement.
TGGATGAGGAATGGCTTGCTAGTAGACCAGCGGGATCTCTATGTAGCGCTATAATAAAAAACACCCTATATTATCAAGAAACAGAAAAGCTTCCAATTAGAAAGTTTAGAAAAATCACTAGAGAATAATTCTTTTACGTTCACAACCCCCGCAAAACAGAAAGTTTTAAATAGTAAGATAATCTTACTTAAACTAAAATGGAAGTTACAAAAATAAGCACAAAGGGACAAGTTGTAATACCTGAAAACATAAGAGAAGGTATTGAAGTAGGAACGCCCTTCATTGTTACTAAAACAAATAATATGATCATTCTAAAAGAAGTTGAAGGTTTAACTGAAAAAGAAGAAAAAGAACTCAAAGAATTAGATAAAATCTGGAAAGAAATTGATGAAGGCAAAGGAAATTCTAAAAATGTTGATGAATTCTTAAAAGAAATGAAGTCTTGGTGATTTTTTATGATAAATAAAGTAACTAGATCCAACACATTCATTAAACAAACAAAAAGACTTGAAAAAGAATTATTACAAAAATTAAAAAATCAAATAATGAAAATAATAGAAAATCCAGAAATTGGGAAACCACTAAGATATAAAAGAGGAGAAAGAGTATTGTATATTAAACCATTTAGATTAATTTACTCAGTTAAAGGAGAAGAGTTAATACTACTAAAATTTGATCATAGAAAAAAAGTCTACAAATAGTTTGCGTTCAAGAACCAATTAAATCCATAAGAGTTTGATCAAATCTAGGAGTATGGTTATCACATGAAGATACAATAGAAAATAATCCCGAATTAGTTGAAAAATTTTTAAAGGCGACATTATAAGGTTGGAAGTATGCTGTAGATAATCCTGTGATTGCCGCACAGTATGCTGTAGATAGAAATCCTGAACTTTCGTTAGATCATCAAATAAAAGCAATGTCGATTATCCACGACATGATATTTTATGATTCTGGTATTGGTTGTTTGAGTAAAGAGAGACTTTCTGGGTATGAATATTCGTATGATGATAGTTTTATTAAAAAGAATTGCCCGATAGTTTCATATCCTCCTGTAACGGAAGAAAAATTTAATTGGTTTGTAATCGCAATTTTGATTGCTTTGATAGTTCCTATCTTTTGGATATATTTTAAAGGAGGTAAGAAAAAATGATTGAAATTTTTATGAATTATACATTAATGAGAACTGCTACACTTATTGGTTTAATTGGTTCTGCAGCAATCTTTTTAATTCACTTGAGCATTTTTTGGATAGATAAAAAAAGAGATAGTAATGACTTTTTTACATATGCATTTTTTGTATTAATGATAGCATTTTTAGTAGAAACTCTTAATGTTTACCATATATTTTACACAGGATGTGTTGCCAAAGTATTATTTTTAGTGTTTATGGTTAGCACCTTAATTGCTTCATTAAAACTAAGAACTGAAGCTTGTTTTGATCTAAAAAGGACTAAGAATAAATAATTTTATTCTTCTTCCTCTTCGGGAGGATCTAATCTAAACAAAACTGTTATTCTATGAATCTGTTTCCCAGCTTTTTTATTCAAACCAATTAATGATCTTGTTACTTTTGAAGATCCTTTAAACTGTTTCTTTAATTTTTTAGCTAGTCCGAATGCGAACTTAGCAGAATTAACATAAATATCTACGCCCTCTTTTAATTTTTGTTCATGGATAACTTCAATATTCTCTTTTCTTATTTTAATCTGCACAAAATCATAAACATCTTTATCAAAAGGTCTGAGTTGGAGTTTTGCTTCATAAGCTTGTCCTATTAGTAGTCTTGCCATTTTAAAGTGAAAAAATCTGAGCGTGTTCGACTCCACATATTTCTATAACAGTTTCTTTATCTAGTATTTTGAGTTCTATGGCTAGTGCTATAGTCTCTTCTCCGACTAGATTTAGATTTTTTGCAGCCAACATTATCTCTTTTACTTCTTCGACAGATTTTTTGTCTCCTTTGTAAAAACTTTCAGAAATATTTAATTCTAATTCTCCTTGTGTAAGTTTCTTACCAACTAACACTTCGTCACATATTGCGATAACTTCTTTTTCTCCGGATGGATGAATTTTTACATACATTTTATACCTTTGCCTTTATAGGATATTTTGACCCACATGCTTGACATTTCAAGATTAATACCCTATTCTCCCTTATCATTTTTGTGTCTGGTTTGCTACAACCTGGACAGATAACAAATTCTTTTGCATATTTTTGAATTTTTTTGTTTATTAAAATTGAACTTATCTTTCTTCCGAGAATTAATCTTTTTCCTTCAACAGAACCTGGAGTAGCTAATTCTCTTTGTAAAAATTTTAATAGATGTTTTGGTTCTCTTCTAAACTTTTCTGCAATTTCCTTAAAATTACTAACTATGGTTTTTTTCTTCTCTATAAATCCCTTAGCAACAGGTATCTCGAATCTTTCTCCTGAAGATATATTCTTAGGGACCTTCTTTATTCCACGTTCCAATAGTTTTTCATAATCGCTCATTCTATAATCTTTACTGTTCCTTTCTTTATTTCAAAGATTTCTCCTTCTTTTAAAAGTTCCTGTACCAATAAATTTGCAGATTCTTCTTCTATTCCTGATTTTTCTACTACTGCAATTATATCTATCCCTTCTTCAGTACTCTCTTTTTCTATGATATCTAGGATTTTTTGCCTATTATTCTCTTTTGGAACTTCTTCCGAAGATTCATTAATTATTACTTCTTCTTGGATTTTGGGCATCTCCATCTCATTATTTCCTGAGGTTTGTCCGATTGGTTTCTCAGAAGATTCTTTTTGAACACCATATTCTTTAGTTAGTTCTAATTTTCTAACTTCTAGCCATTTTGGATTATCCAGAGATCTAACAATTTCTGGAACTATATATCTTGTTTCATTATAGGATTTTATTCTTCCGATTATTGATACTATATCTCCAACTTTTACGGACTCGAATATTTTTATATCTTCTTTCCATGCCTTTAGTTGAATATTATCTGATCCGTCATCAATGGTTACAGTAGAATAGGTTTTCTCTTCATTATCATACTTTTCTACAATTATAGCTATTAGATTAATTCTTGATACTTTCTTGTCCCTTATCTGAACATAATTTGGTTCCCATTCACCCTGTTGTTGAATGTATTCATTATTCATTAGATCGCTTATCCATACCTTGTATGCAGTTTGTCTTCTTTGTTGTTCCATTTTATCCAGTTTTTTGTATAAATCCCCTCTTTGGTTCGAATATTTCTCCAGACCTTTTAAGTTGTTCTATTATTTCTTCTACCTTGTCTTCTTTTATACTTTTTTCGGCTGCCTCTGCCATAATACTCTCAAGAGGAATCACACTTAGTCCACTTTTCTCGAGTTTAGTAATTATTTCTTTTATAGCAACTATCTTCCCCCTTTTTGAAGCAGGAATTCCTGTAGAGATCCTATCAATATCTATCTGCCCTGTTTCTTTATCAAATCCAACTTGTTGTAATGAAGATTGTAATAGTGCAGTTCCTACCTTTGCATCTTCTACTGTAACTTCTTTAGATAATCTTAATCTAGCTGATGCTTCTGAGAGTCTTACTAGTGCTTCTAGTTGTCTCGGAGATATAGGTACTGGTTTTATACCTTCATCTGTTGAAGTCGAACTATTTCTTAAGTGTACATAGTATTTCCTAATTACATCTAATGCCCCTTCAGTTAATTTAGGTTGTATCATTTTCTTTGCATAAGAAATATATTTTCTTAGCATCGGGACATCTATCTCTACTTCTTTTTTAACTTTTTTTTCATAAGATGTTAATACATGTGTTGCTATTGCTTCATCCATCTCCTTATTGGGTAGATCTCTTAGAATAAAAATCAAATCAAATCTGTTAATTAATGTTGGAGGTAAATCAATTTGTTCAGGGATTAATAAATCTGGATCGAATCTTCCATGTTTTGGATTGGCTGCTGCTAGAACTGTAGTTTGTGCCATCAAGGTTGCTTGAATACTTGCTTTAGATATTGTTACAGTTTGCTGTTCTAGTGCCTCGTGAAGTGCACTTCTATCCTCATGAGTCATCTTATCCAACTCATCCACTGCACAGATTCCGTGATTTGCTAAAACCATTGCTCCTGCTTCTAGGCTCCAACCTTTTAGGAATTCATCTTTTACTACAGCCGCAGTTAAACCTGCCCCAGAAGCACCCTTACCACTTACAAATCTACCTTTTGGTGCACTTTTTGAAATGAATTGTAGAAGCTGAGATTTACCTGCACCAGGATCTCCTACTAAAAGTATGTGTATGTCTCCCCTTCTCTTAATTCCATCGCCCATCACAATCCTTGTTCCGCCTATTAATTGGAAAACTAGAGATTTTTTTATTTCTCTGTGCCCTAAGATGGATGGAGCAATTGAATCAGTAAGTTTATCTAGAATTTTTGGATCTTTTGATAGTTTAATTATTTCTCTTTCTTCTTTTTTTGAAATTTTTATATCTTCGAAGGTCTCTTGTACTGGTAGAACATGGCTTGCCTCCATTATAATATCAAATCTCGTCGATTTTGCGCCAGAGTGAGTTAGAATTGGAATCTCTTTTACTATACCTGTTATACAAATCTTACTTCCTGGAGTTGTTCTCTTCTCCATCTTTGGATCTACTAAGTCTTCTTTCAAAAAGATAGAAAGTCTTTTTGGTTGCTCACTTCCTACTAAGAATTCTGGACTCTCTTCTAGTACTATCCTTTGTACATCCACCAGTTTACTCGATTTTAAAAGGAATTTACCTTTTCTACCACAACTACATCTTGTTGGTTCTCTAAAAGATTGTTGGCCTTCTTGTGACACTTCTAATATATTCCCGCAACTAGGGCATTCAAATTTTGCAGAAACTACTTGTGGACGTACATCAGATGAAAGCCTCACTAGCCCAGTTAACATAACTAATGAATCAAGATTTTTACTTCTCAGATCCCTAATCCTTACCTCTTGTGATTTTGGAAGATTAAAAAACCTTATTCTAATCTTATAATCTATTGGAAGATCTAGCTGTTCTACTGCATATTCTGCATTTCCCATCGCCCCTTTTGGATCTTCAAGAGTTTGTTCTGCCAAATCAAAGTCAAATTTTGATAATTCTGAGAAATCTATATTGATATATTTATTACCTTCTTTAATAACTTGTTTTATTGCTTTCGTGGAATTAGTTTCTAAAAATTCCTTGAATTGTTCGATTTGATCTAATGTATTATTTGACATTTTCCACCCTAATAAAAAAGAAGAAGTAAAGGAAAATATATAAGTTTATTTAATCTTTTTTAGAACTATTATCAGTTTTTTTATTGCTTCTTTCAACTTTACTTCTGATACTGTTCCAGTACAAACTATTTTTCCATTACTGAATAATAAGAATGTCGCCTTTGTTCCAGGTAACTTATACACTAATCCTGGGAATTGCTCAGGTTCATATTCTGCATTATCAAGCTTCATAGCAAGCATGTTTAAGTTTAAGTCCATACCAATTTCACCAGATGCTACCATATTTTGGACAGTTATCTTTGGACGTACTGTTACCTCTACACCAATCTTAGCTACGTTCTTTATAATTTCATCAATAGATTCTCTAACTTTCTTAAGTGATCTTGCCCCAGTACTAACTACTTTACCAGAACTGAAAATTAGTGCAGATGTTTTTGGTTCTCTTATTCTCATAACTAAACCTGGAAACTGTTCAGGATTATATTCTGTATTTGGTAGAACCTCTGCTAGTTTTATCAGATGTATGTCTTTTTCAAGTGATGTTGAACAAACAATGTTAACAATCTTAACTTTTCCTTTTGCCATTAATTTAACCCCCTAAAAGTAATTTAAGTTATTTATAAAGTAGAGGAAGATTATATAAAGCTATTGATAAAGGTTTGTATCTATTGTTATGTAGTTAAAATGTTTAAATGTGCTTTAAAGAACTTGTCTCTCACTTTAAATTCTGTAATATGTTGATAGCCTTTCTTTTCAAATGATATTGTTTTTGCACCAACTTTTTCTTGTATTATCTTAGCATGTTTAGAAACATCTATATCTCCTTCTATTGCTAACTCAATCTCTTGCTCTCTTTTTAGTTCTAATTCTTTTCTAATGTCTTGAACTCTTCTGATTACTTCTCTTGCAAATCCTTCTAGTTCTAGCTCTTCTGTTTGTTTTGGATCTATTATTACTAACCCTTCTTTAAACTCGCTTGATATAAATTCTTCAGGCAATGATTCTTTGATTATTATATGATCTTCAGTTAATTCAAAATTGTTTACAAAAGCATGATCTCCACTTTTCAATTTCTCTAGTATTTCTGGAGTTATTTTTTGTAATATTTTTGGAGAATCTTGTTTGAAATCTTTTCCTATTGCTGTTCGATTTGGTTGAAGTTCTACTTTTGTTTTTTCAAATTCTTTCTTTACCTTGATTTCCTTGATATTTAATTTTGATTTTAATAGGCCATTTAGTGCAGTTACTGTTCTTTTCACTTCTCCAGATTTTGATACAATAGTCATCTCTTGTATTGGCCACCTTACTCCCATCTTCGCTTTTTCCCTTGCTGATAGTCCTGCCTGTATGATATCTCTTGCTAATTCTACTTCTCCTTCTAAAAGATTATTAATTTTTGAGTTATCTTGTTCTGGCCAATCATAAAGGTGAATACTTTCTATATCTAGATCAAATTCTTCTTTTAAATTCTGATAAATTTCTTCTGTCATAAATGGAGTAACTGTTGAGAGCATTTTTATCCCTTGCATCAAAACATGATATAATGTATACAGAACTTCTTCTGGTTTTTCTAAAATTTTGTCTCTTGTAAATTGTATATAATCTCTACTTAGAGATAAAAATAATTCTTCAATTAAACCTGGAACTTTATCAAGTTTGTAAAACTCGTAATGCTCTGTTACTTTTTTTATTGTTTTATTTAATTTAGAGATTATATATTTTTCTTCAGTTCCTAAAGTTTCTATATTTAATTTTGAAGGATTTATATTTAGAGATCTTGCATAATTAATCAAATAAGTGTGAGTGTTCCAGAGTACAGACAGATTTCTGTGTTTTGTTTTTTCTTCATCCCAACTAAAATTTATATCCTCTCCAGCATTTGTTTGAGTTAGATATAATCTTGTTGCATCCGCACCATATTTATCTATCATCTCATATGGAGATATCACATTTCCTAAAGATTTTGACATCTTAACTCCTTCTATATCTGTTAACATTCCATGAGAGTATACTGCCTTGAAAGGTATTTGATCTAATGCGATTATTGATGAGATCATTAGTAAATTGAACCAACCTCTAACTTGCTCTCTTGCTTCAAGTATAAAGTCTGCTGGAAACATTTTTTCAAATAAATCCTTCCTTTGAGGATAGTATAAACATGCCCATGAAGCAACTCCTGAGTCTATCCACACATCTAAAACATCAGGGATTCTTTGTTTTACATCCCCACATTTACATTGCATAGTTATATCATCTATCCAAGGTTTGTGTAAGTTCTCTGGCTTTTGACCAGATTGTTCTTCTAGTTCTGCACGAGATGAAATTACAGTATAATCTCCACAACTCTTACATCGCCATATTGGTGCAGGAGTTCCCCAGAATCTTTGTTTTGTAATTGAGTTATCTCTTAAATTTTCTAACCAAGAAACGAAAGAATTTTTTACTGTTTCTGGTTCCCAGTGTATTTTATTGTTATACGCTAATAATTTGTCTTTAAGATCTTCCACTTTGAAGAACCATTGTTTTGTTGTTCTGAAGATTACAGGATCGTGACACCTTTCACAATGTGCATAATCATGAAGTACTGGCGATTTTTTTAGTAGTGCTCCAGATTCTTCTAGTTTTTGAATAAATTTCTGATCATCTTTTTTTGCAACTAATCCAGACAGATCCCCGAAGTTCTCAGGAAATATGCCTTCTTCATTTACTTTGTTATATGGAGGTAACCCATATTTTCTACCAACTTCATAATCTTCGGGACCGCAACCAGGTGCACAATGAACTAAACCTGTTCCCGCTTCCAGATTTACAAATTCTTTTGATAAAATTACAGTATGTGCTGAGTTGTGAGATTTTTTTATTCCTGCAAAATCTTTAATTTCTTTTTCCCAAGGATGTGAGTATTCTAAATGCTCTAATTCTGAACCTTTGAATTTTTCTAGTATGGTGTATTCTTTTTCTAAACCTTCTTTGATTACACTATCTGCTAATTCTTCAGCAATTATCCATTCTTCTCCTTCAACATTTGCCTTTATGTAATCTAATTCAGGATTTACCATTACTGCTAGGTTGAAAGATAGCGTCCAAGGAGTTGTTGTCCAGATTATTAGATATTCATTATCTTTCCCTTTTACTTTAAACTTGACAAAAATAGAGGTATCTTTGATTTCCTTATATTCGCATTCGTGTTTTGCTAGTGCTGTTGCACAACTAGCACACCAAGTCATGGTTTTCTCGCCCTCATATAATCTTGATTTCTCCTCTGCTCTTTTAATTAACCACCACACGCTCTCAATCCAGTCTTCCTCTATTGGTAAGTAAGCATTATCATAATCCATCCAGATCCCCAATCTTGCTAAATCTTTGTTCATGATTTTTGCATGTTCTGTCGAGAAAGACATACATCTTTTTGCAAATTTATCTAGACCGTAAGCAGAAATATCTTCTTTTGTTTTCAAATTTAATTCTTTTTGTACTTTTGATGCTGTTGGCAATCCATGCATATCATATCCTGCCCTGTCCCAAACATGAAAACCTTTCATGTTTTTATACCTCATAGCAAGATCTTTTAGAGAATTGTTCCATGCATGACCTATATGTAATTTTCCAGAAGTATAAGGAGGACCTTGTAAAAAATAAAAAGGTTTCTTACCTTTGTTCCTATCTCTGGTTTTTTTATAAATGTCTTTGTCTTTCCAGAACTTCAATACATTTTCCTCTACTTCTTTTGAATCATACATCTCTGGTTCTTTTTGTTTGTTTTTTGTTTAAATATTTTACCCTTATTTAAGGAATAGAAAATCCATAGAAAAGACTTATAAATTTGACAACTTTTACCTGACTATGTGGACTGAAAAATTTAGACCAAGGGAGTTTGAAGAAGTTAGAGGTCAGAAGAAGATTATACCTAGATTGAAATCTTTTGTTGAACACGAGAATATGCCTCACTTAATGTTTACAGGTCCTGCAGGTGTTGGAAAAACGACATTGGCACTTATCATGGCCAATAAAATTTTCGGTGATGATTGGACATATAACTTTCTTGAGTTAAATGCTAGTGATGAAAGAGGAATTGATGTAATTAGAAATAAAGTTAAGGATTTTGCTCGAACTAAATCAATAAAAGATGTTAGGTTTAAAATAATATATCTTGACGAGTGTGACTCATTGACTAAAGAGGCTCAACAGGCACTCAGAAGAACTATGGAAAACTATTCTAATACTTGTAGATTCATCCTTAGTTGTAATTATTCTAGTAAAATTATAGATCCTATTCAATCAAGATGTAGTGTATTTAGATTTAGTCCATTGGACTTAGAAGAAGTTGGTGAGTTTGTAGATCATATTGTTGAAAAAGAAGGATTGAGTATTGATGAAAATTCTAAAAAGGCAATTTATGAAATTAGTGAAGGGGATGCCAGAAGAGTTGCAAATATTTTACAAAGTTGTGCTTCTGTAAATAAAGAAATTACAGAACCTTTAATTTATGAGATTGTTTCTGCAGCTAGACCAAAAGAAATAGTTGAAGTTCTTGGACTTAGTGTTTCTGGAGATTTTATTAAAGCTAGAGATTTATTATTAAACACTATGTTGAAACATGGATTGTCAGGATTAGATGTTATTAAACAAATTCAAAAAGAAGTTGTTAATTTTGAAGTTGATAATTCAAGAAAACTTGAGATGATTGAAAAGTGCGGAGAAATAGAGTTTAGAATGGTTGAAGGATCTGATGAATTTGTTCAACTCGAAGCACTTTTGGCTAATTTCTGTAAAAGTTAGCTAGATTTTATAAGTTTGAGGTGATTGTTTAAAATATGTTATGGACAGATAAATATTCTCCAAAAAAGATTAGCGACATAGTTGGTAATGGAGAATCATTAATTGAATTGAAAGAGTTTATTCTTAATTATAAAACACAGAAAAAAAATAGCATTTTTGTTTACGGTCCTACAGGTAGTGGAAAAACTTGTGCAGTTCACAGCATAGCTAATGAAAATAATCTTGAAGTTCTTGAAATAAATGCCAGTGATGTTAGAAATAAGGCAGGAATTAATGAAGTTATTGGAGGCTCTATACATCAAGCTAGTTTATTTAGCAAGGGGAAAATAATATTAATTGATGAAGTCGATGGTTTGAGTGGTACTAAAGATAGAGGAGGAGTTAAAGCTCTTTGTTCTCTGATTGGTGAATCCCCATTCCCAATTGTTTTGACTGCAAATGATCCCTGGTCTTCAAAATTATCTCCGTTAAGAAAAAAATCAAAACTTGTTGAACTTGAAAAATTAAGTTATCTTGAAATATTTAATTCATTGAATAACATATGCAAGTTAGAAAAAATCTCTGTTGAAGATAATGTCTTGAAAAGAGTTAGTATCCTCTCTGGAGGAGATTTAAGAGCAGCAATTAATGACTTACAAACTGTTTCTAGTAATAAGTCCGAGATTGTTATGGAAGATCTTGATATATTAGGAGATAGACAGAAAGAGGAAGAGATTGTCACTGCATTGAACCTTATATTCAAGGGAAAACAAAATAGTGTTTTTTATGCACTAAATCAGATTGATATGAACTTAGATGAATCGCTTTTATGGATTGAGGAGAATCTTCCACAAGTCTATAAAGGTCAAGATTTGAGTAGAGCTTTTTCAGCTTTATCTACAGCAGATTTATTCAGAGGTAGAATACGACGTCAACAACATTGGAGATTTTTGGTTTATCAGAATGCATTTATGACAGGTGGCGTGAGTTTTGCCAAGTTCAATAAGCCTGAGAGTTTTTTTGCATACAAAAGATCCTCAAGAATTCTTAAACTATGGATAGCAAAGATGAAGTATGGAAAAAGAAATGCCGTTGCAGAAAAACTTGCAGACCGTGGACACACTTCGAAAAGAAGAGCCTTACAAACATTACAATATCTTAAAACTGCATTAAAAAATGATGATAACCTTTTGAATAATTTAGATATTGATAGATCTGAAATAGAGAAAATTGTTTAGAAATGAATTTTTTCTAATCTGTTAATTCTTTCTTTTGTTGAAGGATGAGTACTAAATAATTTAGAAAGTCCTCCTCTGAAAGGATTTACTATAAACATATGAGCAGTCGCTTCCTTTCCTTTTTTCATAGGATTCACTCTTGCTGAAGTTTCTAATTTTACCAAAGCTCTTGCAAGAGGTTTGGAATCTTTGAGTAGTTTTGCTCCACTTTCATCTGCAATATACTCTCTTGATCTTGAAATCGCCATTCTGATTATTAATGCCATTATTGGTGCAAGGATTGATAGTGCCAATAGTTCAAACATATTTGAGTTTCTTCCATCTCCCCTTCCTCCGAATATTGCTGCCCATCTGGCCATGAACGCTAAATAAGAAATTGCTCCTGCTATTACTGCAGCTATTGTTGATATTAACATATCTCTGTTTTTTATGTGAGATATTTCGTGAGCAAGAACACCTTTTAGTTCTTCTTCATCTAGTAACTCGAGTATCCCTTGTGTAACTGCAACTACTGCGTGTTTTGGATCTCTGCCTGTAGCAAAAGCATTTGCATTTCTATCAGGAACTATGTATAATTTTGGTTTTGGAATTTTTGCTCTGTGTGAGATTTCTTCTACTATCTTATGAAGTTTTGAATATTCTTTTTTTGTTGCTGGCTGTGCCTTGTAAATTTTTAGAACAAGTTTATCAGAATACCAATAACTTGCTACATTGAATATTAATGCAAATAGAAATGCTATAGTTAACCCGGATCCCCCACCCAATAAATAACCTATTACTAAGAACACTCCAAAAAGCGATGCTAACAAAATTGTAGTTTTTAGTTGATTTTTGAACATTGAGGTTTTACATAGCCTAAATAGTATATAAATTTTACCCAATATA
>CAZCDH010000012.1:3755-18705 GCA_964497715.1 Candidatus Woesearchaeota archaeon | reverse complement strand
TCTGAACCCTCTTATCACTATGTTAGGAATAATCCTTTGAATTTGGTTGATCCTAGTGGAGAACTGCCTGAGGTCATTGAAATAACTGGGCCACTGGTTGCATCACCTACTCTGTCCCCACTTCTATATAATCCAGTAACTCTTGGAGTTATGGCAGGGGCGGCGACATTAGGAATAGTCGCTCTAACGATGCAGGTCCAGGCAGATATATGGAATCAGGAATATGTTGAACTTGGGCCAGGTCCTTCCTCTTCAGGTTTATTCAGGACTGCCCAACTAGATAATCTTAATATTGGAGTTCAAAAACCGGTTCATATTTCAGATGCCAAAACAGACCAAGAGGTCCAAGATTGGACTTGGGATGAAGTCCGGGAGGATTTGAGTTCAACAGGAACTCCTAATGATCCTGAAGAAGATCCAGACTTTGATCCTGAAGGTTCAAGAAATTCTCATCAGGAAGAATGGCCCGAGCAACTTGCAAAGAAAGAAGAGCTTAATAAGGAACAGACTGGAAGATTTCATGCAGAGATAGAAAAAAGAAAATTACCTGGCCAAAAACATTTACCTAAGTCTGAGTTGATAGAAATAATTCAAGAAATATTAAAATAATTAGAATTTTTTAAATTTAGCAACTTCTTCAAGAAGATCAACATGACCCAAGAACAAAGCTCTACAACAATACCTTTTAATGCCTAAGTCATCTAAGACTTTCTTTTTGTCTTCGCTTTTCTCTTCAGTCCTTTCCTTGTATTCTTCCCAAAGGTGTCCTACAGGTTTTCCACATGAAAAGCATCTTATTGGTATTATCATTTTTATTTCCTTAACGGTATGATTTTGTACGCTTTGCTCTAGCTTTAGAATCGCCAGGCTTACAAGCTTCTTTGTATCTTGTGTCTGCTACTAATAAATGTCTATCGTAATCTAAGAATGTTTGTTTAAGTGATTTTTTTGATTCTACAAATGCACGTGCGATTGCTAATCTAGCAGCTTCTGCTTGAGCTTGCCACCCTCCACCATTTACTCTTACTCTGATGTCGTATTTAGAAGCATCTGCACCTACTATTGCTAGAGGTTCTTTTATTCTCATTTGAGCTATTTTTGGCTCGTAGTTCTCTAATAGTGTAGAGTTTATTCTAACTGAACCTTTTCCTGGTTTTATTGTTGCCTTTGCAACTGCTCTTTTTCTCTTTCCTGCTTTATGAAATATATTGCTCATTTTAGGTTTTTACAAAGTTCTCCAACTGTAGTGTATTTTAAAATCTTTCCTTTTGTGATTCTTGCTGCTTCTGGACTTTCTGGCTTATTTTCTTTGAATTCGTCAGGTGATCCTAAGTAGCACATTATTCTTTTGAATGCATTCTTACCTTTTTCTTTTTTGTATGGTAACATTCCTCTGATTGCTCTTCTTGTAAATCTGTCTGGCATTTTTTGGAAAAAAGGACCTTTTAATGGGCATCCTCTTTTTGCTTTTATTTTGTATGCTTCTAAAACAGATTTTTTATCTCCAGCTATAATTATTTTTTCACAATTGATTATATCTATCTTCTCTCCGAGTAGTGATCTCTTTGCAACAATTGCTGCCATTCTTCCTAATATTAAATCTGTTCCATCTATTACTGCCATTTTAACAAATTATCCTCGTATTCTTCCCTTTTTGATCTTTCTTTAATAACTCTCTTATTGTTAGAGTGTTTTTAAGTTTATTTTTTGCTGTTTCTGAAAAGTTGAATGCAGCAATTGTTAAATCATGATTTAGTTCACCATTACCTAGAACTTTTCCAGGTACTACAATAGTTTCTCCTTTTTTTGTTACTTTATTTAATTTTGAAATATTAACTGTTCTTTTTCTTCTTGTTGGTTTTTCTAACTCTTTAGCTATTGCTTTCCAAAAAGGAGATTTCTCTTTATGTGAATGAACCTTCAAATCAAGTATCAGGTTGTTCAATAGTTCGTTTGTGTGTTTTGCTTTTTTCATTTTTTCATTATGCGAGGGACAGGACTCGAACCTGCGTAGGCACTAAGCCATACGGGCCTTAACCGTATCCGTTTGACCACTCCGGCACCCTCGCATTAGCGAGAGTGAATATTATGATCTTTTTAAAGATGGTAGTTTTAATTTTTTACCGTCTTTTTTTATTGCTTTTGCAAAATCATCAGTTTTCTCATTAAGTTTTTCTATTGCTGTTCTTAATATTTCTTCTGGAGCTAATTGCCCGAATGATTCTACTTTGAATATGAAATTGTCTCTATCATATTTGATAGCTAGTATATCTTTGTTTATATTTGCACAAGCTTGGTATAAATCATTTCTTAGTAATTTTTCTTCATCTAATTTACCGTCTTTAAATGCTTGCTTAGGATATTTGTCTTTGAATTTATCAAAATCTGCATGTGAATTGTTTATCCTTAGTTTTGCTTTGTGTTTGTAAAAGATTGCACCCGGCATATATTTTGCATGGTTTTTTCCTAAACCTAATATTGCTGTTGCTTCGAATTTGATTTTTTGTCCTTCTAATAAAAGAACTAATGGCATTTTTGGATGATATGCTTTTATTTCTTCATCTTCAGCAGTTAATTCTTCTGCATAAACCATTTTAGGACCTTCTGATTTTAGAGATATAATTGTTCTACAAAGATTACAACCTTCTCCCTTACATTTACAATTTTCTGGCAAATTATATATCTTAAGATCTGTTGTTAGTGGTATTAATCCTATTCTATGAGCTAGCACTTCATCATAAAGTGCTGAATCATTTGCGAAAAAGTTTATCTCATCAATTGCCATAGTTGGCACTTCTGAAATCATAATTCTTCTTAGTGTGTTAGCAAATGTTTCATTTGATTCTGTTAATTCAAATGTTAATTTCTGCTCATTTTTTTCTAGGATCTTAATTTTCATTTTATACTCTTCTTCCTCTTTTACCACCTTTCTTACGACATCCATCGTGAGGTACAGGTGTTACTTCTGAGATCTTTCCTATTCTTATTCCTGCTCTTGCAAGTGTTCTTATTGCTGCTTGTGCACCTGAACCTGTACTCATTGGCCCATTGTGTCCACCAGGAGCTCTAATTCTTAAATTTAAGGCATTAATTCCTTTATCTCTAATATTCTCTGCAATCATCTTTGCTGCGTTCATAGCTGCTGTAGGACTGCTTTCTAATCTGTGTGATTTTGTAACCATTCCACCGGATGATTTAGCTATTGTTTCTGTTCCAGTAATATCAGTTACATGAATTATTGTATTATTATATGATGAATAAATATGTGCTATTCCCCATTTTAATTTTTTTTGTGGTCTTTGATTCATTTTTTATCCTCTTTAACTTCTTTAGGGGTTTCTTCAGTTTTCGGAGCTTCTTTTTTAACTGGCTCTACTACTTCAGGTTTTTCTTCAGTCTTTGGAACTTTTTTTGTTTCTTCTTTAACTGGTTCCTTTACTTCTTCTTTAGGAGTTTCTTTCTTTTCTTCAACTGATTCTTTAGTTTTATCAACTTCTTTTTTCTCTCCTTTATATTCTCCAGGAACTTCTTTTTTATCTTCCATATCTTCTTTTGCAAATCTTGATTTAGGATTTACTACAACTTTTCCTTCTTCATTTGCATTAACTAAGTATGATGGAATTGTTACCTTTTTGTTATCTACTAATACATGTCCGTGAACTATCATTTGACGTGCTTGATCAATTGTTCTTGAAACTTTTCTTTTGAATACTATTGTTTGCAATCTTCTTTCTAAAAAATCTTTTGTTGTCAATTCTAGAATATCATCAAGGTCTGTACCTTTTGCGATCAATTTGAATTTCATTAAATGGGTTAAAAGTGCTTCTTTCTCTTTTAGAGCTTGAGAGGATCCTTTTGCAGCAATGATTTTTTTAACTTGAGTTGTAACCTTTCTTAACTTTGCTGTGCTTTTCCAGATCTCTTCTTTATTTTTTAGACCGTAATCTCTCTTTAATTCTTTCTCTTGGACTATTCTTTCTTTCTGCCAAGGGTGTGAAGGAGTTGTATACTTTTTTCTTTGTCTTTTTGTTTGTCCCATTTTAATCTAGTTATTTCTTTTTCTTCTTTACTCCCATACCTTTACCTTTATTACTTCTAAAGTTTGATCTTGTTCTCTGACCCCTTACTGGTAATCCTACGGATAATCTTAAACCACGATAACTTTTAATTTTTTGTAATCTTTTATAATCGAATTCTTTTTGAAGTTTCAAATCAATATTTATTTTATGTTTGTCAACTCCTTCATCATAATCTTTTCTTCTATTTAGTGCCCAATTTGGAATTCCTATCTTTTCAGGATCTTTTAGAGCTTCTTCGATTTTTTTTATTTCTGCCTCGTTAAGATCTCCAATTCTTTTATTCTTATCTAGATCTAAAGCTACGCAGATTGCGTTAGAAAATGAATGTCCTATTCCCTTTACTCTTATTAGTCCACCTATGATTGATTTTTTCCCATCTATATCTGTCATAGAGATACGTACGATGTGTTTGAAATCTTTATTTTCTTCTGTCATTTTATGTGTTTACAAAGTTTCGATTGGCTTTAAAAAGCTTTTGGCCGTTCATTTAATTGTTTGTGAAGATTTTATGTTTGTCTTCGTTATCCAATTCAACAAATATTCTCTTTATTATTGTATTCTTTGGGTTTGGAACTAGTTTAAGACGCTCACTGATATCTGCGAATGATTCGAATGGTTTTTCATCTCTTTCATCTAGTATCTCTCTTGTGTGCCTTTTTCCAATTCCAGGCAATAGTTCTAATTGGTGCATTCTCATGTTTATTGGTCCTGCATTGTTGAAGAAGTCAACAAATCTTTTTTCATTTTCATCTATTAAAGATTCTACTGCATCTTCTAGTTCTAATTTTGCTGTCTGAGTTAATTTTGATAGAGGTATTTTTCCAGATATGTGATGGATCCTATTTCTCTTACCTTCTCCAATATATACTTTTTCTAGAGGTTGTAAGAATTCATCTTTTTTTGGAACTAATTCTAATATTGTAAAATGGCTACACCCTATAGCTTGAGCTATTGCAGTCTTCTGATGCAACGGCCTTGAATCGTAATGATACCCGTGTTTTAGAAAGTCCAAGATTATTGCACTTTCTTCTTTTGCTATTGGTGTTCTCAACATTTTTTATTATGATATTGTTATTAGGCATATTTCTTCACTGTGTCTAGTATTTTTTTCAAATCATCTTCTTTAAGTGTTAGATTTTCTCCAGATAGTGTTGTTTTCAAACTGTCCATATCTGTTGGCATGATGTTCATTATAGTTGTTATGTTATGGTCTCCAAGTCTAGTTATGCCTAACTCTCCAAGTTCTTTTCTTATTTCACTTGGTTTTTTTGATTTTGTAATTATTCCTATATACTCGTCAACTTTTTTTGCTCTGAAGTTAAGTTCTTTATCTCTTTTCTTCATTTCATCAAGACCTTTCTTCATCTCGAGTGCATCTAGGGATTTTTGTGATATTATTTCCATTTTAGTGTTTTTTTAAGTGGATCGGATGAGCTAACAGTATTTTTGTTTTCCCTCCATCTTTTATTTTAATACAGTAATTTGATCCTTGCTTTCCTTCAACTATTCCAGATTTTCCATGAAATCTTGGATGAAACATTCCTTTTTGTACTGCAGGTTCTGCAACTAAATAAACTGCATCTCCTTCATTGAATTTTTGGGAATACTTTGTTACACTAATTTTCCCTTTAGTTCTAACGCTTTTTCGCAGTTTTGATCTTGTTTTTCTTCGGTTTCCACCTATTCTTTGTACCATTTTTGTTCTATTTAGTCCTATTAGGGCTATTTATAAATGTTTTTATAATTTAAACTTTTGATAATATTTCTTCTAGTGCCAGATTTAGTGCATAAAAGATGTTATCGTTTTTATTAGTTGATGTATATATCTTATCTGCAGTTATCGAAACTTTTATCTCATATTTCGAATCTTTCTCTAATTCTATTGTTATTTTTTTGAAACTATCTGCTTTTTCTGAAATATCTCCTGTAAATTTTCCGATGATTTTTTTTATTACTGATAGCTCTAGTTGATCTATTGTTTCAAAATTTACTATTTCTATAATTCCCTCACCTAGTTCTATTGTCATTCTGTTTATTTTTGTTTAGATTGTTTTAAATCTTTCGTTACGTATGGTCCTTCTTTTTCGTAGCCTATGTGGTAATAATACTCTCTAACTCCAACTCCGGAGATAACAACCATTTTGTTTTTTTTGTACTTTATTGCTATCTCTTCTGCTTCCTGCATTAGCTTTTTTCCCCATCCTCTATGTTGAACTTTTCCATCATCTCCTATTGCTGTGGCGGCGCCATATACATGTAACTCTCTTATTAGTGCAGAATCTTTTGTAATTTCTTTTCTTAAAAATTCGTGAGGGAATCTCATTCTTACAAATCCTACCAATATATTATTTTTCGTATCTTCCGCAGATATGAAAAATTCTGTACTTTTTGATGCTTGGTATTTGTCAACCTTTAGTTTTACACTTTCCCAATTAATCTCTCTTCCTCTAGGTTCTCTACATCTTATGCAGTTACATTCCATCTTATAGTTTTCTGAAATGTACTGTCTGAAGTTTGTCATCTCCACTCCTGCTGCCCATTGTTTTGTTGGGATGTCTCTTTGTATTCTCATAATTCTACAGTACTCTGGAACGTGTTTTTTGAATTTTACAATCATTGATGCAGCGTCTTTTGCTGAGAGTGGAACGAATGTTCTGTTTTCATATTCTGCGTAGAGTGCAGTTCCCTTACTTACCATTGTTGGATATATCTTTAACATGTCTGGCTTGAAATCAGGGTTTGAAAATAATTCTTTCATACCTTTTAGATCTCTTTTTTTATCAGTTAATGGAAGTCCAGGCATGTAGTGTCCGGCAACTTTGAATCCCAAATCTTTTAGAATTCTTATTGATTTTTTTGTGTCTTCAACTGTGTGTCCGCGATTGATTTTTTTAATTACATCTTCGTAAACTGTTTGTATTCCTAACTCTACTCTTGTGCAACCTAATCTTAACATTTGATTTCCGTGCTCTAAAAATCCCCAATCTGGTTTTGTTTCTATGCAGAGTGCAACACATCTTACCTTCGATGTTTCGTTTTTTATTTGTTCTTTTTCTAGGGTACATTCTTTCTTTAGTTCTAATAATTTTTTATGAATTCTTTTTGTTCTTTCTTTATCTTCAAAATTATCTGTAGGTAGTTCGTAGAATTCCTTAAACTTTTTGTAATTAAAATCTCCATCTTTTTTGAAAAATAATTTTGAAAAATCATTCATTGCTTTGAAAGAGTATTTGATAAATTCTTCTTGATAGTCTAATGGGAATGAAGGAAATGTTCCTCCCATTACTATTAGTTCAACTTTGTCAAAGTTGTGTCCGAGTAAAACATATTGTTCTAGTCTGTTAAATATTTGTAGATATGCATCAAAGTGATTTCTTATTCCTCTCATTGTTGCTGGTTCTCCTCCAGTGTAAGATTGTGGCACATCACCATATCTACTTTTTGGACCGCCTGGACAGTATATGCATCTCCCATGGGGGCAAGGAATTGGTTTGGTCATTACTGCTATTGGTGCAATTCCAGAGATACTTCTTGTTGGTTTTGTCATTAGAACTTTTTTTAATTTTGAGATTTTGTTTTCTGGAGCGTTTATTAAAATTTCAACAAGACTTGGAAACTTTGTAGGTTTGTGTTCTTTTGCTAGTTTATCTCTTAGGCTGAGAATTTCTTTTCTAGTTTGTATATTCTTTTTCAGTATCTCTTTTACAACTAGTTTACAAAATTTTTCTGTTTCCATGATGTTTCCATTTAATCGCAACATTTAAAAGTTGTGTTTATAGGATAATTGTGTAGGCTAGACTGGGTAGTTAGCTCTTACTTGTTACCACAAATGAGCTTTATGGTGGGGTTGAAGCCTGGTTGAGGCTAGAGATTTGATAAATGGTCTCAGCTCGTACGTTGATACTCTGCCCTATTTGGCGGATGTTTTTGAGAATTAAGTCAGGCCGGGAACGGAGCAGCTTTAATCTTTTATATTCGTGCTTGTAGGATCCAGGGAGGAGGAAAGGTTGAGGTTAAGCTGTTTATTGGGTTTTTTGTCGATACTGGGTGTGCCTACGCTTATTCTTAGTTAATTTTATGATCTAAATCTCACTCAGTTCAGAAATAGTTTCGCCAAGATTTTTTATTACAACGTTATACATTCTTTGAATTATTAATTCATACATTGATTCTTTTAGAGGACCAGAACAGTAATCTAGAACATCTGTTGTTCCGGCAAGTGTTGTTTCTTTTGGAACTTCACAAGTCATTTCTTTTCCTTCAAACATATCTTTCATTTCTTGTTCTGCTGAAGGACTAACTTTGATAAGAGTTATTTCAACCTTACAGAGTTCTCCAGATTTTCCTAAAACTCTATATCCGAATGTGCTGTTGTTTTCTTCTGAAATAGCTTTTGCAGGATTACATGAAGAAATTGCGTTATTAAGACATGACATATCATCATAACAATTTTTTTCATAATTCATAGAAAATATCAAACTTACTACTAGTATCACAAATAATCCTAATAAAAAATTAAAGGATGGACGATATGAAATCTTTCTTTTTTTCTTCATATCGTCCAAATTGGAATTTGTCTTTTATATCTTTTTTGGTTTCTATATGTCTTTTTTTGTTGTTAATTTTATAGACGAAGAAACTGAACTTGGAACTTTTGAGTCCATTGAAACTAAGTGTTTTATGTTATTTTGTTCAGATATTCTAACTAAATCTCTGTTAATAGTACCATCAAAAACAACTGCATAAATGTTTGTCCCAATATTTCTTATTGTTGTTGAAAGCTCTGATGTTGGAACTTTTCCAAGAACATTATTCTCTTGATCTAGAATGTATGCTCCTCTTGTTCCGACTAATGAATTCAACATATCTCCGAACACTGTTTTTTCTTCTTTTGTTAGCTTTGATTTTTGGTTTGAACTAACTCTTGAAGTTGTTTTTCTTATTGGTTTTTGTGTTCGTACAGAACTTACTTTAGGTTTTGTTTTAAACTTTTTAACATATTTCTCACTTGATGGAGATTTTACAAATTTAATATCTTTTTTGTATTGTTCTATTGCAATCTGTCCCCTAAGTGATTTATTTAGTTCTTTAGTTGTAAGTTCTTCAACTTCTTTTCCATCAGGTGCTTTTGTAACAAAGTCTATATCTGTTGTATTGATCAAATCTTTTATGATTAAATCTCCGCCCCGGTCTCCATCAACAAATGCTGTGATAGTTTTTGTTTTACTCAATTCCTTTATTGTTTCAGGAACTTTTGTACCATTCATAGCTATTGCATTCTTTATTCCGTGTTTCATAAGATTAAGAACATCTGCTCTTCCTTCTACTAAGATTATTTCTTCAAAACTATCAATCCCTGGACATGCTGCTAATTTTTCTTTTCCATAATTTATGATTCCCATCATTCTTACAGAGTGGAATACATCATCTGTTATGTCTTTTGAATCAGGAAGTACATTTTCTGTTAGTTCTTTCAATAATTCTT
Source organism: Candidatus Woesearchaeota archaeon (assembly GCA_964497715.1). Taxonomy (GTDB): domain Archaea; phylum Nanobdellota; class Nanobdellia; order SCGC-AAA011-G17; family PNOQ01; genus JABHIB01. The sequence continues at coordinate 9,141 of CAZCDH010000012.1, read as the reverse complement.
TAGCTCTATCAACAACGAACTTTCTTTTAGAGATTCTAACATCTTCTATTGCACTAATCTTCACTTTAGAATTACATGGTCCGATTCTTTGGATCGTTTCTAATGCTGCTCCAATTATTGCAGTTTCTACTTTGTCTAAACTTGATGGAATAGTTATGTCTCCAATAGCTTTTCCGTTATTATTCTTCATATTTACTTCTATTCTACCTATTTTTCCGTTTTTTTGCAACTCTCTTAGTTCTAAGTCTGCACCAAGCAATCCTTCTGTTTGGCCGAATATTGCCCCAATTACATCTGGTCTTTCTACAGATCCTTCAATTGAGATATTAGCTTGAACTATGTATTTTGTTGCTTCTATACTTATTTTTCCCATTTTTTTATTCCTCCAGTTATACTATCTATCTAATCCTACTGGTATGTAAAGGTGTTAAGAACAAACTTAGTATTCTTGTTTGAATGTCATACTTGAGTGTGATGAATTGATGATTATTATCATTTTTGTTCTTCCTGTGTACATAATTTTTATGAATTGTAAGATTTTGATAGTTATGTAGCCCGTAACACTAACTCCCAAGTTCATGGCTAGATATTATCATGCGCTCCGTTGGGTATTCTCATGACGGGCCAAAATATTAGTAAGAAATGGAGTATAAAAAGCTTTTGTTTATTTAAATTTGTACATATTTAGGAAGAATTTCGTTTTATTATAAGCTTCATGAGTGTTATCGTTCAGTGTTTTTTCGTATTTTTTTCGTTTTTCTGTGTTCATTACTTTGTCATAGATGCCTCTAATGAACTTTAGGAGAGGATTTGACTCCCATTTTTCTTCAAAATCTGTTTCAATGTATGATTTGAACTCCATTTTTAGAGATCCATCGACTAATTTCTCTTTTTTTGTAGAAATTATCTTATAATCACTTATCTTCATTGATAATTCAATAGTAAATAGTGTGTAATCATCTATTGCTTTTGTTGCTTCCCACTTGATTTTTGTATCTTTTTTGTTGTTTTTTATCTTGTCATCATACTCTTTTTCATAGAGAATATATCCTTTTAATCTGAACCACTCTTTTAGAGTATTATAAAGTTCAATCATATTAAAACTAGCTTTTTGTTTTATTACTAAATCCCTAATAACATAATCGCATTCTGGCATACTTATTTATCTCCTTTTTTTATTTATAAATTTTTAGTATTTATGTAATTCTAAAAATGTTTTGATTTCATCGTGTAACGAGTATACTTTTTGATATAAATCTATTTTATGATCTTCTATCCTTTGATGAATTATGAATTTTTCATAAAACTTTCTCATTATCTCGTTTTTCCATTTATTTTTTGGATCTTTTATTACTTTCGCACTTAACCTCAGTTCTAAATCTGCTTGACTTGTTGTGAATTCCTTTCCATCTTTTTGTATCTTTACTTTTTTTAATCCAATAACAAAATAACTCAATTCTATAACATAACTAAAATAATCACTAACTTGTTTTTCTGCTTTCCAACCTATTTCTAATTGTTTTGAATCTCCTTTGGATCTTTCAACATATCTTTCTTCTTTGAATGATTTACGTTCGTCTCCGTAACCATTAAAATCTAACCAATATTTAATTGATTTGTATAATTCATCCATATCAAATGGGCCCTTCCATTTAAGTTTTAATCCGCTACAAATTGGGATTGATTCTGACATAATAGAACTTTAGAAAACCTGTTTAATAAACATTTTGGTTTTTATCTGTACATTTCTAATTCTTTTTTAGTTAAATTTTTGAGATTTTCTATTTCTCCAGATAGTTTGCCCATATGTTTTTCAATTTTTGGTTTTATTATATATTTGTTGTATATAGAGTTTAGAACTTTTAAGAATTCTGTGTGTTGCCACTTGTTTTCATAATCTAATATCAGGTTGGATTTGAAAGTTATTTGCAAGTTTCCTGTTGATTGTCCACTTTCTATTTTATTTATTCCTTTTAGTAGAAATTCTATTGTTGTTTCATATTGGATGTAATCTGTTGTTTCTTTTGTTAGAACCCATTTCAATATTATCTCGTGTCCGTCTTGTAATAGTTTATCAACATGGTCTTTTTCATGGAATTCATATTTATTTTTTGTAGACCATTCTCTTATTTTTTTGAATATCTTATCGAGATCAAATGTTCCTTTTTGTTTTAGCCTAAAACCTTGACCTAGATTTACTTTAATTTTTGTGCTCATTTTCAGTATAGGAAGGGAATTTGGATTTAATAAATATTTTGGTTATTTTATCCTACAGGGTTCGCATCTCCATCTCCCATTTAATCTTGTTAATTTATTATATGATCTACATGATGGACAGACTCCTTCAACATAGTGTTGTTTTGAAGGTTTTTCTTCAGGTTCTCTAATCTTATATTTTTGAACAAAAATATCATATAAGTCTGGGTGAATTTTTAGTATATCTTTATGTGTTAGTAAACCTAATACAAAATCTTCTGAAATTACTGGTAATCTTCTTACATCTTCTCGTGACATAGTTAGGATTGCATCATAAATGTCTTCGTTTCCTGCTATTGAGATTATATCCTCTTTTTTTGTCATAATTTTTTTTACTGGAGTTGAAGTATCTTCTTGGTTTGCTATAACTTTGGCTAGAAAATCTGTCTCTGTAACTATTCCTAATAATCTTCCATCTTTCTTTACAATTAGGCTGCCTATGTCATGTTCTTTCATCTTTTCTGCACATGCTAGAATTGTATCTTCTGGTTTTGCATATACTGGAGATTTAGTCATAGCGTCTGAAACTTTTATTCCGGTTTTCATGTGTAAAATTTAGTATTATTTCTTAATAAAGATATCGTTTAATTAGTATATATTTGATAATTTGCAGTTTTTATATCAAAAGATTTATAAGGTTTCCATCTGTCAGGAAATTAAGATATGCTCTTTATTGAGCTTAAAGGTACTAAAAATGACTAATCAAAATCAACCGGTATATATAATCTCTGAAGATAGTAAACGGACTTCTGGAAAAGATGCACAAAGAAATAATATTGCTGCTGCTAAGTTGGTAGCGGAAACTATTAGGACAACTCTTGGACCAAAAGGTATGGATAAAATGCTTGTTGATGGTATGGGAGATATTATTATTTCAAATGATGGTGTAACTATTTTGAATGAGATGCAAATTGAACATCCGATTGCTAAAATGCTTGTTGAAGTTGCTAAAACTCAAGAGGATGAAGTCGGAGATGGTACTACTACTGCAGTTGTTTTTGCTGGAGAACTTTTGAAAAATGCTGAGAGATTATTAGATATGGAAATACATCCTACAGTTATTTCTAAGGGTTATAGGATTGCTGCTGCAAAATCTCAAGAGATATTGAATGAGATGGCTGAAGATATAAATAACGAAGATATTGATTTGTTAACAAATATTGCTATAACTGCGATGACTGGAAAGGGTGCTGAGTCTTCTAAAGAGGTTCTTTCTAAAATATCTGTTGGTGCTGTTAATCATATAGTTGATAGTAATGGAGAAATAGATATAGATAATATTAAAATTGAAAAAAAGGTTGGAGATAGCACAGGTAATTCTGAATTGATTAAGGGAATTGTTTTGGATAAAGAACGAGTTCATTCAGGTATGCCGAAATTAGTTGAAGATGCAAAAATTTTATTGATTGATATTCCTTTAGAGATAAAAGATACTGAAATTGATGCTAAAATACAGATTAATGATCCTTCACAATTACAATCTTTTGTTGAACAAGAAGAAAAGATTTTGAAAGATATGGTTGATAAGATTGCTAAGTCTGATGCTGATGTTTTATTTTGTCAAAAAGGAATTGATGAGGTTGCACAATACAATCTTTCTAAAAAAGGAATTTATGCTGTTCGAAGAGTTAAAGAATCTGATATGAAAAAATTGGCTAGAGCTAGTGGTGCTAAGATTGTAAGTAGCTTAAAAGATATTAATAAAGAAGATCTTGGATTTGCTGGTTGTGTTGAAGAGAGAAAGATTGGAGATGAAGAAATGACATTTGTAGTAGATTGTCACAATCCTAAATCTGTTACTATTTTGCTTCGTGGTGGAACTGAACATGTTGTTGATGAAGTTGAAAGGGCTATGATGGATGCTATTGGAGACTTGATTGCCGTTCTTAAAACTAAGAAAGTTGTTGCTGGTGCTGGTGCTCCAGAAGTTGAACTTGCTAAGAAGTTGAGAGAGTTTGCAAATACTCTTAATGGGCGTGAACAGTTGGCTGTACAATCTTTTGCTGATTCTGTTGAGATAATTCCTAGAACTTTGGCAGATAATTCAGGCTTAGATCCTATAGATGTTTTGGCAGAATTAAAAGTTAAACATGATGCTGGAGAAAAATGGGCAGGTATTGATGTAGCTAGTGGAAAAGTTAAAGATGCTTGGAAATTAGGAGTTTTAGAGCCTTTGAAAATTAAAACACAAGCTATAAGCTCTGCTTCTGAAGTTGCTGAACTTATTCTTAGGATAGATGATATAATTGCTTCAGGTAGTGGTAGTTCATCTGCTTCTTCTATGCCTCCTATGGGTGGTATGCAAGGATATGAATAAGAAAAGTTTATAAAAACTTATAATCAGTTTAGTTTTATGTTTAAATTTCTGTTTAAGAGGAGAGAGAAAGATGAATTTGAATTACTTATTGATAGGTTTAATTCTACTTTGAATAAAGGAAACTTTGATAGTGCTCTTGCTGATTATTCTGATTTTAGTTCTGCTTATGATAAATTAGAGTTTAAAGATAAAGAAAATTATGATATTCCATTTTCTTTGATTAAGGAACAAATGATTGTTTATATGAAATTGAAGGAGTTATTGATATCTATAAGATCTGAAGATATGAAATTAATGAGAGATAGTCTTGATTTTATTTTTGAAGCTATGGCAAAGTTAAAAGGTAATTCTAAGTTGATGAGTTTTATTGATAGTAAATATATCTCTTGTTCTAGAATTTATAATTATAAATTATCCAAAATTCAGTTCAATGATAAACTTTCAGAACTTTATCACTTTATGGATGAAGGATCTTATGATCTTGCCTTGAAAGAGTTTGATCATCTGTTACATTGTTTTAAAAAAATGGAAAGTTATTCTGGCAATTATGATTCTGATTTTTATAGGAAACTAATGGAGATAAAAGAAGATATAAAACTTAAAATGTTAAAGGATCAAGCTTATTCCGAAGAGGCTAAATATACGAAGGTGAAAAAGAAATAAAATGTTTAATAGTCTGAAAAAAAAGTTGAAGGGAGCAGTAGATAAGATTAGTAAGAAGGTGGATGAGGCTCCTGAAGTAGAGAGTGTTTCTGAAGAGATTGTTGAGGAAAAACCTGTTAAAGAAGAAGTTAAAGAAGAAGTTAAGGAAGA
>CAZCDH010000012.1:0-3655 GCA_964497715.1 Candidatus Woesearchaeota archaeon | reverse complement strand
GAAGATAAATCTGGAATTTTTGGTAAATTAAAAAAGAAAGTTGGTTCAAAAAAGATTTCTGAAGAAGAATTTGATGAGATGTTTTGGGATCTTGAGTTAGGACTATTGGAAAATAGTGTTGCTGTGGAAGTAATAGATAAAATTAAAGAGAGTTTAAAAATTGATTTGGTAGATGTTCCAATTGATAAGAAAAATATCAAAGATATTGTTAGCAATACTCTTCATGAAAGTATCTCTGAATTATTTAATTCTGAAGAGTTTGATTTAATTGAGGTTGTAAAAAATACTGATGGACCTTATGTTATACTTTTTTTGGGGGTAAATGGGAGTGGTAAGACAACTAGTATTGCGAAGATTGCTAAGTTATTAAAATCTAATGGATTAAAAGTTGTTATGGCTGCTTCAGATACTTTTAGGGCTGCTGCAATTGAACAGTTAGAGATCCATGGAAAAAATCTTGAGATTGGAGTAATCAAACATAAGTATGGTTCCGATTCTGCTGCTGTTGCATTTGATGCTATTAAACATGCCAAAGCTAAAGGCATTGATGTTGTTTTAATTGATACTGCTGGTAGATTGCACAGTAATACTAATCTTATGGGTGAGTTGAAAAAAGTTGTTAAAATTTCTAATCCTGATCTAAAAGTATTTGTTGGTGAATCGATTACTGGAAACGATTGTGTTGAGCAGGCTGTTGCGTTTAACGAGTCTGTTGGTATTGATGGTATAATTCTCTCTAAAGCAGATGTTGATGAAAGAGGCGGAGCAGCAATTTCTATAAGTTATGTTAGTGGAAAACCTATTCTTTATTTTGGAACTGGGCAGAATTATGGTGATTTAGAGAAATTTAATCTTGATAAGTTTTTTTCTAATCTCGGATTGTGATTTTCTTTTAATAGAATTATTTATAAATAATAGTATTACTAGTTAATTCTATGGTAATGGATAAACTTGGTTCTGCCTTAAAGGATTCTTTAAAGAAGGTTGCTAAGAGTTTGTTCTTTAATGAAAAATTAGTTGATGAAGTGATTAAAGATATTCAGAGGGCATTACTGAGGGCCGATGTGAATGTCGAGTTAGTTTTTAAGTTAAGTAAAGATATTAAAAAGAGGGCTTTAGATGAAAAAACTCCTAAAGGAATTAGTCAAAAAGAATATTTGATAAAAATAGTTTATGAAGAATTGGCAAATTTCCTTGGTGGCGAAAGGAAAGGTATAGTTATCAAAAAGAAAAAACCTTTCAAGATAATGCTTGTTGGTTTATTCGGTAATGGTAAAACTACTTCTGCCGCAAAGATTGCTAATTATTATAAGAAAAGGGGATATAGTGTTGCACTTGTTGGTTTAGATGTTTATAGGCCTGCTGCAACTCAGCAATTAGAGCAAGTTGGTAATTCTGTAAATGTTCCAGTTTTTGTTAATTCTGAACAAAAAAATCCTTTAGCTGTATGGGAAGAGTTTGAAGCTGATTTAAATGGTTATGATATTGTAATTGTTGATACTGCTGGAAGGGATGCATTATCTGAAAGTTTGATAGATGAGATTAAAGATTTGAATAATGGAATTAAAGCTGACGAAAATCTATTGGTTATTAATGCAGATATGGGACAGACTGCAAAAAAACAAGCTGAACAATTCCATGATAGTTGTGGAGTTTCTGGAGTTATAGTTACTAAGATGGATGGTACTGCTAAAGGTGGTGGTGCTATAAGTGCTTGTGCAGCTACTGGATCTCCTGTTAAATTTATTGGGGTTGGTGAAAAGTTTGATGATTTAGAAGAATTTAATCCAGAAGGTTTTGTTGGAAGATTATTAGGTATGGGTGATCTTGAAGCATTGTTAGAGAAAGCAAAAGAAGTCATGAGTGAAGAAGATGCTAAAGATATGACTGAAAAAATGATGAAAGGAGATTTCAATTTCTTTGATCTATTTGATCAGTTAAATGCTATGAATAAGATGGGTCCTTTGAACAAAATTATGGAGATGGTTCCAGGTATGGGTGGGATGAATGTGCCAAAGGAAATGCTTGATGTTCAAGAAGATAAAATTAAGAAATGGAAACATATTATGGCTTCAATGACTAAAGAAGAACTTGAAAATCCAGATTTAGTTTTTAATCGTTCTAGAATAGATCGAATTGCAAGTGGTTCAGGTACTACTGCTCGAGATGTTCGTGATTTGTTAAAACAGTATAGGCAAGCAAAAAAGATGATGAAGATGATGAAAGGTGCCAAGGGTATGAAAGAAGGCGATATGAAAAAAATGATGAAGAAATTTGGCATGAAATAATATGGTAAATTTAAATAATGTTGTAACACCTAGAGTAGAAATTATTACAGGTCCGATGTTTTGTGGAAAGACTGAAGAGTTGATCCGAAGAGTTATTAGATATGAGATAGCAGGTTATAATTATCAAGCTTTTAAACCAATTATTGACGATAGATACTCTTCTAATTCTATTGCCTCACATAGTGGTTCTAAATTAGAATCTACTTGTGTAGATTGTTCTTTGGAAGATGTTTTAAGAAATTTGGATGAAAACAAACATGTCTATGCTTTTGATGAAATCCAGTTTTTTAATGATGAGATCTTGGAGTTTTTTTATGGTAGTGGATTTGTTGAAGATAAAATAATTCTTGCTAGTGGCTTGAATCAAGATTTTACTGGCAAACCTTTCAAATTTAAAGATTCTAATAAACATATGGGAGATCTTATAGCTTCTGCAGACGAGATTACTCATTTAAACTCTATTTGTACATATATTGATGGAAAAAATATTTGTGGCGCTCCTGCTACAAAAACTCAGAGATTAATTAATGGTATTCCTGCAAGTATAGGTGATGATTTAGTTTTAGTTGGCGGAGATGATAGTTATGAAGCCAGATGTAATGTTCATCATTATGTAAAAAAATGATTAAAAAAATAATTCAACAGGGTGCTGAAGCAATATTGTTTAAGGAAGGTAATATCCTGATTAAGGAAAGAGTTTCTAAGAAATATAGACATCCAGAAATTGATATGGATAAAAGAAAATATCCGACTCGGAGAGAGGCAAAGTTGCTTGTTAAGGCCAAAACTGTTGGGATTAATGTTCCTGAGTTAATTGATTCTGATGATAAGTCTATGAAGATTAGTATGGAATTTCTTGATGGCGATGTTTTGAAAAACAAGTTAGATAAGTATTCAAAATCTAAAAGAAATAAAATCTGTGAACTTATTGGTGAGCAGGTTGCTTTGATGCACGACGAAAATATTATTCATGGCGATTTGACAACTTCTAATATGATTTTTAAAGATGGGAAAGTTTATTTTATTGATTTTGGACTTGGTTTTGTTTCTCATAAAGTTGAGGATATGGCAGTGGATATTCATTTGTTAAGGCAAGCATTTGAAAGTAAACATTACAAAGTTTATGAAGAACTTTATAAACATTTTTTGAAAGGGTATAGGAAGAAAAAAGATTATAAAAAAGTTCTTGAGAGGCTTGAACAAGTTGAGAAGAGAGGAAGATATAAAAATAAGAATTGTCATTGAAATCTGTTTATAATAAATCTTTTTCAAACAATAATATTTAAAAAGGATGCAGTAACTTTATTCTCAAATAGTCCCGTAGTCTAGCGGTCAATGATTCGGCCCTTTGGAGGCCGAGACCCAGG
>CAZCDH010000011.1:0-19253 GCA_964497715.1 Candidatus Woesearchaeota archaeon | reverse complement strand
TTTGAACATTGAGGTTTTACATAGCCTAAATAGTATATAAATTTTACCCAATATAAAAGAAAGATTTAATAATTCTAAAATTTAAGTTTATATTATGCCTGAGAAAATTATTATAGGAAGAACTAAGAGTGACAAAAAAAAGCTAGGTGATGGTGGAAGTGTTTTTCTTGGAAGACATTACGTTAGAATGGGAGAAACCGTATCATTAAGTACTGACCTTTACTTAGATATGGCTAGGCCTCACGTAGTTTTAGTTTGTGGTAAAAGGGGGTCAGGTAAATCTTATACTCTTGGCGTAATTTCCGAAGCTATGTCTAAATTACCTGAAGAAGTTTCAGAAAATCTTAGCATTTTGATATTTGATACTATGGGAATTTTCTGGACAATGAAATACCCTAATTGGAAAGAAGAAGATTTGCTTCGAGGATGGAATCAAAAACCGAGTGAATTTAATAATATAGATGTTTACACTCCTGCAGGATATGTTAAAGAACAAAAAAAGAGTGGGATTCCTATCGACTTTTCGTTTTCTATGAAAACTTCTGAGTTAAATGCTGGAGATTGGTGTAATGCTTTTGGAGTTGATCTAATTGATCCTATAGGAGTATTGATAGAAAAAGTTATTATAGAATTAGAAGATGTTGGAAAAGATTATGATATTGAGGATATCATCAAAAAAATCTCTGCTGAAAAGAAAGTTGATGAAAAAACAAAAAATGCTACTGAAAATAGATTCATAGCTGCAAGAGGTTGGGGAATTTTTAGTAAGACTGGGACAAAAATGAAAGATATTGTTAAGCCTGGCAGAGTGAGCGTATTAGATATCAGTTGTTACACAAAGATTAGTGGAAGCTGGGGTATCAAAAGTCTTGTTACCGGATTACTTTCTAGAAAATTATTGACTGAAAGAATGGCCAGAAGAAAAATTGAAGAAATAAAGGCTATAGGGGCCGGAAAAAGTTATTTTGGATTTGAACAATCAGTTGATACAGATAAAATGCCCTTGGTTTGGATTATGATAGATGAGGCTCATGAGTTTTTACCAAAAGTTGGAAAGACTGCTGCATCAGATGCACTTATCCAGTTACTGAGAGAAGGAAGACAACCAGGAATCTCTATGATCCTAGCTACACAACAACCTGGAGAGATCCATAAAGATGTTATTACCCAATCAGATATAGTCCTGAGCCATAGGATCACTGCTAAGAAAGATATTGATGCGTTAAATGATATGATGCAGACATATTTGCTTGCAGATATTCAAAAATACATTAATAATCTACCAAGATTAAAAGGTAGTGCAATAATATTAGATGATAATTCAGAAAGAATCTATCCAATGCAAATGCGACCTAGAACAACATGGCATGGTGGAGAAGCCCCGATTGCAGTTCCTTTGAAAAAGAAAGGACTTTTAGATTTAGGACTATAATTTTTTCATTTCTAAACAATATCTATAAGTTCCCGGTGCAGGAGATCCGGCTTTTATTGTTTTTATTTTAAATTTCTTAGAGTATTTCTTTTTTAATTCACTCAAATTCTCCTCTTTTTCAAATATGTAAAGATAGATTGTTCCTTTTGATTTTAATTTTGATAGTGCACTATCTAGAAATTCTTCAGAAGATTTTGGTAAAGGCATCAGTATCCTATCAAATTTTTTATTGATAGTTGGAAGAACTTTTGCTACATCCCCCTTGAATAATTTAATATTTTTTATCTTATTCAGTTTGACATTCTCTTCCGCATAATCATGGGCCTTAGGATTTATTTCCACACCATATATCTCCTTTGCTTCTGAATGTCTTGAGATAGTTAGTGGAAAAGGTGCAATTCCTGAAAACATAGTTAACACAGATTCTCCCTTTTTTATTAATTTTGCAACTCTCAACCTTTCTGAACCCTGTCTTGGAGAGAAGTATGCTTTCTCAGGATTTACCTTTAGTAAGACTCCGTTTTCTTTGTGAATAGTTTCCTTACTTTTATCTCCCGCAATAACTTTTAGTTTTGGAGTCCTATATCTTCCAGAGTAGAATTTTGTTTTTTTTGTTACAGTTTTTATGTTCTTAAACATCTTTATTAGATATCTTCCAACTAGCTTTTCTTTTTTTTCTAGATCTTCTGGAAATTCTGAAAAAATTATTATGTCTCCAACTACATCGAACGATTTTGGGATTTTTTTAATATCCCCTCTGGTTAAACTAGAATTTTTCTTCCACATTTTATTTATTTTAAATTAGGATGGCGGAGAAAGTATTATTATACTATCTAATCCCCAATTAAGTGAACCTATAAGGATCAGAGCCATCAAAATTGCACCACCAATGAACCACAATAAATTTATCATCCAAGCTGGCGATTTCCCTTTTGACTTTAGTAATTTTTTCATAATCCTTAATTGTTTTGTTTGTATTTAAATCTTTCTGGAAGAGAAATTTTTACCGATAGGTTTAAATATTATTATTTGGTTAATATGATTAATGTTATTCAATAAAAAGGGTGATTGGGATAATACTCATGGTAGTTGGTTGTACTTTCTCGGAGGATTAATATTTCTATATATTAGTTTGATGCCTTTCTTTAATAAATTTCCATTTGAGTTTGAAGTTGGTGGGATGTTGCTTAGAGCATTTATTGCGATAGCAGGAGTTATAATTTTTATAGAATCATTTACAATGGAATCTATAGACCATTCTGGTAAGATAGGGAAGATAGTTATTGGATTATTGTTTGCCTTGATTGGTATATATCTATTTTCTATGTATATTGATGCTAGTTGGATACCTTTTTCTTTCTCATTGAATGAAATAATACTTCAGATGATTCTGATAATTTATGCAATCTATTTATTTGTTGGTGCTTGGAGGCAATAAAAATGAAAAATAAGATACTTATGTTAGTATTCATGTTAATTAGTATGATTAAACTTGCGGTTGCTAAAGCGCAAAGTACCTCACTTAATGATGTGCTAACTTATGAATTAGAGCTTTATAATCTTAAGGGAGAGTTCTGGGTAATTATAATGAGTTTCTTGATTGTGTTCTGTGTGATATTCTTAGCGACTACGAAGGTTCCGTTCTTTAATGATCAGGAGAGAATCGCTAACTTGTTCTCCATAGTATTTAGTCTTATTATTGTGACATCTTCTCCTATAACTACTGCATTCACTTGGACAGTTTTGAATGTTGGTGGATGGGCACTAATCTTCCTTGCAGTGATTGCTGTACTTTTTGCAGGATATGCAGAACTTAAGGGAAATATCTCAGACAGTGCTGCAGATCTCGGAGGAGAGAGAAAAGATATTGGAAGTATATTTAGAAGGGTTGGTAAGCTTAGACGTAAAGAAGCTAAATTATGGAAAAAAATAAAGAAAGAACTTGTTCATGCTAAAAAAGATATTAAAAGAATTAGAGAAGATAAAGATAGAGAGGATAGAGATAGATTGAATAGAACAGATGTAGCAAATGTTACAGATGATTTAGATTCAGTTTACAATTTAATAGATAAGAGTTTTAGAGATGTAAAGAGACTTAGAAAAGTTACCCACTCTAGAGAAGCTAGAAAAATGAAGGACATTCTTGATTACATTCGTGAAAAGCTTCAACTTGCAGGAGTCCATTTACGTGCTGGGGAAAAAAATAATGCACTTTCTCAAGTTAATGAGGCACTTAAAAAATGGAAGAGAAATAAAAAATTCATGGCAAGATTATTTGCAAACATATCCCAAGATTATGAAGAATCTAGATCTGAAGAACAAGAAGCAATGATTCGAGAGGGTGAAGCTAAAAAACAAATTAAGGCTAGAAGAGAAGAAGAGATTGAAGATGCAGAGTATGAAGAGGTCAAGGATAAAGAGGAAGAAGAATCTAGTTCTGAAGCTGTGAAAGAAGAAAGAAGAAAGGAAAATGAACTTGCTGTGAAAGTATTAGATAAGAAAATTGAAAAGATTAATCCTTTATTCAGTGTTAACCTGACCAAAGATCCAAAAAAAGCTAAGGATTATATTAAAGATATTAGAAAAAGTATAGACTCTAAACTTGTTAGTATTGTATCTAATCTAGGTTATGGTGCTGATTTTAGTGCATACTTAAGTAACATAGACCAGATAGTAAGGTTCTTAGACGCCAAAAAACCTCATGAAGTTAGCATGGCTGAATGGGACAATATTATTAAGAATGCTAGAAGCTATAAAGAATTTTTACTTGCAATAAGAGATAGAGTATTAGAACCAATTGTCTAAATTCTTTTGTTTTTTTGGTTTTAATTTTTCTAGTAATCTATTTATTCTTTCTTCTGAGAAATCATGTTTTGATAGAATTTCTCTGATTTTATCTTGATCGGGAGATTTCCATTCCAAAGTGTAGTCTTTTTTTATTTTCATTTCTTTGAAAGTATTATATATCGCTTTCCAATCAAAGTCGACATTTACGTTCTCAAAAACTTTTTCTATAGTCTTGTGTTCCCTTACCAATTTTAGTCCAGTCTTAGGACCTATTCCCTTTACTCCACCGATATTATAATCTGTTCCAACCAATATTGAGAGAGTTAGTAATTGTTCTTTGTTTATTTCCAAACTATCTAACATATCTTTCAGACAGATTATTTCTGGAGTTACTTTGATATAATTCCCACGAATCTTTCGTTTTTGTGAAACTGTTAAATTTCTTATTAATCTTGGAGTAGAGTATAGTAGTGAATCTGCATCTTGAGATAGAGTTCCCCAAACATCTCCTTTCTCTGCCATGTATGCGGCTTGAGCTTCTGCCTCTGAAGGTGCCTGGATAACTGGCAAACCTAGAGCACTTATGAACTCCATTGATTCATCTTTAATATCTTTAGTTAACTTGATTGTTTGTCGGCTATATTTTGACATAGCTTCTATATCTTTCTCTTTTTTTGCATTTTCTAATTTTTCTGCAGCGACAGCTTTTAGATCTCTCCGCCTCTTACTTTCTGCAGCTTTTAATTCTGGAGGTTCACCATCAAAAACAAAACATAATCTTATCCCCTTTTCCATCAAATTTGGAATCCTTGTTGAGAGTCCCATTATATGAGAAGTCACATTGTTATTAGAATCCATCAAAGGAGTTCCGTCCATTTGTCTAATTGATGCTAAAAATTGATATATTACATTTGATGCATCTACAGATAGTTTTTTCCCCTTTAGTTGATCAAAAGAAATCTCATCCTTTTTTATTAATTCTGAAATTGCTACTCCCATAAAAATGATTAATATTCAAATTATATAAAAGTTATTAAAATCCGGTTAGTGTTGTTTGTTTATTTCCGCTGATTATTTCTTCAAAATTTATATCAAAGAATTGTAAAATTGAGTCTGCAATAGGCTTTATTTGTTTCTTGATATAGTGATCATAATCTATATCATGTTTTAGAATTTGTATAGGTTCTGGACCATCTGTAGTTATGTAGTACTCTATGGTGTTTGATTCTAACTTCTTCAATTTTCTTGCCGCCCGGATGTGTTGGGGCGTGATCTTTGTATATTCTTTCAGATCCTTTCTTATTGATTTTCTGTAAACTAAATTTTTATCTTGTTTTCCTGAGAGTATTTCTTCAACATATTTTTTTATGAATGGAGTAGGATCTTCTTTGTGGAAAATTTTATCATATAGTTTTTTTTGGAAGTTCTTTGCAGCATTTGTCCAATCGCTCCTCACAGTTTCTAATCCTACAAATTGTACTTCTTCTTTCCCGCCTTTTATAATTAAACCTGCATATCTTTTCTTTGCACCAGTTTCCTTTCCCCTTAATTTTGGCATAAGGAATCTTGAGTAACATTTTTCATATTCTAATTCTAGTGAGCTATCTCGTTTGTACTTTCTTTTTATTCTTTTATCATGAAATTCATTAACTGATTTTTCTAATTCTTTCCCAATCTTTTCTGATTTTTTACAAGAATCTAGTTTTGTATCTATGAATACAGAATCTGTGTCCGAGTAAATTACCTTGTATCCTTTTTTTTCTATCTGTTCTGCAGTACTTTTTATCAAATCCTGCCCAAAATTTGTTATTGCATTTGCTATGTTAATATTATAAAATCTGCAAGAAGGGTTTGCTAAAACTCCGAAAAAACTGTTCATTAAAATCTTTATTGCATATCTTGATAGTTCGTTTTTGCTTTTTCTTGATTTTTCTCTTTCTGCCCATAGCTCTTGGATTATATTTGGCAAAATACCACCTTCATTTGCAAAATGTGCCTTGTTCGGAGATTCTATATCTCCTTTTTGTTTATTTTCATGATAACTTGAGGGATCTATATTGAATGTTTTAACAATTGAAGGATATAGAGATTTGAAATCTAATACAATTATATTATCATAAATTCCAGGAAGAGATTCCATCACATAGCCACCTTTTATTCTCTCTCCCCTATCCCCATTCATTGAAGTTGGACAGACAAGTTTTCCAGATCTTGCCTTCTGAAGATATAGGAAGTCTAGTGAAGCGATAGATGCATTTACTCTCTCTAGAGACATTCCAGTTAAAAGAGAACGTTGTATTGCTAAATCGACTAAATCTGCCTCCACTATTACTCGGTATGCTAATTCTGAATCAAGTAGGTTGTATTTTATCAAATTTTTCTTGTCTTCTTTGAATAACCTATCGATCTCTTGATATTTCTGTTTTCCTGTTGAATCTATTAATTTGCCTTTTCCTAAAAGAGTTTTTGCAGCAGTATCTAGCTTATAGTTTTCTAATTTTACAAATGATGACCTTGTTAAATCTAATCCGTCTAAAACAACTCTGCCCGAGATTTCTGCCTTACTGGTTCTGAAAAAACTTGATTCTAACCTTAATTTGGAAATGGAATTGTCTCTTCCTAAGATAAATGGAATATTATATTTCTTGAATTTATCTCTTAAAAATTTAAAATCAAAATCTACTACATTCCACCCAGTAATTATGTCTGGATCAAAGTCTATGATGTCTTGTTGAAATGCTTCTAGTAGATCTTCTTCATCTTTGAATATTTCTGCACCTTCAACTTTATTCTTTGAGATTATGAAAGATTTTTTGTAATCTTTTGAGTATGAAGAGATACAGTATAGTGTCTTTGCTTTTTTGTCAGTTTCTATATCAAAAGATAAAATCTTTAGATTCTTCGGGACATATTCAGTTTTGGAGATATCCGGATTTTTGTAAATCCTATCTATTGTATCTGAAGTTTCGTAATCTCCATCAATTTCTAAAGAACCTTGGATTTTGTTATCTATCAAAAATTTTATTGGATATCTTATATCTGCCTCATATGTAATTATCTTCTCTGCTTCTAATGTAGATTTTAATTCAGATATATCCTTCGGATGATTTAAAATTAACTTTGTTACTTTCTCTTTTTTGAAATTTGTTAGATTTGTTTCTTCTACTTCAAAATCTCCTAGTTTTTCTGCTTTTTTTAGATTTTTAGAGTCTATGAAGAAATATGGTTTGAATTCATTTATTGTTAAGAAAGAGTGGCCATTTTCTAAACGTCCATATAGCAGAACGCAAGGCTTTCCTTCAATAATTCTAGAACCAGGATATATTATGAAACCTTTCATAGTATTCTCTTGGCAGTTATATTTTTAAAGGTTTACTCTCCTGAAAGATATATGAATGACTGGATTAAAGCAGGAGAGATAGCAAAAGAAGCTAGAGAGTATGGAAGAAGTTTGGTAATAGTCGGAGCCAAACTCTTAGAAGTTAGTGAAAAGATTGAGGATAAGATCTTTGAGCTTGGTGGAAAACCTGCATTTCCTGCGCAACTTTCTATCAATAGTACTGCAGCACATTATAATGCAATGATTGGTGATGAAACCGAATTTAAAGAAGGAGATCTGATTAAATTGGATGTAGGAGTTCATGTTAATGGTGCCATTGGAGATACAGCTTGTACTATCGATCTTGGAGAAAATAGTGCATTGGTTAAAGCTTCTGAAGATGCCTTGGCTGCAGCAATTGAATTGGCTAAACCTGGAGTAGAGGTTAGAGAGATAGGTGCTGCAATTAGTAAAACAATTCGAGATGCAGGATTTAGTCCTATTAAAAATCTTGGGGGCCATGGGTTGGCACCATATTCTGTACACACTTCACCTTCAATACCTAATTTTGATAATGGAGATAAAACTAAATTGAAGGATGGAGAGCATATTGCAATAGAACCTTTTGCAACTGATGGCGAAGGAGCTGTTGTTGAAGGAGCTGGTTCAGAGATCTATTTATTCAAGGGCAAAAAACCTGTTAGAGATATGAACTCTAGAAAAATTCTTGTTTATATTGAAACTGAGTATAATGGCCTTCCTTTTGCTAAGAGATGGCTTACAAAAAAATTCAAAGGAGTGAATATGGCTTTTACCCTTCTTGAGAGAGCTGGTGCAATTTACCAGTATCCTAGATTAGTTGAAAAGAAAAAAGGTATGGTTGCTCAGACAGAACATAGTTTGATTGTTGGGAAAAGCGTTACTACAAGATGAAATTTAAAACTAAAATTTTTCTTGCGCCAATGGCCGAAGTAAATGATCCTGCATTTAGAATTCTCTGTTCAAATTATGGGGCTGGTTTAACTTATACTGAAATGCTTTCCTGTGCAGCACTAATTAGGGGAAATGAGAATACTTTGAAGTTATTCGATATTCAAAAGTGTGAGAAACCTATCGCAGTCCAATTATTTGGAACTAAGATTGATGAGATAAAAAAGGCCGTCAAAGTTGTTCAAGACAAGGTAGATATTATTGATTTTAATATGGGTTGCCCTATGAGCAAAATTGTTGATGCTGGTGCAGGTTCAGCTTTATTGAAAGATCCTGAGAAAGTTAGGGAGATTGTTAGAGCACTAGTTAAAACTAGTAAAAAACCTGTCTCTATTAAGATTAGATCTGGTTGGAATAAAAAAACTATCAATGCTGTTGAAATTGCTAAAATAATTGAGGAAGAAGGTGCCAGTATGTTAACACTTCATGCTAGAACTAGATCACAAGTTAGAAGTGGAGAGTCTGATTGGGATTTGATTAGACAGGTTAAAGAAGCTGTTAAAATTCCTGTAGTTGGTAATGGAGACATTAGTTGTCCTGAAGATATCGAGAGAATGTTCGAAGAGAGTGGTTGTGATTATGTTATGATTGGTAGAGAAGCCATCAAGAATCCTTATATTTTCAAACAGTATTCTGATTATCTTAAGAATGGAAAATATGATGAACCTGACAAATTAGAAATTGTTTCTGAATACTTAAAATTGGCTAAGAAATACGGTACTAAGTTTAGTTATGTTAAGAAGCATATTGTAAAGTTTACTAAAGGTCTAAAAAATAGTGCAAGATTAAGAGAGGAAATAAATAAAACAAAAAAAATAGAAGAAATAAAAAAAATAGAGATTTAACCCATGTATTGTTGGGCATCTCTAATTGCTGCACCTCTTGCAGTTCTCAGATAGTTACTCTCTATTTCCTCATAAGTTTTTATATCTCTTTCAGTTATTGAAGGATTTACTTTTTTCAAAGCTTCATCGAATTTCTTCATAGTTATTTCTTTTGCAGAAAGGTCTTCTCTTAAAGTTAGCATTCCTGCTTCTCTACAGACAGATTCTATATCTGAACCAGTATATCCTTTTGTTTCTTCTGCAAGTTTTTTAATATCTACATCTTTTGAAAGAGGCATAGGACTTGTGTGTACTTTGAAAATCGATTCTCTAGCAAGTTCATCAGGTATCTGGGCCATAACTATCCTATCAAATCTTCCAGGTCTCAATAATGCAGGATCTAAAATATCTGGACGATTTGTTGCTGCAATAACTACAACATCATTCATCTCTTCCAATCCATCCATTTCAGATAATAATTGGTTTACCATCCTTTCAGTCACTTTTGATCCTGATTCGCTCCCCCTTCTACCTGCAATCGAATCTATCTCATCAAAGAATATAACTGTTGGAGAAGCCTGTCTTGCTTTCTCAAAAATCTTCCTTATCCCTTTTTCAGATTCTCCTGCCCACATAGATATTAATTCAGGTCCCTTTATTGAAATAAAATTTGCTTCTGACTCGTTTGCAACAGCTCTTGCTAGAAGAGTTTTACCTGTACCTGGAGGCCCATAAATTAATATCCCCTTTGGAGGTTTGATTCCCAACCTTTCAAATGAGCTAGCATGTTTTAATGGCCATTCTACAGTTTCTTTTAATTCAGCCTTTATATTTTCTAGACCACCTATGTCTTTCCACTTTGTATTAGGAGTCTCAATCAATACTTCCCTCATTGCTGAAGGTCTAACTACTTTTATTGCTTCCCTGAAATCCTCTCCAGTAATCTTTAATTTTTCCAGAACCTCTTGAGGGATTTCTTTACCTTCTTCTAAATTGAAATCTTGAATGTTTCTTCTCAGTACATTCATTGCAGCTTCCTTTGCTAGAGATTCTAAATCTGCTCCAACAAAACCATGTGTTGATCTTGCTAATTCTTCTAGATCTACAGATTTGGTAATTGGCATGTTTCTTGTGTGGATTTTTAGTACTTCCAATCTACCTTTTGCATCTGGAACTCCAAAGATTAACTCTCTGTCAAATCTTCCAGGCCTTCTTAAGGCAGGATCAATTGCATTTGGACGATTTGTTGCACCAATTACTACAACTTTTCCCCTCTTATTCAATCCATCCATCATTGCTAGAAGTTGAGCTACAACTCTTCTTTCGACTTCTCCCTTAGTGTCTTCTCTTTTTGGAGCAATAGCATCGATTTCATCAATGAAAATTATTGAAGGTTCTTTTTCTGCTGCGTCTTCAAAAATCTTTCTTATTTTCTTCTCTGACTCACCATAGAACTTATTCATTATTTCTGGACCGTTTATTACAACAAAATTTGCTTCGGACTCGTTTGCAACAGCTCTTGCTAGAAGAGTTTTACCTGTACCTGGTGGACCGTGCATTAAAACTCCTGCAGGAGGATTTATACCTAATTTTTCAAAAAGTTCTGGATGTTTCATAGGTAATTCTACTAACTCTCTCACTTTCTTTATCTCTTCAGATAAACCTCCAATATCTTCATAAGTTACATCTGGAACTACTGAGACTCCATCTTCAGAAACTTCTATAGATTTTTGACTCAGAGTTAGTTCCGTATTTTCTGTGATTATTACAGGACCTTTTGGATTTGTTTCTGCAACTACGAATTTTAAACTTCCTAAGTTACCAAGCATCATCCCTTGGAATACCGAATCAAAAATATCTTCAAAAGGACTACCTGAAAAAGTTGTTCTTCTTCTTTTTGCCCCACCTAACGAAATTATGTCGCCTTTTAGTATTGCCCTACCTAGTAAGCTTTGTTTGAACATATTTGGATCTGCTTGAACCATAAGTCCTTGTTGTGCAGGAGCTATTGTGATTTTCTTAGCTTCTTTTACTTCTGCTTTAACTATATGTATTAACTCTCCTATGCCTGTTCCAGCATTTCTTCTAAGGATACCATCCATTCTAATTATAGCTTCACCCACATCTGATGGGTATGCCCTATCTACAATACCTACAGTTTTTTTCTTACCTATTATTTCTATAACATCGCCAGGTCTTACTCCAATCTGTTTCATCATTGATGAATCTACTCTAACGATCCCTTTGTAAGCTTCTTCTTGTAGTGCTTCCATTACTCTTAATTTTGATATTTTATCTTTTGCCATTTTATTTCTCCACTAATCTTCTGAACCTTAACCTGATCTTTCCTGGTTCGTCTAAACTTAATCTCATCATATTATCCATTTCTTTTTCCATTTGAGCAAATTTTTCTTCAAATTCAATTATCTCCCTCGGTATAGTTACTGAAAAAGAATTACCTACCATTCTAAGTTTTACATCAAATCTTCTTGCTCTTAATTTTTTAAACTCTCCAAATTCTTTAATTTCTGAAGAATCATAAAATCTTTCAGAACAAATAGGGCATTCAAAAAAGTTTAATTTGAATCCTTGCCTTATTTCAAACCTCTTTATTGTTTCTTTGTCGCATTCTGGACATAGAACTCTTGCATTGGATATAGTTTTCATAGTATATACATCGGGTATATACAGAAGATATATAAAAGTTTCTATCTCCTTAACCGTATTTAATCAAATATTCGCAAGGAACGAATATCCCTAAGTCATTCTGAATATAATCGTGAGCAGTTTCTACTTGTTGTTGTGCTTTTCCCAATCTTCTATCACTGCATTTATATTCTAAGATATATAGGGTGTGGCCGTCCCAAATTAGACCATCTGGTTCTGCTACTAATCTGCCTTCTCTCCAGAATTGAGTTTCTTTAGATATTGTTTGTATTCCTGGAATCTCGTGTCTTATTTCAGAATTAAGAATTTCTGTTAATCTCTTGTCATGTTGTAACATCCCCCTATTTGGTTTTCCCATTCTAATAAAGGGAGTGGTTTGTAGTTTTTATAATTTTAGGTATTCAATAATCTTTTAAGTTTTGGCGTGCTTATTAATTTATGAAAATAAAAAGTGGCGACTCTGATCTTGATGAATTTCTTGAGGGTGGATACTCGAGCATTAGCTCAATATACGGCCTTCCTACTTCCGGAAAGAGTTGTTTAAGCTTGATGGCAGTCTTAGAACAGTTGAAAGAAGGGAAAAAAGTCTTCTTTTTTGATGTTAAGAATGATTTTAATCTCTCTAGATTGGAACAGATTAATGGGGGAAATTTGAATGGATATTTGGACAACCTTTTTGTCCTGAAAATCAAAAGTTTTATCCACCAACAGAAAAAAATTAATGATCTATTGAGAATCATTGATAAAAAAGAATTTTCTTTGATTGTTATAGATGGATTTAATTTCTATTACAGAACGTTATCTAATAGTAAATCTGAATTGGCAAGAAAAATGATGAATAGTCAGCTTAGAGTGTTGAAAGACATCTCTGAAAAAGTTCCTGTGATTATTACGAATGATGTTTTTGAAAATTTTAAAAGTGGAATAATTCAGATGGTTGGAGGAGAGATAATAAAACATTGGTCATACAATATAATCAGATTGGATGTCTCTGAAACTAAACATATTACTCTAAAACGTCTAAAACCTGCAAAAGAAGGGAACTTTTCCTATAAAATAGTTGAAAAAGGTATACAATCTTGCATTTGAAAAGCTTTATAATTCTTTTTCTTATTCTAAAATTAAGATGTATGATCGATTTAGTGATAAAATTGGAGAATTTGTCGGTTTAAGAAAGAAGGAAAAATTAAAAATGAAGATTAATACAAAAGAAGAAGAAAAGAAGGAATTGTTTTTTAATCCTGAAAAAACTTCAGAATTAGAAGAGATTCTTAGTAAATTTAATGGTAAAATTTTAATTGGTGCACACGATTATCCTTGTGGAGATGCAATTGCTAGCTCTTATGTATGGAAAGAAAAGATACTAAAGGAAAAATTTGGCATTGAATCAGATATATTCTACAGTGGAGCCATTAGCCATCATGAAAATGTTTCTCTTCTAAAAAAATTAGATTCTGTTTATGAATCTAGAATAATCCCTTTTAATAGTGTTAAATTTGATGATTATAAAAAAATATTAGTTCTTGATGCTTCGATAAAAGGAAGGCACCTAACTATTCCAGATAATAAGAAAGTTAACATTGCTATAGATCACCATTTTGATCCTAGCTTAGAGGAAGATTTCTCCAGTTATGATTTTGCTGATGTTAGGCCTTCTAATGATGTAGGATCTACTTCTACAATGACTATTGAGTATCTTGAGGCATATGGCCTAGATTTCGATAAAGATGAACCTAGTGATGAGATTCTTGCAACTGCTTTGAAGCACGGGATATTAATAGATACTAATAATTTGAAAAAGGCTACAACTAAGGATTATCTTGCTCTTGCAAAAATTCATAGTTGTGTTAATAGAAATACTCTGGATGAAATTATGAGGCCTTCTCGTTCTGGTGAGATGCAATCAGGAATAGGTAGAGGATTATCTAATAGAAAAAAAATTGGAGTTTATAGTATAAGTTGTGCAGGTCATCTGATTGAGAGTAATAGAGATACAATATCTGTTCTTGCTAGAGAATTAATGGCAGAAGAAGGTGTTGAAGCAGGAATAGCTTTTGCTATAATTGAAGATAGGATTGCAATTTCCATAAAAGCTAGAGAGACTAGTAAACTTAATGCTCAAACTATTGCTGGAAAATTCGGTGGTGGTGGAAGATATGATGAAGCCGGTGCCAGTATACCCTTAGGCCCATTTGAGTATCAAGACGGAAATGAAACTCTTCTTGATGCAATTATTGAGTCTTTGATAATTCCTAAAATAGAGAAATAATTATTTTTCTTGATTTGCTATGTGTTTGCACTTAGGATAGTTTTCGCAGGCAAAAAATGCTCCGTAAATTCCTTTTTTGAGAACTAGTTTCCCGTCTTCACATTTAGGACATTTTTCTCCTTCTAAATTTACAGTAGGTTTTTTTGTTGGACATTCTTTATTTATACAAAGTTCTTGTGGCCTCTTACCCTTTCTTATTAGTAATATTTTTGGATGTTTACACTCTTCACATATCTTATCAGTTTTCTTAACTAGATTTCCTCTAGGTACTCCAAATGTGTTTTTACAACCTTCTTTGTATCTATCACATGCAATGAAAGGACCGAATCTGCCGAATCTTAATCTTAACTTTCCCTTCTTACACTTTGGACAATCTCCGATTATATCTTCGCCCCCTGTAGATTTTGAGAGTGCCTTTCCTACCTTTATTTCATGATCTTTGAATTGTTTGAGAATTTTTATTAGTGATTTCTTGGTTTTAGCTATTACTTTATCTCTAGTGTTTTTCTTTTCTCTTATTGCCTGCATATCATCTTCTATCTCTCTTGTTAGATGTTCATCGATTATTTCAGGAGAATATTTTTCTAGAGTGTGTATCAGAGTTATACCTAGAGGTGTCGCTTCTAGTTTTGTTCCATCAATATATTTTCTTTGGTATAATGCATCAACCATCATAGCTCTGGTGGCTTTCGTTCCTAAACCTAGATTTTCCATCTCTTTGATTATTGAAGCTGGAGTGTATCTTTTCGGAGGCAAGGTTTCCTTTTCTTCTGATTTGATAGTCTTAGATTTTACTTCATCATCTTTTTCTATTTTAGGAAGAAGTTGTTCTTTTGATTTCGAAAACTCTCCATATAATTCGTACCATCCTTGTTCTAGTATTCTTGAACCTGATAGTTTGAATTTTTCTTTATTAATACCTATTGTAACAGTTGTAATCTCTTTCTTTGCAGGATCTCCAAATACTGATAAGAATCTTCTAGTGATTAAGTTGTATAGTTTTAGAGAGTTTCCAGATAAATTTGCTAGGTCTCCAGTAGGATATATGGCAGGGTGCGCAGAATCTTCTTTCTTTCCCTCGTTTGGTACAAGCTTTTTCTTTTTCAGAAGACCTTCACAGAGTTTTGTGAATGCTTTTTTCTTTGAAAGTTTTTTTAGAATTTTTTTGTAACCTATTGAAGTAGGTAATTTTTGCGAACTTGTTCTCGGATATGATATTAATCCTGAAGTGTATAAATCTTGAGCAATCTTTGAGGTTTCTTTTGGAGAAATATTTGCTTTCCCGTACGCTTCAATCTGTAATGAAGTTAGATCAAAAGGAGTTGGAGGTTGAATTAACCTTTCACTAGATTTTATATTTTCAACTATTGCCTTTTTTCCCTTTGTGTTTTTTAGAGCTTTTTTTGCTTCTGCTTCTTTTGTGAATTTTCCTTTTTTGTGTTTTGCAGAAATTTTTGTTTTGTTTAGTTTACCTTCCAAAGAGATTTCCCAGTATTTCTTTGGTTTAAATTTACTGATCTCTTCTTCTCTCTTTACTATGATCTTTAGTGTTGGCCCTTGAACACGGCCAGTAGACATCAATCTGAACCTCTTTGTTGCATTTTTTATAGAAGTCATCAATGCGTTACTTATGTTGATTCCGTAAAACCAATCTAGTGTGTGTCTTGCTTGTCCTGCATGAATTTGAGGAAAGTCTAGATGTTTAGTTGCTTTTTTGTATGACTCTATTAATTCATCTTTAGTTAAAGTGGAGAACTTCATCCTTTTCCCATCTTTTTGCTTGCAGATGTATTTTAAGACATTGTACCCTATAACTGAACCTTCGACATCATAGTCTGTAGCCACAATAAATTTGTCGGCTTTTTTGGATAGCTGTTCTAGAACTTTGACATATCTCTTTGTATAGCCTGCACCTTTGTCTATCTCGTATTTAGGTTTCCACTCAATATCGAATGTAGGATATCCTTTTTTTGCATTCTTAGATTTTGCTAAACCAAATAAATGACCTACTGCACAGCCAACAAGAATTTTCTTACCTTTATGTTTTAATTCGTAATAACTAACTTTATTTTTTGTAGTTTTTATTGCTTTTGTATCTGCCAAAGCTGTTGCTATTTTTTGTGCTTGTGCAGGTTTCTCAGTGATGATTAGCTCTACCATTGAAAGAAACAATTAGAAACGAGTTTTAAAAATGTTTTGGAAATAAAAAAATTAAATGTGCTCTTTTTTTATCTCAAATTTTCTTGCACATTCTTCGGAACAGAATCGATAAGTTGAACCTTCAAAATCTTCTTCTATGAACTCATCTTCCAGAATAGTGTGGCAGTTAGCACATTCTGCAGGGTTTGATTCTTCATCATAACCTTTCATAAATCCCTCTTCGGCTTCGTTAATCTCATCTCCGTCTCCAGCTTCTTCACGTCCTTCTTCTCCATACAAGTTTTGTTCTTTTGTTTCATCCATTCTTAATTCCTCCTTATATTTTCTTTTTCTTTCCCATATATTTCCTTAAAGGTTTAGGTACTGAAATTGATCCTTCTTTATTTTGGAAATTCTCCAAGATTGCCCGCATTGCTCTAGATGTTGCAATTGCAGTATTGTTTAGTGTGTGAACATATTTTCTATCTTGCCCATCTTGGTATTTTATATTCCCTCTTACAGCTTGGTAATCTGTACAGTTTGAACATGAACCTACTTCTCCATATTTTTCTTCCCTTGGATACCATGCTTCGATATCATACTTCTTTGCTGCAACTATTCCCATATCTCCAGTGCAGACATTTACTACTCTAAAAGGGATTCCCATCTTTTTGTATAATTCTTCTGAATTCTTTTCTAACTCTTCATGATATTTCCAAGAATCTTCTGGTTTACAGATTATTACTTGTTCTACTTTATTGAATTGATGCATCCTAAATAATCCTTTTGTATCTACTCCCCTACTACCTATTTCTTTTCTGAAACATGGAGATAGACTAACATATTTAAGAGGTAAATCTTTTTCATCAATTACTTCGTTTGAATGTAAGGCAAGCATTGGGTGTTCTGATGTTGCTATCAAATATAATTCTTCCTTATCTATTTTATACATAACTTTTTCGAAATCTGCTAGGTCTGTTGTTCCCTCATACGATTCCTTATTTAACATTAGTGGAGGAGTGATTAATTTGTATCCTTTTTTTATCAGTTCATCTATTGCGAACTTTTGTAGTGCTAAATCTAGTAGTGCCAAATCTCCCTTTAGATAATTAAATCCTGCGCCTGCAACCTTTGAGGCTTTTTTAAAATCTGCTAAACCTCTTTCTTCTGCTAATTGACCGTGAGGTTTTAACTCAAAATTTGGAACCTTTGGATCCTTATGAAATCTAAATGGGACATTTTCTTCTGCATCTTTCCCCGTAGGAACTGACTCGTGAAGAATATTTGGTATCCTGTATAAATAAGAAGTTAATTCGCTTTTTATCTCTTCCATCTCATTTTCTATTTCTGTTATTTTTGGAGGAAGTTCTCTAGCCTCTTTTATCTTTTCTTCTGCAGATTTTTTTTCTTTCTTTAATTTGTTAATTGATTCTGCAACTTTATTTCGTTTTTCTCGAAGACGATCAGCTTTTTGTTTTAGATGTCTCCATTTTTTATCATTCTTTAGAACTAAGTCAACCCACTCTACTTTTTCTTCCTGTCCTCTCTTTTTTAGCGAGTCTTTTACTATATCTGGACTAGATCTTATAGTATTTATGTCAAGCATGATTTATGCATAAAAAAATAGTTATATAAATCTTTTGTTATACCCTATTTAGATGATTAAAGATATATGTTGTAAAAGATATTTTCCAAAAGGTAAACCTTTAAAATATATTTATGACTGTTATTGTTATAGGTGGGATAATTAATGAAAAAGAAAGAAATTTTCGAAGTATTTTTTAGGAAGAAGCCGGCAATGATACTGCTTGCTTTGAAAACTAGTAATCGAAATCGTTATGGATCTGTAATTGCTAAGGAAGTAGATTGTACTTACTCCCACGCTGTTAAGATTCTTCAAGAGATGGAAAAAAATAAACTTGTATCTTTCGTTAAGGAAGGTAGAATCAAAACAATCAAGTTGACTGACTCTGGTGAAGAAATTGCAGGACACATAGAACGAATAAGAGACAAGTTGTAATTTTAATTCTTTTTAGAAATTTTTTAATTTATGTTTATTAGCATGATGTGTAGTGTGTGCCTGCTGTTAGTCCGCAATCTTGTTCATTGAAGTAGTTTCCATAGATTGTAAATTCTGCCAAATCGACCAAGTTATTACTAAATAAATCAAGACCTCCACAAGAAACTACATTAGTCATTTCTAGATTACTTATTGTTCCAAGAGAACTAAACCAAATAAATATAGAAGGATGATTTATAGATTCAATATCATTTAATTTTAAATAACCTCCAGGATTATTAGATATACGAATCTGAGAAGTTCCTACTGTGCTAGAGATTGTTATATCGCTCAGGGTTGTGTCTATTACTCCATCTAGAGTTATAGCACCATTACCAAAATTATTGATTGAACAATCCATAAATGTTATATTTGTAGTTCCTAATAAATTTAACCCTACTCCTGCCCCATCAGACATAGTTTTCCCATTACAATCTATCACAAAATTATTTTCAGTTGCCCCTAAATCAATACAAGTATTAGTAACTGTGTCATCATTCATTAAAACAACTGTTTTGGTGTCATAATCTGACCAACTAAAACCTATCGGAGTCTTTATATCTGTCTCACAGTCATCACAGTCCTCACAAGATCTAGTCATCCACTCATTAGTTAAGCTTGAATTATATACTCCAGTCAAAGGGTCTAAACAATCTGGATCGTCTGAATCAAGATATCCATCATCATCATTATCTAAAGTATCATTGCATTGAGGTGCAGAGAACAAAATATTTTCTGAACAAGTTTTAGTTTTTGCTTCCCACTCC
>CAZCDH010000010.1:0-24049 GCA_964497715.1 Candidatus Woesearchaeota archaeon | reverse complement strand
TGAACCCGGGTTGATGCCTCGAGAGGGCAACGTGCTTGACCGGACTACACTACAGAAGCATACGTTCTTATGAAAATGAGCAATTTATAAAATTAATCTTTTTCATTATTCGGAAAGAATCTCTTGTAATCTCTACAACATCCATCACAACCATGTAAATAATCATTTTGTGGCGAATAAATCGTGTGTCCGATTCCATGTTCACAACTATATTCAATTCTTCCATCTGCTCTATAAATCAGATTCTTTACATCCAGTTTTGGATCAAGTTTGATTATAATTTCAATCATTTCTTCTATATTCATTTTATTGATAGCCCCGCCAAGATTCGAACTTGGGTCTCAAGGCCCAGAACCTTGAATGCTTGACCACTACACTACAGGGCTAGATAATTTAATAGGCTTAAAATCATTTATAATTCTTACTATAATCAATATAAAAACCATAAGTTATAAAAACGGCACAAAACAAAAATTATTAACATGAATTTCATTAAAAAGATATTTGAAGGCAAAGTTGACGAGAAAGTACATAATCAGTTTACTAAATTTGGTCCTGGAACTTTCAATAATAAGTCGATGTTAGATATAAGGGTGATGGCAAAAGCTATCAAAGTAAAAACTACTCCTGAGTTTACAAATGAATTAGTAGAGTTATTGGCTAATACTATAAAAGATAAAGTTCATGTTAAGGGAATCATTTTTGGAACAAAAAATTTGGCAGATGAATGTCTGATAGAGTTTAAAGAAATAAAAAATGCAATGGGTACAAAGAAACACATTGTTGATGCAGAATTGTCAAAAGAACAAATTTTAGAAGTTTGTGAAAAATTTCCATTTAATTCAATAAATCTATCTTTTGAAACAGAATACGGAAAATTAAAGATCAAAGAAAAAGCGCCAAAGGCTGGAAAACCTGGCAAAGGTGATAAAAAACCCGTAGTAAATTATTGCACATTCACAACAAAAGACAAATCAATTTTAGAAGATTATGCTTTCGATATTAAAGAACCTTTTAAGAAAGCATTTATCACACATACATTGGTTATCGACGAGTTAATCGTCCCAGAAGAATATAAAGATGATTTTTCTAAAGCAAGAATCATGGCGAAAAGAAAGGGAAAAATTACAAGGAATTTAGAGGTTGATGAGAGAGAGTTTCAGAATGAACATGATTTTGAAGTATAGAGAAAAACCTCGAAATCACAACATTTATAAGTAAATTTGAATCTTTTTTAACTCCCCTACTGTACGTTGCAGTCGCTGATTCTTAGAAGGAACTATCAAAAGATTTAAATAGGGATTAACGTCACCAAAAAAGAAAATGGCAAGCGTAACAAGACCGAGATCAGGAAGCCTACAATTTTGGCCAAGAGTTCGAGCTAATCGAATCTATGCTAGAGTAAGAAGATGGGCGAATCAAGATAGAGATGGGATCCTTGGTTTTGCGGGATACAAAGCAGGAATGACCCATGTTATAATCACAGATACAGAAAAAACAATGACCAAAGGCGAGAAAGTTACTATTCCGGTGACAATTATTGAATGTCCACCTATGAAACCTCTTTCTCTTCGTTTTTACAAAAAAACTTCCTATGGTTCTGAAGTTATCTCTGAATTGCCAGCAAAGAAATTAAATAAGGAATTATCAAGAAAACTTGTTCTTCCAAAATCTGAAAAGACTAAGGAAGCTCCAAAAGAATATGATGATATTAGATTACTAGTATATACACAACCAAAATTAACTGGTATTGGGAAAAAGAAACCAGAGGTATTTGAGTTGGGAATAAGTGGAGATTTAGAATATGCAAAATCTCTGTTAGAAAAAGATATTACAATCAATGATGTTTTCAAAGCAGGAAATTATACAGACATTCACTCAATAACTACTGGATATGGATTTCAAGGAGTTGTTAAGAGATTCGGAGTTTCACTAAAATCTCATAAGTCAGAGAAGAAACGAAGAGCTGTAGGAAACCTTGGACCATTTACACCACGTAAAGTTTCATGGAAAGTTCCTCAAACTGGACAACATGGATATCACACTCGTACAGAATATAACAAATTAGTTATATCAATTGGATCTGATCCAAAAGAAGTAAATCAAGATGGTGGAATCGTAGGATATGGTTTACTAAAAAATGATTACATGTTAATAAAAGGTTCCGTCGGTGGACCAAAGAAACGTATGATAAAATTCACAAGACCTATAAGGAATACTTCAGATGTTGGAGCTCCGGAAATTGGGAGGATAAGTACAAACTCTAAACAATGAAAGCACAACTATACGATTTAACAGGAAAAAAGAAATCTGAATTAACTCTTCCTAAACAATTTAATGAGGAAGTTAGAACAGATCTAATTAAGAAAGTAGTTGTTGCAGCTCAAGCAAATAAGGTGCAGCAAAGAGGTGCAAAAGAAAGAGCAGGTTTAGAATATTCAGATAGAGTCTCTAAAAAGAGAAGAGATTTCAGAGGAAGTTACGGTCATGGAATTTCTCGTGTTCCTAGAAAAGTTCATCTAAGAAGAGGAACTAGATTTGTATGGGTAGGAACTACAGTTTCAGGTACAGTCGGTGGTAGGAGAGCACACTCTCCAAAGGCAGAAAAGATTTGGAAACAAAAAATTAACAATAAAGAAAGATTAAAAGCTATAAGGTCTGCAATTTCAGCGACGATAAACAAAGAAATGTTGAAAGATAGTGGATTCAATACATTCGATTCAATAGTAATTGAAAATGTAGAAAAAATAGAAAAAACAAAAGATCTTGTAAAATTATTAAACTCCTTAAAATTAGAAAAAGAATTAGAAAGATCAAAAGAAAAGAAAATAAGATCTGGAAAAGGAAAACTTAGGGGAAGAAAATACAGAAGGAAAAAAGGTCCATTATTAGTAGTATCAGAGGACTCTCCAGTTCTTAAGGCTGCGAAAAATATACCAGGTTTGGATTCATCAATAGTTAATTTCCTTAATGTGGAACTTTTAGCTCCAGGAACAAGACCAGGAAGATTAACAATATGGTCTGAAAAAGCTATAAAGCGAATGGAGAAAGAAGAACTTTACATGGCATCAAAATCAGAAATAATAAAAAAAGTAGAAAAAAAGGAGATAAAGGAATAAAATGGACCCTTACAAAACAATAAAATATTTACTAGGAACAGAAAAAGCTATTAGAATCCTAGAATCAGAAAATAAATTGGTTTGTATAGTTGATAAAAAAGCAACTAAAGAACAAGTAAGGGATTCAATTGAAAAAGCTTTCAAAGTAAAAGTTACAAATGTTAATACATTGATAACTCCACAAGGAAAAAAGAAAGCATACATCTCTCTATCTCCAAGTACACCTGCAATAGATGTAGCTACTGAATTAGGTTTAATGTAAAATGGGTAAACGAATAATATCACAAAGACGTGGAAGAGGAACCTCTACATATAGGGCTCCAAGTTTCAGATACAAAGGTATGGTTAGTCATAGGACTTACGATGATACAGAAAAAACTGGAGTAATGAAAGGAAAGGTCTTAGATATAATTCACTGTCCTGGACATTCAGCACCTTTAGCAGTTATAGAATACGAGAATAAAGAAAGAATCTTGGTTTTAGCTAGAGAGGGTATGAATACAAAAGAAGAAGTACAATCTGGAGATTTGGCAGAAGCAAATGCTGGAAATACGTTACCTCTTGGAAAATTAGAGGTAGGTACTCAAATTTATAATATAGAAAAATCAGTCGGAGACGGCGGAAAATTTGTTAAAGCTGCAGGCGGTTCAGCAAGAGTAGTAGCAAAAGGAAAAACTACTGTTAGGATCAGATTCGCATCAAAAAAACAAATGGACATTCATTCAACTTGTAGAGCAACAATAGGAACAATTGCTGCAGGTGGTAAATCAGAAAAACCTTTCGTTAAAGCAGGTGTGAAGTTTTACAAAATGAAAGCACGTAATAAGCTATGGCCAAAAACATCTGGAGTAGCGATGAACTCAGTAGACCACCCATTCGGTTCTGGACGAGGACGTCACATTGGTAAATCTAAGATTGCACCAAGAAATGCACCACCTGGAAGAAAAGTAGGTTCAATCAAACCGAGAAGGATGGGTAAGAGGAAATAAAAATGGCTAAAAAAGAATTTACATTTCGTGGAAAAACAATAGAAGAAGTAAAGAAACTAGATACCAAAGAGTTTCTTAATTTACTTCCAGCTAGATCAAGAAGATCTGTTAAGAGAGGATTTACTGAAGAACAGAAAAAATTAATGATTAAAATTAAAAGAACAAATGAAGGAACATACAAAAAAACAATAAAAACTCACTGCAGAAATATGATAATCTTGCCGGAAATGTTAGATTTAAAAATATTAGTACATAGTGGAAGAAAATTCGAAGCAGTAAATATTCTGCCGGAAATGTTAGGACATTATCTTGGAGAATTTGTAGCTACAAGACAAAGGGTACAACACTCTTCGCCAGGTATAGGGGCTACAAGATCAAGTGCATCACAATCTGTTAAATAAAAATGAATAAAGAACAAAAACCAACGGAAGAAAAGAAAGTTGAGAAAGAAGTAGTGAAAACTAAAAAAGTTGAGAAAAAAACAGATAAGAAAGATCACACTGCTTCAGTAAATTGTAAAGATCTAGCAATTTCAACCAAATTTTCAGTTGAAGTAGCAAATTTCATAAGAAATAGAAAATTACAGAAGGCTAAGGATTTACTAGCAGAAGTAATTCTGAAGAAAACTGCAGTTCCAATAAAAAAATTTAACAAAGATGTTGCACACAAACCAGGTATGGCTGCAGGAAGATATCCAGTAAAAATTTCAAAAGCTATACTAAGCTTATTAAACTCAGTAGAATCAAATGCAGAAGATAAAGGTTTGTCGACAGAAAACCTAATAATTTCAAAGATAACTGCAAATGCCGGTTCTCATCAAATGCATCACGGAAGGCATAGTGGAAGAAGAATGAAGAGAACACATATATCAATAACTGTAAAGGAGGCTGAAGAATGATAGATAGAGACACAATCAAGAGGAATATAGATAAGTTCAAAATAGAACAATATATAGCAGAAGAATTAGACAAGCCTGGTTACAGTCACACTGAAATTCAAAAAACGCCTTTAGGAGAGAAGATAATCATTCATACTTCAAAACCTGGTTTAATAGTAGGAAGAAAAGGAGAATCTGTAAGAAAAATAACAGAAGTACTAAAAACTAGATTTGGTTTGGAAAATCCTCAAATTGAGATAACTGAAGTAGTGAATCCATTTTTAAATCCTCATTCAGTTGCAAAAGGAATCATTCACACATTCAATAGATTTGGTCCAAAAAGATTCAAGATGATGGGACATAAATCATTACAGAATATAATCGATGCAGGCGCTCTTGGAGCAGAAATAGTAATTGCAGGAAGAGGAGTTCCAAGTAGTAGATCAAGAACTTGGAGATTTTCAGCAGGTTACTTAAAAAAATCCGGAGATATTGCAGAGAACTTTATCAAAAAAGGAAGTGCAGTTGCACATCTTAAATCAGGATCAGTAGGAGTTAAAGTAAGTATATTGACTCCAGATATTGATTTGCCTGATAAGGTAGAGATATATGATAAAGATGTTAAAATAGAAGAAACTTCAGAAGAGAAAACTGGAACTAAAGTTGAAGAAAAGAAAGAAGTTTCTGAGAAAAAAACAGAAGAAAAAAACACTGAAAAGAAAGAATCAAAAACTGATGTTAAAGAAAAGGAAGTTCCAAAAGCTTCAGAGTTAAAAGATAAAAAGGAATCTCCAAAGAAAGAAAAGGAAGTTCCAAAAGATTCAAAATCACAAGATAACAAAGAATCCAAAGAAGTTCCAAAAGCTTCAGAGTTAAAAGATAAAAAAGATTCAAGCAAAAAACAAGATGGCAATAATAAAAAAGAATGAATTGAAACAAATGAAGAAAAAAGATCTTGAAAAAAGATTGGTTGATCTAAAGAAGGAACTAGTAAAAATTAATATTCAAATTGCAATGGGTACTCTGCCTGAAAATCCTGGTAGAGTTGGAGAAATAAAAAGAACAATAGCAAAACTCACTGCACTAACTAATAATATGGAGGCAGTGGAAAAAGTTGAGTAGTATATGTTCAAAGTGTGGATTACCACAAGACCTTTGTGTCTGTGAGACTATAGCGAAAGAAGAGCAAAGAATTCGAATAAGAACTGATCGAAAAAGATACGGAAAATTGATGACAATCATTGAAGGTATCGAAAGCGACAACATCGATTTGAAGCAATTAACAAAAAAACTAAAAAATAAATTCGCTTGTGGAGGAACATTCAAAGAAGGAAGAATTGAACTCCAAGGAAATCACATAGGTAGGGTCAAACAAGAACTGATAAAACTCGGATTCAACTCCGAGATGATTGAAGAATAAAATGAAAAAAAATCTCAAAGATATGATGAGATCAGAATTTATTGGTTCGGAAATCGAGGTAATCGACTCAAAAAACAAATCCCTCATTGGATTGAAGGGAAAAGTAATAAACGAAACAAAAAACACGCTAACCATAAAAACAAAAGATTCAAGAAAAAAAATAATCAAAGAACAGATCACAATAAAAATTAACGAAAAGGTAATAAATGGAGAAAAAATCTCTATCAGGCCTGAAGAGAGAATCAAAAAATGAAAAAACAAAAAAGTATCGGATTTGATGTAAAGTTTCCAAAAGAAACATGTAGTGATAGCCACTGTCCATTTCATGGAGAACTGGGTACAAGAGGACGTACATTTACCGGAACTGTAACTTCAAAAGATCTACACAAAACTGCAAGAATAGAATGGAATTATAAAATATTAATTCCTAAGTATGAGAGATATGTGAAGAAAACTTCATTCCTAAATGTTCATAACTCTCCATGTCTAGATGCAAAAGTGGGGGACAAAGTTATGGTTGCAGAATGTAGACCAATAAGTAAAACAAAAAAGTTTGTAATAATAAAAATAATCAATAAATCAGAAAAATGAAACCAACAAAAGCAAAAGTTACTAAAACTATCGGAAGAGGAGCAAGACTTCATGTCTGCGATAACTCTGGAGCAAAGAGAGTGTACTTTGTCTCAGTAAAAGGTGGAAAAACAACAAAAGGAAAATATCCTTCAGCAGGAGTAGGAGAAATGATAACTGCTTCAGTAATAAAAGGTGTGCCTGATATGAGAAAGACGTTGGTTCAAGCAATAGTTGTAAGACAGAAGAAAGAATACCGAAGAGAAGATGGGACAAGAATAAAATTCGAAGATAATGCAGTCATAGTCTGTAAGGATGAGAAAGGAAATCCAAAAGGTACAGTTTTTAAAGGACCTATCGCAAAAGAAGCTACAGAAAAATGGCCAGTAATTGCAAAAGTTGCAAATTCAATTATATAAAAAATGAAAAAAATATTTTCAAAATTTTGGAAGAGTAGTAAACAACCTCGAAAACAGAGGAAGTATAGGTACAATGCACCTTTACACTTAAAGAGAAAATTCCTATCAACAACTCTATCAAAAGAATTAAGAGAAAAATATGGTAAAAGAAACATCAAAATAAGAGTTGGTGATAAAGTAACAGTAATGGCTGGACAGTTTAAGAAAAAAACTGGAACAGTTTCAAGAGTAGATATGAAAAAAATAAAAATTTACGTTGAAGGAGTAGAAATGATAAAGAGAGACGGATCAAAAGTTCAATATCCGATAAATCCTTCAAATTTAATGATCACTGAGTTATTATTAACTGATCTAAAAAGAAAAGAATCACTGGATAGAAAATAAAATGGGAAAATCACATCTAAAAAGGATAACAATGCCAAAAAGTTGGCCAATTGCAAAGAAGGAGAACGTTTGGATAACAATGCCTGCAACTGGAACACACTCTTTCAGAAAATCAATGTCTATTAATACAGTATTGAAAGAAATAATAAAATGTGCAGATACAACTAAAGAAGTTAAACACATTTTAAATGATGGGAAAGTTAAGATAGATGGAATACTGAGAAAAGATTACAAATTTCCTGTAGGTCTTATGGACATAATCTCTGTTGAAGGCTTGAAGAAAGAATACAGATTATTAATAGATACTCATGGAAAGTTTAGATTACAAGAACTATCAAAAACTGAGACAAATATCAAACCTAGAAAAATTATCGGAAAAAAACAAATGAAAGGTGGGAAGTCTCAAGTTAATTTATTCGATGGAAAGAATTTATTTGTTGAGAAAGATTATAATGTAAATGATACTTTGGTATTTGATACAAAAACAGATAAAGTAAAAGATCATTTTAAATTTGAAAAAGGTGCCCTGATATATATTGTAGACGGGAACCAAGTTGGAGAACTTGGAATATTAAAGGAAGTATTAGAATCAGAAGGTTCAAACCAAACAAAAATAGTATGTACAAAGGGGAAAGAAGAATTCACAACTTTGAAATCATATGCTTTTGTTATTGGAAAAACAAAACCAGTAATAACACTACTAAAATAAAATGAATAAGATGAGAGAAATCGGGATAGAGAAAGTCACACTTAACATAGGGACTGGAGAAGCTGGAGAGAAATTAGAGAAGGCTAAACAATTACTAAGTTTAATAACTGGGGCTAAACCTGTTACAAATAAATCTACTGGTAGGATCCCAAATTGGAGTGTAAGGCCAGGATTAGAGTTAGGTGTAAAGGTTACACTAAGAGGAAAAAAGGCTGAAGAAGTAATTGCAAGATTGCTTCAAGCAAGAGAAAACACTCTAAATGATAAATCATTTGACAATTATGGTAACTTTTCATTTGGATTGACTGAGTACATAGATATAGAAGGTATGTCTTATCAACCAGAAATTGGTTCAATGGGTCTTGAAGCTGCTGTAACTATAGAAAGAAAAGGTTTCAGAATCAAGAGAAGAAAATATTTAAAAAAACAAGTTCCTCATAAACACAGAATCACAAAAGAAGAATCTATGGAATTTGTAAAATCAAAATTCAATGTTATATTTGAAGAGGAAGAAGAAAAATGACTGCAAAAAATCATGAAAAAGTTTTCAAGCAACTAGAAAAGAAGCCTGTAAAACTGAAAAAATTCATAAAACACAATAAACCAAAAGAGCGAAGTTGTGGAGAAGCATTGAGAAGATGTGGAATTTGTGGTAGAAGGGGCGCACACATAAGGAAATATGGTCTAGGATTATGTAGACAATGTTTTAGAGACGTAGCAAAAGATTTAGGATTTAAAAAATATTCATAAGGATAAAAAAATGGCATTAAATGATACACTCGCAAACGCATTATCAAACATACTGAACACAGAGAAGGCAGGAAGGAGAGAGTGCGTAATAAAAAATTCATCAAAATTCATGGAAGATGTACTTAAGATATTAAAAGAATCAAAGTATATCGGAGAATTTAAAGTGATAGAGACAAATAAGGGAAATCACATTGAAGTAAATTTAATCAGTTCAATCAATAAATGTGGTGCAATCAAACCTAGATTCCCTATAAAAAAGGATAACTATGAAAAGTTTGAAAAAAGATATCTTCCTGCAAAGGATTTCGGAATATTAGTAGTTTCAACATCAAAAGGTATGATGACACACGTTCAAGCAATGGAAAAAGGAATTGGAGGAAAATTAATCGCTTACTGTTATTAAAATGGCAAAATTTAACATCACTGAAATTATTGAAATTCCTGAAGGGATAGAGATCTCATTAGATGGGAGAGTAATGACTGCAAAAGGTCCAAAAGGTGAATGTTCCAAAGATTTAATTAGTCCAATAGTAAAAATCAAAGTAGAAGAAAAGGAAGTAATATTAGAGGTTACTAAAGCAACAAAGAGAGAGAAAAGATTGATTAATACTGCAAGAGCACATATAAAAAATATAATCAAAGGTGTAACTGAAGGGTATGTTTACAAATTAAAGATATGTTCAGGACATTTCCCAATGTCAGTTAATATGGAAGGTAACAAAATAACAGTAAAGAATTTCCTAGGCGAAAAAATTCCTAGACACGCAAGAATCTTAGAAGGTTCAAAAGTTGAAATAAAAGGGGATGAGATTACAGTAACTTCAACAAATATAGAATTTGCAGGTCAAACTGCAGTAAATATAGAAAGATCAACAAGAATAACCGACCGTGATAGAAGAAGATTCCAAGACGGTATATTCATAACATCAAAAGCAGGAGTAGAAGTATGAAAGAATTAATCTCTACATTAAGGAAGAAGAAACCAAAGTTCAGAAGGACAGATTCAAATAAATACAAGTTCAAGAACAAATGGAGATCTCCTAGAGGGCTTCAGAATAAACAAAGATTAAAGAGAAAAGGGCATGTAAAGTCTCCATCAGTAGGATACGGAACACCTTCAGAAATCAAATATATAGATTCAAACACAGGATTGAAAAAAGTATTAATCTCAAACATTAAACAATTAGAAGATATAGATTCAAAAAAAGAATCTGTTTTAATCAGCGGAAAACTTGGAATAAAAAAGAAAGTTGAATTACTAAAAATCTGCCAAGAAAAAAAATTAACAGTAGATAATGTGAAAGAAATTTCAGAATACTTAGAAACTGTTGAAAAATCAATGAAGATTAAGAAAACAACTAAGCAGAAAGAATTAGAAAGGAAAACTAAGGAAAGAGAAGAAGCCTTAAAGAAGAAAAAAGGCAAAGAAGATTCAAAAAAATCAGATAAAGAAGTAAAAGAAGAAGTATTAGAATCAAAAATAAAAGAAAAAACTCAAGTAAAAATACCAAAACAAAAAGATACAACTCAAGCAAAAGAAGGGCACAATAAGAGTAGTATTCCGGGGACTAAACAATGAACTTATCTAACCAAAAAAGGATTGCAGCAAGAATCTTAAAAGTTGGAGAATCCAGAGTTTGGATGGACAGCACAAAGATGAGCGAAGTTAAAGAAGCTGTAACAAAAAATGATATAAGATCTTTAATTAGTGAAGGAATAATAAAAGCAAAGCCTGTTACAGGAGTTTCTAGAGGAAGAGCAAGAAAAAGAATGACTCAGAGACAAAAAGGTAGGCAAACTCAAGCTGGTTCCAGAAAAGGTAAAAGGACTGCAAGATTACCAAGAAAAACAGCCTGGATACTTAAAACAAGAATTCAAAGAAAATTCTTAAAAGATTTAAAAGAAAACCAAAAAATCGAACCTTCAACATACAGAGATTTGTATAGAAAAGTTAAGGGTAATTTTTTCAGAAGCAGAGCACACGTAAAGTTGTACATGCAGGAGCATAATCTATTCAAAAATGTCAAAAGGTAAAAATTATACTGTAGGATTCAAGAGAAAAAGGAATAAGAAAACAAATTACAGAAAGAGACTGAAATTTGTAGCGTCAGGAAAAACAAGATTTGTAGTAAGACAGACAACAAATGATATGTCTATACAAGCAATAAATTTTTCAGGAAAGGGCGACGAAGTGTTGAAAACAGTAAAAGGTTCAGATTTGAAAAAATATGGATGGGAAGGAAATCCTGGAAATACTGCATCAGCATATTTGACAGGTCTTTTATTCGGACAAGAATCCAAAAGTATATTAAATGAAGGTATAATCGATTTAGGATTAAGAAGATTAGTAAAAGGTTCAAGAATCGCTGCAACAATCAAAGGAATCAAAGATTCCGGAATAGAAATAAATGCAGCAGAATCAATATTCCCTACAATAGATCGGATAAAAAATATTAAAAAAGATTTATCTTCATCATTTGAAGAAGTCAAAAAGAAAATTGAAGCTATAAAATGAAAAGACAAGAACAAAGAAATAGGAACAGAAAGCCTCGAAAAGAGTTCAAGAGAGAGACTGCAGAAAGTAGAAGAGAAGCAGTTTTATCAAGCTGGATTCCTAAGACTGAAGTAGGAAAAAAAGTAAAATCTGGAGAAATAAAAGATATTGATAATATCTTGGATTCAGGAATTAGATTATTAGAACCTCAAGTAGTTGATTCACTTTTACCTAGCCTAGAACAAGAATTATTAGAACTTGGTCAAGCTAAGGGTAAGTTTGGTGGTGGAAAGAGAAGTATCTGGAAACAAACTCAAAAGAAAACTAAAGAAGGTAATAAACCAAAATTCGCAACAGTGTCATTAGTAGGAGATAAAAATGGGCATGTGGGAATAGGGCATGGATCAGCAAAAGAAACTGTTCCTGCAAGAGAAAAAGCAACAAGAAGAGCAAAATTAGATGTCATGAAGATCAGAAGAGGATGCGGAGCATGGGCTTGTGCATGTGGTGAACCTCACTCAATCCCAATAAAAACAAGTGGAAAAAACGGAAGTGTAGTTGTTGAGTTAATTCCTGCACCAAAAGGGACAAAATTAGTTATTCAGAAAGAACTAAGGAAAATCTTAGAATATGCAGGAGTTAAAGATGTTTACTCAAAAACTTACGGTCAGACTGGAACAGGATTAAATCTAGTTAAGGCATGTATGGATGCTCTTCAAAATTTAAATTTAGTAAAAGTTAATGAAGATTTTGTCAAAAAATCAGGATTAATTGAAGGAAAGGGAAAATGAATAGAATAGCAGTTATTAGGATAGCAGGAGAACACGGATTGACCGTAGATGTAAAGACTACATTAAAACTTTTAAATTTACATAAAAAGTACACTTGTTCAATAATTCCTAATCAACCAACTTCCATAGGAATGTTAAAGAAAATCAAAGATTATGTAACTTGGGGAGAATTAGATTCAAAAACTTTCAAAACTTTATTAATTACTCGAGGTAGATTACCTGGAAACAAGAAATTAACTGAAGATTATATAACAGAAACTCTAAAAATCTCTACAGATGAATTTGTAGAAAAATTTATGGTAAAAGAAAAAGAAATTAAGGAAATTCCTGGATTAAAACCCTTTTTTAGGTTAAGTCCTCCAATAAAAGGTTTTGAAAGAAAAGGAGTAAAAAAACCATTTTCTACAGGCGGAGTGCTTGGATATAGAAAAGAAAAAATTAATGCTTTATTAGAACGAATGATATAAAATGACTGCTACAAAAAGAAAGAAAAACACTAGGATGAGAGCACATACAACTCACGGTTGGGGCTCAATGAAGAAGCGGAGAGGTGCAGGAAACCGTGGTGGTAGAGGTATGGCTGGAACTGGAAAGAGAGCAGCACAGAAAAAACAAACAATTCTAAAATTATTCGGAAATGCATATTTCGGTAAAAAAGGATTCAAAACTCCAAACTCAAAATTAAAATCAAAAGAAAAAACAATTAATTTGTCTTACATAGAAGTTAAAGCGGATAAGCTTGCAACAAAAAAAGGAGATACTTTTTTAGTTGATTTATCAAAATATGATAAAGTTTTAGCAAAAGGAAATTTAACAAATAAATTCGAAATAACTTGCAAATCATTTTCAAAAAAAGCAATAGAAAAAATAGAAAGTGCTGGTGGTAAGGCAATAAAATGTTCTTAAGAAACTTATTAATGAATCTACCAGAAGTTAGCGGTCCAACTGAATCAAAACCAAGTTTCAAAACAAAATTAAAATGGACTCTGGTAACAGTATTTGCATTTTTTATACTATCTATGATCCCATTATTCGGATTAGGAAGTAATGCACTATCTCAATTTGAACAATTATCTATTATTCTTGGAGCAAACTTTGGTTCGATATTGTCTTTAGGTATAGGACCTATTGTAACAGCATCCATTGTTCTTCAATTATTGACTGGTTCAGGTATACTAAAACTGGATCTTACAACTCAAGAAGGAAAAAAATTCTTTCAAGGATTACAAAAGTTATTAGCTATATTTTTCATAATATTTGAGGCAATAGTCTATGTCTTTATGGGAGGTCTATCTCCAAATGGATTTAACAATATTATCTATGCGGGAAGTCCAGCATATTTCCCATTACAACTTATACTAGTTTTTCAATTATTTATGGGTGGAATGTTAATTTTATTCATGGATGAAGTGATAAGTAAATGGGGATTTGGATCAGGTATAAGTTTATTTATTGCTGCA
The DNA here is from genome assembly GCA_964497715.1 of Candidatus Woesearchaeota archaeon. Classification (GTDB taxonomy): domain Archaea; phylum Nanobdellota; class Nanobdellia; order SCGC-AAA011-G17; family PNOQ01; genus JABHIB01. The sequence continues at coordinate 10,067 of CAZCDH010000010.1, read as the reverse complement.
GGTGTTTCACAACAAATATTTATCAGAGCATTTTCGCCACTAACTACAGCAGGTATCTGGGCATTTGGATCAGGTTTGCCTCCGGTTGGTGCATTCTGGGTTTTCTTAAGATCCTTGATGAATGCTGAATTAATAGGTGCAGCAAAACCATTTTTTGCAATTATATTCACATTAGTTGTTTTTGCAGTGTCGGTGTATGCTCAGGCAATGAAAGTAGAGATTCCTCTATCATTTGGAAGAGTTAGAGGTCATGGGATAAGGTGGCCATTAAGATTCTTATATACTAGTAACATCCCAGTTATTTTAGTAGCGGCACTTATAGCAAATGTTCAGCTATGGTCAAGATTATTACAAAATAGGGTAGCAGAATCGGGATTTTTACACTGGATTTCAGTACATGTCTTTGGACAGTTTTCAGGAAATATGCCAACTTCTGGATTAGTATACTGGACACATTCACCAAACTTAGTTGAAGCAATAATCACAAAATCACTAACATCTACAATGGTATTACAAAGTTTAACATACATATTATTCATGATCGGCGGAGCAGTAATATTCTCCGTATTCTGGGTACAGACTGCAGGTATGGATGCAAAATCTCAAGCAAAACAAATCATGTCTTCTGGCTTAAGTATTCCAGGATTTAGGAACGATAAAAGAGTATTAGAAAGATTACTAAAAAGATATATTCTTCCATTAACAGTAATGGGTGGTATCTCTGTAGGTTTATTAGCTGCAATGGCTGATCTAACCGGAGCACTATCTAGAGGAACAGGTATCTTACTTACAGTTATGATTATCTATAGGTTATATGAAGAAGTAGCACAACAACACATGATGGACATGAACCCTGCATTAAGAAGGATGATGCAGACATAAAAACATTTAAAAAGGACTATTTCAAAGGAAGATTAAAATGTTAGATTCACTATTTGATGCAATATTCGGAAAATTGATTGAACAATCTCCAACAGGAGCATTGTTATTAATATCATTTTTATTGACATCACTAGTTACTGTAATTTACAAATTTGCAACAGATCAAGAGTTAATAAAATCTCTAAAAGCAGAGATGAAAGAGATTAGAGAAGATATAAAAAACTTCAAAGATGACCCTGAAAAAGTTATGGAGTTGCAAAAGAAGTCAATGCAGAAGTCAATGGTTCATATGAAACAAACTATGAAACCAACATTAATAACAATGTTACCGTTATTAATTATATTTAGTTGGTTAAGAAACATTTATAATGACATCACCGTTAACTTCATCGGAATACACAGTTGGTTTTGGGTATATCTTATAACATCTGTAGTATTTAGCATAACATTAAGAAAATTATTAAAGGTACACTAAAATGCCAGCAGGAAAACATAAATCAAGGACATTAAGAAGAGTTTTTGTTAAATCTCCAGGTGGGAAAACAAAGATTCAATACAGGAAACGAAAAACGGCTAAATTGACTTGCGTAGAGTGTGGAAAACTTTTACACGGAATTCCAAATCTAATAAATTCAAGATTCAAGAATTTACCAAAATCAAAGAAAAAGCCGCAAAGGCCATATGGTGGAAATTTGTGTTCAGCATGTACAAGAAAAAAAATGCTATTGAAGGCAAGTCTTTCATGGAGAAGCTAAAATGATAGAAATAGGAAGAGTATGTATAAAACTTGCTGGTAGAGATGCTGGAGAACTAGCAGTAATTATTGATAAAATAGATAAAAACTTTGTTAAAATAGATGGAAATGTTAGAAGAAGAAAATGTAATCTAACTCATTTAGAACCTTTAGATAAAGTTGTTAAAATAAAAAAAGATGCATCTACAGCTGATGTACACAAGGCAATGTCTGTATTAAAATTACCAGTAAAAGAACAAAAGAAAGTAAAAAGAACTAAAAAAGAAGAGACTTCTAAGAAAACAACAACCAAATTAAAGAAAACAACTAAGGTAAAGAAATGAACGAAAAAGAACAAGCTAGGAAACAATTTGAAATGCAGATGTTACAGTCTCAAATGCAACAAATAGAAGAGCAGATGGGGATGGTATCTCAACAAATTCTTGAATTAAAAAGTTTAAATAAAAATTTAGATGATTTAAGTTCTGTAGAGGAAGATAAGGATATGGTAATCCCTCTTGGGGCAGGAATTTTTATTGAAGCAAAAACAAAAGGTACAAAAGAAGTTCTAATGAATGTTGGATCTGGAGTAATGGTAAGAAAAAGTTTTGAAGATGCTCAAAAAATTCTAGTAAAACAAGTTAAGGATTTAGAAGGACTAGCTGCACAACTAGAAGGTAATCTACAAAAGCTATTCGCAAGTGTTCACCCTCAAAATTAAGCTAATTTATTCTAACTTAAAAACCTATTTAAAGAGAGTTATACTATCTAATTTATGGACCTAAAGAAAGAAGAGGTAATTGCATATTATTCTAGAAGAGACATACAAGAGGGGATGTTAGAGGTATCTAGAGATAGGGAGATAGCAGTATGTTTCTCAGGTAAAGGGTTTGGAAAACGACCAGATATTCTACAATTTGAGAATGATGTTGGAGAGTTTGCAAAACAAGGGGTAACTTCTTTTCATATCTCCGAAGAACGGTGGAGGGGACCATTAGAACTAAAAACTGGAATGTCAAGAAAAGAACTAGATAATCTTAGAATCGGTTGGGACCTAGTATTTGATATAGATAGTCCTTCTCCAGAATACTCGAGATTTGTTGCAGAATTAATCAGAGATTCTCTAAGATTCCATGACATTACAAATATAGGTTGCAAGTTTTCTGGAAACAAAGGATTTCATTTAATTGTACCATTTGAATCCATGCCTACAAAAGTAAATAATAAAGAAGTATCTGCACTATTCCCTGATCTTGCTAGAACTATCGCAGAATATTTAACTGATATGATTGAAGATCCATTAAAAAATAAGATAAAAGAATTAAATCTAGATATTGATATAGCAGATTTATTGAAAGTAGATACTGTACTAATATCAAGTAGGCACATGTTTCGTGCACCTTATTCATTACATGAAAAATCAGGTTTAGCGAGTATACCTATAGACATAGATAAGATTCATGAGTTTAAACGGGAACATGCGAAACCAGAAAATGTAACAACTTCTATCAAATTCATAAATTTTGACAATAAATTCAAAAATGAAGCAAACAGATTAATAGTTCAAGCTTATGATTGGAGTCAGAGAGATAAAAGGATAATAGAACTACCAAAAGAAGAAAAACCTAAGGAGTTTATGGAATTAACCTATAAGGTGAATGAGGAATTTTTCCCACCTTGTATAAAAATAGGATTAGAAGGGCTGGAAGATGGAAAGAAAAGATTCCTATTTATTTTACAGAACTTTTTAAGAAGTGCCGGATGGAAAGATGATGAGATCGGGGCAAGGCTACGAGAATGGAATGAACAAAACGCGGAACCTCTAAAAGAAAGTTATCTAACCTCTCAAATTTCTTGGCATAAAAGACAAAAAGAAAAAAAACTTCCTCCAAACTGTCCAAATCTTTCATATTACAAAGATTTAAGAATCTGTAATCCTGATAATCTATGTAATAAAATAAAAAATCCTCTGAACTATTCGATAAGGAAATCAAGATTTAAACAAAAACCAACAAAAAAGACAGAATAATAAGCTTTATAAATAACTCAGATAATACAAAACAAAATGGGAAGAATAAAAACAACCATGATTAAGAGGGTAACTTTAAAGTTATTCAGAGATCACTCAGATGAATTCAAAACATCATTCGATGATAACAAAAAGATAATTGAAACACTAGCAGATACAAAATCGAAGAAGTTGAGAAATATCATTGCAGGATACGTTACTAGATTAAAGAGAAAAGAAATAGTATAAGCATATACAATTTCATATAAAATAATCTACTTAATCAAGGCAAATAAAAATGGCAGAAGAAAAAACTACTACAGAAGAAGCAGAGACTACAGAAGAAGCAGAGACTACAGAAGAAGCAGAGACTACAGAAGAAGCAGAGACTACAGAAGTAGAACCTAAAGAATCAGCAAAGACTATAGAAGAAATAAAAGAAAAGAAACCTGCAAAAGAAAAGAAATCTAATTTTGATGATAAAGTTATTTTTGTTGGTGGCAAACCTTTCATGAGCTATGTAACTGGAGTAGTAATGCAATTTACAACAAGAAATGTTCCAGAAGTAGTAGTAAAAGCAAGGGGAAAATTTATTTCTAGAGCAGTTGATATCGCAGAAGTGGCATCTAAAAGATTTTTAGAAGGTGTTATCGAAGTAGATAGTATTAAGATAGGTTCAGAAGAATTTGAAAATGATGAAGGAAAACCTGTTAGAGTAAGTACTATAGAGATTTCCTTAGTAAAAAAATAATTTTATTTTATTTTAACTTTTTCAGTACATTCTTTAAAATTAAGTAAGGCATCTTGAACATATTTTTTTCCATATCTTAGTGCGAGTTCAGCCTTATACAATTCTTTTCCCAAATAAGCTGCATGGTTCATATTAGATACCATTTTATTTTTTATAAGAGTATTATAGATTTCTTCAGAATTTTTCCCTCTAATGATTTTAGTAATAACATGTTTATTAGAAACAAAACCTACTTCAATTTCTTTATTTTTTCTCTCAAGTCTTATAAGGAAATATCCTTTTTTGTCTTGTTGCCAATCTTTCATAGGATCGTATTTCGCAATAATCATTTCCTTTATATCTTCTTTCTGAACAAAAAATTTATGTTTTTCAACCATGTAACTAATCTTTCATTTTGACATTTATAATATTTTCCTAAGGAAAAGTTTAAATACTATTTTTTTCATATTTTTAAATAAAAGAGGACAAGAATGAATTTGTTAGAGATAATTCCAGAATTGCCTGGCACACTGTTAATAGATATAGGATTAATTATAATTGTAGCGACAGTAATAGCATTCATAACAAAGTTATTCAAACAACCATTAATTCCAGCATACATAATAACTGGTATAATCTTAGGGCCTATTGGACTTGGATTAATTAAAGATTCAGAAACTATCAGTGCAATCTCTGAATTCGGAATAGCATTTCTATTATTCGTAGTTGGTTTAGAGATTAATTTGAAAAGATTAAAACATGTAGGTTCAGTAGTATTAGTTGGGGGAGTTTTACAAGTTATAATCACATATTTATTGTCCTATAATATTGCATTAAAATTGGGATTTGCAGAATTTGAAGCTGTAATAATGGGATTAGTTCTAACCTTCAGTAGTACAATGGTAGTGATTAAATTACTTTCAGATGCAGAAGAGATGGACACATTACACGGGAAGATAGTTTTGGGTATTCTACTTATGCAAGATATTCTAATAATTCTCGCCCTTTCTTTATTAGCAACTGTAGGCACAATAACTTTCATACCTTCTTTAATAGCAGCTTCATTAATAAAAGGGGCAATACTATTTTTGATTGCATTCTGGTTTAGTAGATATTTATTACCATCAATCTTCAAGTTTGCAGCACGTAATCAAGAACTTTTATTCCTTTCTTCAATAACGATGTTGTTTTTGTTTTCAATTTTTGCACACCTTTTAGAATTTTCAGTTTCAATCGGAGCTTTTGTTGCAGGATTAGCGATGGCGAATTTACCTTATAGGGCCGATATAATTGGAAAGATCAAACCATTGAGAACCTTTTTTGCAACAATTTTCTTTGTATCACTAGGGATGCAATTGATGGTAAAATTTAGTCCAGATCTTATGAAAACTTTAGGAATACTTCTCGTAGTTGTATTATTGATGAAACCTATATTAATTTATCTTTTAATCACTTTCTTTGGATATGAAAAACGAACAGCATTCATGACCGGTCTAAGTCTTGGACAGGTAAGCGAGTTTTCATTGATTATGATTTCATTACCCTTTGTTATGTCAAAAATATCTCCAGATTTATTTTCACTGATAATTTTATTAGCAGCAATATCTATGATTGCGACAGCTTATATGATGGAGTTCAAAGAACAGATTTATACAATATTCTCTCCATTACTTTCCTTAATTGTTAAGCTGAGATTGCCTATAAAAGAGAAGAAAATGAATTATAAGGCAAAGAGGGCAAAGTACAGTGTGGTTCTAATTGGGAAGCACAGGATGGGAGATATTATTTACAGATTCTTAAAGAAAACTAGAAAAAAAGTACTAGTTGTAGACTATAATCCTGATGTAATTCAAGATCTAATAACTAAAAGAGAGGCCTGTATGTATGGAGATATAGCAACGAAAGAAGTATTGAATAATCTAAACCTTAAAAGGGCAAAAATAATAATATCTACAGTACCTTCAGAGAAAGATAATATTCTTCTAATAAAACATATCAAACAAATCAATCCGAAAATAAAAGTATTTGTAACATCAAATCATATGCATCAGGCAAAGCATCTATACAAAGAAGGTGCAGACTATGTTATCTTACCTCAAGTACTTAGTGGAGAAAAAGTTTCAATTATCCTAAGGAAGGTATTAGACAATAAGAAGTACGCAAAAACATTGAAAGATAAACATATCAGATATATTTCTGGAATATTTTAAAATGGCGCCACCCGGATTTGAACCGGGGATCTCCGCCGCATGAGAGCGGCGTATTAACCAGGCTATACTATGGCGCCATACTAAATGAAGATAAATTTTATTTTAAAAAGCTTTGGATTTTGCTCTGTAACTCAGATATCTCCTCATTAGACAGATCCAGTTTTTCCCAACAGTGATTCATACCATCTCCTTCATTTCTAGGGATCACGTGATAAAGTACATGTGGGACAATTTGACCTCCTGCAGGTTTATTATTCTGATTTACATTATATCCTTCATTGAATTTTAAAACAGCTTTAGCAATTTTTTGAATTGTTTTCATAACTGCATTTGCAGTTTCTTCGTCCATTTCATCCATAGTCTCAAAATGCTTCTTAGGAATAACTAAAGTGTGTCCTCTTGAAACTGGATCCAAATCAAGAAATGCAAATGTTTTATCATCCTCATATACTTTAGTTGCCGAAACCTCTCCATTCAATATTTTACAAAATACACATTCTTTCATTTTTTACCTCCAAATGGACCTGCCGAGAATCGAACTCGGATTTCAAGACTGCCAGCCTTGTGTGATACCACTACACTACAAGCCCCTATCCTTTTATTACACCAAGTGGTTTCAATCTAGCCACTTTCTTTCCGATTCCAACTTCATCAGATACTTTAACTACTTCATCAACATCTTTGTAAACTCCCGGGGCCTCTTCGCTTATTCCCCTGTAAGATGCAGATTTAACATAAATTTTATTCTTCTCTAGTTCTTTAATAACGCTATTTGCCTTAAAGGTTTTATTAGCTTCATATCTAGACATAACTCTTCCAGCACCATGAGGTGTGCTTGAGAATGTTTCATTCATTGCCTTATCTGTTCCAACTAAAACATATGATGATGTTCCCATGCTACCTGGCAAGATAATTGGTTGTCCAACCTTTCTATAGATCTCAGGGACTTCTTTGTGGCCAGGTCCAAATGCACGAGTAGCACCCTTTCTATGGACATAGACTTTTTTCATTTTTCCATCTATTTCATACTCTTCAATTTTTGCAATGTTATGTGCAACATCGTACACTAGGTCTAATTTCCCCATATCTCCGAAAAGTTTAGAAAATGATTTCCTAGTTTGAAATGAAATTAATTGCCTATTTGTCCATCCAAAATTAGCTGCAGCACTCATAGCTCCAAGGTAATCTTTTGATACCTTCGAGTCCGTTGGAGCATAAGCAAGATCTTTTTCAGGTAATGTGCTAACAATATCTTCAAACTCGTTCTCTATCCTACGAAGGTAGTCGCTACAAACTTGGTGACCAAGTCCTCTGCTTCCTGAATGAATCATAACAAATATTTGACCTTTTCTTTTAATACCGAAAGTTTTAGCAACTTCTTCATCATAAATTTCATCAACATACTGGATTTCAACAAAATGATTTCCTGCACCAAGTGTACCAAGTTGTTTCCTACCTCTTGACTTTGCCCTAGGACTAACTTTTGAAGATTCTGCAGTATTCATATGTCCATTTTCTTCACACCTATCTAGATCTTCTTTTAGTGCATATTTGTTTTTCAATGCCCAATCTAGTCCATTATTAAGAACATCATCCAATTCATCGTTATCTAATCTAAGTTCAGAATTTTTTCCAACTCCACAAGGTATATTTTCAAAAAGTATATCTAATAATTCTCTTATTTTAGGTTCGACATCTTTCTTATTCATATCCGAAGCCATTAATCTAACTCCACAATTTATATCAAATCCTATTCCTCCAGGAGATATACAACCATTTTCAACATCAAATGCTGCAACTCCTCCAACAGAGAAACCATAACCCAGATGTGCATCACTCAGCATAATGCTTTGTTTCTGTATCCCAGGCATACATGCAACATTGATACCTTGTTGAATCGAATTATCAGCTTTTATTTTTTCTAATATTTTTTCAGAAGCAAATATTTTTAGAGGGACCTTCATCTTTCCATATTTCTCAATAACATAAACGTCCTTTTCTACTTTTTTGATCTTTTCATCCCATTTATTTGCCATCTTATATATCTACTACAACTGTAGCCTCGTATCTGCCCTTCTTCTTTTTAATACTCATGTCATTATAAGTAACTGCTTTTATATCTCCACTTAAATCATAGTTATTTAGATCATCTCCTTCAATAACTGCAGTTAACTCAAACTTATCACTAATTTTAATTTCTTTTATATCATGAATAAATATTCCATCTGTATCTAACAAAACTAATATTTCTTCTAAGAAATCATAAAGGAGTGCCTCAATATTTCTTGCCTTAATTTTAATATTCTTCTGTTTAGTAACTTTAACTTCTTCTGTTTTCCCAAGAATATTGAACATTGCAATAGCAGAGTTTCTAAACACTTCTTCAATATCTCTGCCAAATGCCCTAAATTTAGCATCTGCAGTATGAGGTAAATATTCGTATTTCATTGTAGAATCTATTTATATTTCTATTTTTATATATTACTATATTTAATTAATCTAGGATGCGGTAATTATTTAGGCTTCTCCTTTGCCCTTCCTCTACCACCTTTCTTATATCTACTATAGGTGCCCTTGGATTTTTTATCTCTCTTAGATTTTCTTTTATCATAATTAGGTTCTGCCATTTACACCAGCTCCACAATCTTAGCAACTTGTGATGAATTTGTTATTCTAACTCTATCTCCTGATTTAAGAGTAATAATCTTAGGATTATTATCTACACAGAGAAGTGCAGTTCCACGAATTAATTCAAAATTAACAATTCCTTTCTTTATTATTTTTGAAGTAATCTTTTTAGTAACATTATTCATAGCAACTCCAAGACCCTCACTAAATGATTTTCCAGTTATAGAATGAAAATAACCTGTGGATCCATAAGGGTTACTGACAGTTATACCATCGCCAATAAGATTCTCGTATTTTTTCTTACCAATTTTAGTTGAAAACCTTATTCCACACTTTGGAATTTTGTTTCTTATAGAAACATCATTAACAGCAAAGGCTTCTTTACCATTAAATAAAAGTTTTAATTTTTTCTCTTTAATAAATTTAAATTCATGATTTTCAATTTTAGAAATTATTCTTTTAATAGATTTGAGATTATATCTACCCTTCTTATTATGTCTTTTATCGCTCCAAATAAGAATTTTAGGCACTCCAGGGTATTTTCTTTCAGCATAAAGGAAAGTTCCATCTCCACCTAAGCAGAATATAATATTCGGACTAAACCTTGAGTATTTTATAGTCGTATCCTTCACAGAATCTTTGATATTCTTTATTCCTTCCTTACTATTACTAACTGCAAATATTTTCATATTATATTTTTAATTCTTAGTTTTATAAATCTTTTGTAATAGGCTTTGCATATTAATTAAGCCTCACATCGTGTTACCTCCATTTTTGCACATTTAATAAATTCTGGATTTATTCCAATTTCAAACATTTCCTGAATTAATACACAAATATTATGAGATAAAGCTTTACAAAATACTTCATTTATTT
>CAZCDH010000009.1:0-24515 GCA_964497715.1 Candidatus Woesearchaeota archaeon | reverse complement strand
CTAATTTTTTCCCAAATTTCAGGATCATATTTACCAAGATTTTTTATAGTATTTAGCCTATTTTATCAAAACTAGCCCATTAGAAAGGTTTATAATCCTTTTCAAATTCAAAAAAATATGGCATTAGAGAATATAATCAAAAAAACAAAGAATGTATTGAAAGCAGGAATACTTTCCGCAGCAATACTTGCAAATACTGGATGTGAAACTACTACTATAACTTCTCCAGGAAATAATCAATGGCAAGAATCAATAATATTTACAGAAAATTTTAACTATAATCTTAATAATTGGAATATAAATGATCCAAATGGTTTCATAGGCATTGCAGAATATGCAGGATCAATATTTGAAGATGGAAATACTTATGGTTATCACCCATTTGCTGATTGGTTAAGTTATTGTCAAAATGATGGAATAATGACTGAAAATGGGTTTTCTTCAATTACAACATCAAATCCAATATATTTACAACAATTACAAAGCGATATAGAAGATAAATTAGAATTAGAATTAGATGCATACGGATATGAACATGATGGAAACATACATGAAGAATGGGGAGATTTTCTTTCAATATCAATATCGGAAGATCAAAATGTTTGGTCAACTTTATACAATGAACATACTGGTAATATAAGTGGTGGAGATCCGAGCCCTAGTTCAGCCGAAAAATTAATTTTAGATATATCTGGATGGCAAGATAAATATGTATATCTGCGATTTGGATTTGAAGTAAGTGAAGAACATTCTTCAGAATACAGTTTAATATTTTTAGACAACTTAAAGGTTTCTAGAAAATATATAGAATAAAACTATTTAGCCCGAACAAGTTTTTTACCAAATACTCCGCTAACTGCTTCTGTATATGTAATGTGATCAAGACCTTTCAAACATTTTTTCAGTTTAGATAATTCTTTTCTAAATAAAATTCCATGATAAATCTTAACTGCAATTCCAGTGTGAGTGTATACTCTCTTAGATCTAGTAAAAATAAATCCTGCATCATTTAATCTCTTAAACAACACTTTAGAATCAGTTTTAGCAACTTTAATTGTTGCAGCAATATTACCTAATGCTACATACTCTTCAAGTTTTCCACCTAGAAGGTATCCTACCATGAATCCCATACTAAGCATAGCTATTACAAAGATACTAGAAGTGTCTGTCATAACTTTTTTGAAGACTGATAAAAATATGAATGAATCTATTCCTAAGAAAATAACTGCAAGCTTTCTATTCCCTCTTATCTCACTAAGTTTAGAAAAAGTATTAAGAATCTTAATTAAGATTGCAGCTCCAAACATAAATAATAAATTTAGTATCATTTTAATATTACCTCAAAAGATTAAACAATTAATCTAGTACTTCGATCTCGATGTTAATACCTTCAGGTAACTGAACTCTTAAAATTAATCTTAATGCTCTTTGATCAACACCAAGCTCAATCAATCTTTTATGTATTCTCATTTCGAAATTATCGAATGAAGCTTTACCTTCACCATCAGGACTTTTTCTAGTAGTAAGCTTCATCCTTTTTGTTGGTAATGGAATAGGCCCATGAATCTCTACTTTTGTTTTTTCAGCTATCTCTTTAATAGAATCACATACTTTATTCAGCTTTCCGATATCTGTGCTTGACAGATTGATTTTTGCTCTTTGCATTTTGTTAGAACCAGTTAAGAGTCATTTATAAAACTTATTGTTTTTAATAAAAAAAATAAAAAAAGGAAGAGGCATTTAAGCCTGCTTCTTTACTAAGTCGATGCACATTCCTGCTGCAACTGTCTTTCCTGCATCCCTTATAGCGAATCTTGCCATGTGTGGAATTTCGGATTGTTTTTCGATAACCAAAGGCTTTGTTGGTCTTATCTTAACAATTGCTGCGTCTCCATTTTTTAGAACGTCTGGGTTTTCTTCAACAACATCTCCAGTAACAGGATCCATTTTCTTAACTAATTCAGTTATTTGGCATGCTACTTGTGATGTATGTATATGGAATACCGGAGTGTATCCTTTAGTCAATACAGATGGGTGATTCAATACAATTATTTGTGCAGTGAATTCCTCAGCAAGACTAGGTGGGCTGTCTGCAGCTCCAAGAACATCTCCTCTTGCAATATCTTTTTTACCAATTCCTCTTACACTAAATCCGATATTGTCTCCAGGGATAGCTTCTTGTACTTGCTCGTGATGCATCTCGATAGTTTTAACTTCTCCAGTAACACCTTTTCCATCTCTTGCTGGTACGACTATAACCTTCTGTCCAACTTTCATAATACCTGTTTCTACTCTACCTACAGGAACAACTCCAATACCTGGAATGTTGTAAACGTCTTGTAAAGGAAGTCTCAAAGGCAAGTTTGTTGGTTTTTCAGGCTCTTTGAATAAATCTAATTGTTCTATTAAAAGAGGTCCCTTGTACCAGTCCATATTTTCTGATTTTTTAGCAACATTGTCACCCTGTAATGCACTTATAGGGATAAATGATATCTCATCAGGATTGTATCCAACACTCTTCAATAGTGTTGAAACTTGTTCTTTAGTAGCATTGTATTTATCTTCAGCATACTCAACAGCATCCATCTTATTTATAGCGATAGCTAGTTGGTTTACTCCAAGAGTTTTACATAAGAATAAATGTTCTTTAGTTTGCTCCATAACACCGTCAGTTGCAGAAACACAAAGTACACCTACATCAGCTTGACTAGCACCAGTAATCATGTTTTTAATGAAATCCTTGTGTCCAGGTGCATCAATAATTGTATATTCGTATTTAGGAGTAATGAACTTTTTATGTGATAAGTCAATTGTAACTCCTCTTTCTTGCTCTTCTTTCAAGTTATCCATAACAAAAGCAAATTCAAATCCGCCCTTTCCAAGCTCCTCTGCTTTTTGTTTAAGTCTTCTCATAGCTTGTTCGTCAACATTACCAGAATCAAATAAAAGTCTTCCAACTGTGGTAGACTTTCCGTGATCTACGTGACCTACAAAAACTACGTTAATATGTGGTTTTTCTTTTGCCATTATATATTTCCTCCAATTGATTGTAAAAATCTATGGATTGAGAATTTAGGCAATTTATAAGCTTTTCGTTAAAGAACTATTCAAGTTTCAGATCATCAAATTTCTCTATAAAATAAGATTTAATTAAATAACTTAATAAGAAGAAAAGATAACTTTTTTAAATAAAGTAAATTATTGAATGATATGGATTTTCATAAACTAGAAAAGAAGTGGCAGAATCGTTGGGAAAAAGAGAAAATCTTTGAAGTTAAAAAATCAAAAAAGGAAAAATACTATGTTTTAGAAATGTTTCCTTATCCTTCAGGTTCAGGATTGCACATGGGCCACGCTTTTAATTATACTATTGGAGACATTCTAGCTCGTTTTAAACGAATGCAAGGTTTTAATGTTCTTCATCCAATGGGTTATGATTCATTTGGTCTGCCTGCTGAGAATGCAGCAATAAAAAATAAGTCTCATCCAAAGAAATTTACAGAGGATGCTATAAAAAATTATATTTCTCAACAGAAGGAATTAGGATTAAGTTATGATTGGAGTAGAATGGTTACAACTAGCGCTCCAGAATACTATAAATGGGATCAATGGATATTTTTGAAGATGTTTGAGAAAGGATTAGCATACAAAAAGACATCTCCCGTTAATTGGTGTCCAAAGTGTAACACTGTCTTAGCAAACGAACAAGTTCAAAACGGCCACTGTTGGAGACATGAAAATTGTAAGATTGAGATAAAAAAACTAAATCAATGGTTCCTCAAAACAACAGAATATGCAGATGAACTATACGAGGGTTTAGAAAAATTAGAAAAATGGCCAAATTCAATAAAAAAACTTCAAAAAAATTGGATAGGTAGAAGTTTTGGAAGTGAAATAGATTTTGAAATTAATAATAAAACTTGGCCAATATTTACTACAAGGCCAGATACTCTATTCGGAGTTACATTTTTAGTGGTTTCAGCACAACATAATGAATTAGACTCTTTAGTCACTGATGAACAAAAGAAGAAAGTAGAAAAATTTGTTAAAAAATTAAGTTCAGTTAGTGCAGGAGATATAGATAAGTTAGAGAAAGAAGGGGTATTTACAGGAAGTTATGCTACTCACCCTTTAACAAAAGAGAAAATTCCAGTTTATACAGGAAATTTCGTATTGGCCGATTATGGTTGTGGGATGGTAATGGCAGTCCCAGCACACGATCAAAGAGATTTCGAATTTGCTAAAAAATATGATATTCCTATAAAAATAGTTGTTAGTCAAGATGGAAAAGAATCCAAACTTGATAAGGCATTCACAAATCCTGGAGTTCTAATTAATTCTGGAAAATTCAATAAACTCGATAGCGAGAAAGCAAAAACAGAGATAACAAAAGAACTAGTTTCAAAAAAGATAGGTAAGAAAACTAAGAATTTCAGATTAAGAGATTGGTTAATCTCAAGACAGAGATTTTGGGGAACTCCAATTCCAATAATTTATTGCGAAGATTGTGGAACTGTACCAGTTTCAGAAAAAGATTTGCCGATAAAACTTCCAGATAATATAAAATTCAAAGGCTCAGACAATCCATTAAAGAAAAACAAAGAATTTTTAGAAGTTAAATGTCCAAAGTGTGGCAAGGACGGAAAGAGAGAGACAGATACTATGGACACATTTGCAAATTCTTCATGGTACTATTTAAGATATTCAGATCCAGATAATGCTAAAAAAATATTCGACAAATCCAAAGCAAACTATTGGACACCAATTGATACATATATTGGGGGGAATGAACACGCATGTATGCATTTAATTTACATAAGATTCTACACCAAATTCTTAAGAGATTTGGGACTTTTAGAATTTGATGAACCTGTAATTAGGTTGTTTAATCAAGGAATGCTCCATGGAGAGGATGGAGATAAGATGAGCAAATCTAAAGGTAATGTTGTCTTGCCAGAAACTGTTTCAAAGAAATACGGGATAGATACAGCAAGGTTATTTCTAATCTCGGCAGCATCACCTGATAAAGATATAGATTGGAATACTAAAGGGATTGAAGGAAGTAAAAGGTTCCTAAATAAAATTGCAGAGAGAGTTCCTTCTTTAAAAATTGGTAAAACTGACGAAAGGCTTGCTAGCAAATTAAATAACACAATAAAAGAAGTTTCAGAAGATATAGAAGAATTCAAATATAATATTGCCGTAATTAAAATAAGATCATTATTTGATTCAATAGAAGAGATTAGTAAAAAAGATTTAGAATCTTCATTGAAGTTGTTATCTCCATTCTGTCCACATATTGCTGAAGAGCTTTGGTCTAAAATTGGCGGAAAAGGATTCATCTCTCTAGCTAAATGGCCTGAATTTGATGAGGCTAAGATCAATGAAAAATTTGACAAAGAAGATCAATTAATCACTAAAATAGTTGAAGATATTAATAATATAGCAACTATTGTTGGCGATAAAAAAAATGTGTTTGTTTATGTTCTCCCACAAGAGAAACAGATGTATTCAGATAATATTGAGAGTATAAAAACTCGTACAGCTATAAATAATATAACTGTCTATGCAGTTAATGATAAGGATAAAAAAGATCCTGAGAATAAGTCTAAAAAAGTAAAACCTGGAAGGCCAGGAATCCATTTTGAATAATAATTATAATAAGACTAGTTAGAATATATGAAAAAAAGCGCCTAAGAGAAAAAATAAAAGATCCGAAAACCAAATACTTCAACTCAAAGGCAATACATATAATATTATTTGGCTATTTAAAATTATAGGTTATCTATTATATAGCTCTATAAAGGTTAGCAGCCCAAGTAAATCCTGCACCAAATGCTACATTAACAACAAGACTTCCTTTTCCAATTATTCCTTTATTAAATGCTTCCTCAGCTGCAATCGGAACGGATGCGGTAGAAGTATTACCATATTTTTCTAGATTTGTGAATATCTCTCCATTAAATCCATCTCTTTCCAATCTATTTTTCGCAGGATTAATAATTCTTATATTTGCACCATGAGGTATAATTGCATCAACATCTCCTAGTCCATAATCTGTCCCTTCCAATACCTTTCTTACTCCGTGTTCCATTATTGGTACTGCAAACTCAAAGACTTTCTTACCATTCATAACCAAATAATTTTGTTTAGAGAATTTTTTATTATAATCTCCACTTCCATCACAAACTAATTTAAGGCCAATTTTATTTTCTAAAGCTAAATCTCCATAAGGAAACTCTACACTTCCAAGATCAGATTTACCTCCTGAAACATTGTTTATTATCCCTTCTTCTTCATCAAATCTATCTAACAAATAAGCTCCTGCACCATCACCAAATAAGAAACAATTAGTTCGGTCAGAATAATCTGTCATATCTGTCAATCTCTCTCCTCCAATAACTAATGTTCTTTTCAAATCAGGTTCTGCAACCATATTATTGTAAGCCTGTCTTATAGCATAAACCAGTCCAGAACATCCTGCACTAAGGTCATATGCAGTAGCATCAGGATTATCTATCTGATTAGCAACATAACCTGCATGACTAGGAAATTCCTTACCTTGATCGTGTAAATTTGTAGCAAAAATCACATCATCTATAGTTTGATCTGTAATTAGTTCTTTCTCTAAACATCTCTTAGCAGCAATAGAACCCATCTCCCTAATTCCTTTATCGAGCGAAATCCTCCTCTCTTTGATTCCACTTCTCTTAGTTATCCATTCATCTGTTGTATCTATAATGCTTTCAAAGAATTCATTAGTTAAAACATTTTCTGGAACATAGATACCTGGTCTTGATAGTGTGATTCCCATAATATTGATATCTTCATAACTCTAATATACTTTACTATTTGAGGTTTTTACTTCAATTAAACTTATAAATCTTTAAATTCTAAATATATTAATTTGGTAAACATCATAATAATTGGTCCGCAAGGCTGTGGAAAAGGCACACAAGCAAAAAAACTTTCTAAAATTTACAATATTCCGCACATATCTACTGGAGACATATTCAGAGAGATTAGAAAAGAAGATAGTGTGATTGGAAAAAGAGTAAAAGAACTGATAGACCATGGACTAAACGTTCCTGATGAGATTACAATTCCTCTAGTTAAAGAAAAACTGTCAACTCTCAAAGAGGGATACATTCTTGACGGTTTCCCGAGAAATATAGAACAAGCAAGATCTCTTGAGGGTGTTGATAAAGTTGTATATCTAAAAATTTCTGATGAGGAAGTAATTCGTAGAACTGAAAGCAGAAGAAATTGCAAAAAATGCGGAGCTATTTTTAATATAATCACTTCTCCAAAACCAAAAATTGAAGGGATATGTAATAAATGTGGTTCTGAATTATTTCAAAGAGATGATGATAAACCTGAACAAATAAAGAAAAGATTAGAACAATATCACTTCCTAACTAAACCTCTGATTAAATTTTATAAAGATAGATTAATTGAAATAGATGGATCTAGAACTATAGATAAAGTTTGTGATGAAATCGTTAGAAAATTCGATCTTTAAGATAGTCTGATTCTAATTTAGAGAAAATCATAGTATTTCTAAGATCATCAAAATATTCATTATAAGAATCCTCTCTTAACATTCCTTCTAAGGTATATCCACATCTACTAGCAACTCTAATCGAAGGATTATTTTTTTCATCACATTTTAATTGCATTCTATTAAGATTTAAATTTTCAAAAAATTCTTTTTCTACAACTTCTATTGCTTCAATCATATATCCTTTTCCAGTAAACTCTGAAGATAACCAATATCCTAACTCTGCAGAATTATCTCTCTTATTTATATCAAAAACTCCAATGTTTCCTGCATAAGAGTCACCAACATAGATTCCATATTCAACCTTTTTACCTGCCAAAGTCTCTATTTCTTTCTCTTTTAGATAGGTTGAAGAATCCTCTATTCTTTTTGTAAATTTTTCCCAAGATAACCAAGGTCCCAGGTGTTCACGATTAGCATCAATAGTTTCAAACATAGCTCTAGCTGTTTCGATCTCAGGTTTTGTTTGTTTTAGAACAATCCTTTCCCCATATAACTCATCTTTAAATTCTCGAACCATAAAAAACTAGAAAATAATTGGTTTTATAAATCTTCCCAAATCGGTTAAACTATGATATTTAACAATGCAATTGCCTTAACTGGAGGGATAGCAACAGGAAAAAGTACTGTAGCAGACATGTTATATGAATCAGGATTTCAAATAATAGATTCGGACATAATTGCTCATAAAACCCTACAAGACTATTCTGACATTGTCTCAATTATGTTTGGGACAGAATATGTTGATAAAGGAATAGTAAATAGAAAAAGACTGGGAAAATATCTATTTGCTAATAACTCGGAACTAAAAAGGCTTGAAAACTTCTTACATCCTGTAATTCGTGAGGAGATAAGGGTGAAATCTAGAGTTTACGAAGCTGGAGAAAAAACTTATTTTATAGATCTGCCATTATTTTTTGAAAATCCAAATTATTTAGAAATAGAAAAATCAGTATGTGTATATGCGCCTAGAAATCTACAGATAGAAAGGATGATGATAAGAGATAACTTAAATTTAGAGGAAATTAATCAAAGACTTAATTTACAGAAGGATATCGAAGAGAAGAAAAATCTAGCAGACTATGTTATAGATAATTCTAAAGATACAACACATTTAGATCAAGAAGTTACTAAATTTGTTAATGAATTTCGTATTTCCTAGTAAATTCTTTACCTGAGAATAACTTCATTTTTCCGAGTATTACAACTAATTTATTAGATAATACCTGTACTAGGAAGCTTTAAAAGCAGCTTATTTCTTATTAAACCTAGTAAAATGGTTAATAATTATTCAAAAAAAGGATATGGGAGAAAATTTCGCAATTTAGCTACAGGTTTGATACTGGGAGGAATTGCAGTTTCTGGAGTTGGTTATAATGTTGATGCTCAACAAAGTCAGCAAGAAGAATCGGCAATTGTTCATGAAGAGAATTTGGAGAATAAATTAATTGTCAAACATATAAGAGATACTTGCTCATCATCTGTTGCTAACTCTCTTTTAAATAACCAAGAACTTAACCTAGAATTAATAGACGAGATAAATGAGTTAAATGCTTTAGGAGTTTATGGTGCAGAAGCAGATTCTTTATTAAACAAACATAATTCTTTATACTACCTGGGCAATAATCATTTAGTGGGATTAGATTCAAAATATGAAGATGGGACTAACGGAACAGAATGCACTACTTATATAATATTCAATGAACCTCTTGAAAAATAATCATTCCCCTCTATTTCCCTCATATAAAATAAAATTAGAATATATTATCACTGGATTACTGGTGAAATATTCTGTCTCAGTTGGTGACAAATACACATTTATCCCTAATTTATCTGCAATTCTTCCACCATCAATATATCTATCTGAATTACAAATTGGAATAATTAAACTAGCATCTTCTGCAAAATCTTCTCTAGATAGTGTGGATATTAATATCTCCTCTAATTTTGACATCCTAACTGTATATTGTTTACCTTCCAACTCTTCATCTGTAACTATGAAACTTGAAGGATCATTTTCACTATCTTGATGAGAAAAGATTATCAGATTTTCTATTAAATTTCCTCCAGTCAAAATGCTGGCCATTTCTCCGAACATATTTATTATATTCCTATCAAATTCTATGAATTTAGTAATCTGGGTATCAGTTTCAGAATAATATAGTTCCTCAGTTGAAGAAGGAATATTAAATGAAGTGGTAGAACCTGGAAGACTATTCAAATAATTTTTATATTCCATAACTGAATTCATTGTCGACATCTTCAAGATTAATATTGATTTAATTGGATTCCCAGTCATCTCCCCATCATAATAAAATAAATTTAATATAGCTGAATTAACAGCAATTGGAGATTTTCCATCAGGATCAACAAAATATAACGGGTTATTCCTAACATATGTATAAGGTTTATTTGTTCTAACTGGATCGACAGAAATGAATTTACCTAAACTCGAATCATAATATCTAGCTCCAAAATAATGTAAATCGGATTGATCTTTTTCTTTACCTGTTGCGAATGCATATCTCAAACCATTGTTTTTAATCTCCTGCCCAAAAGGTAATGAGTTATATTCACCTTTAATAGTCCCATTAAAACCAGTTATCAACCTATTATTCTGAATCCTATCAGAATGATAATAACTAATTTCCGAATTTTTTACTGATGCAACTAAACTATCACCATAAATATAACGAGTTACTCCATCTTTGGATTTATTTTCAATAACAGGCAAGGGAGAGAGTAGAATCTGATCTTCTTGGATAACTTCCAAAGATTCATTAATAGTTGAATTATCTCCACTGATATTAATACTAATATTCATTGGTTCAGTTATATTTATTGTAATGTTAGATTCATTAATCTCAGTTAGATTAAATGGTTCAGAACTATTGATAGAAATGTTAGTTTCATTTATTTCACTAATGTTAATACTAATATTCATTGGTTCAGTTATATTTATTGTAATGTTAGATTCATTAATCTCAGTTAGATTAAATGGTTCAGAACTATTGATAGAAATGTTAGTTTCATTTATTTCACTAATGTTAATACTAATATTCATTGGTTCAGTTATATTTATTGTAGAATTATTTTTAATTTGAGTATCATCTTCAATTTGATCGGCAGCGACTACTGAAAAAATCAATAAAATAGTAATCAATATTAAACTTCCTTTCATAATTATATGAACTATATGAGATATTTAAAACTTTCACTTTTTACAACAATAAACAATCGTGGGGGGTAAATTTCTCCAAACAATCTTACTCTTTTTAACTTCTCTAAACTTCTCATTAAGTATCTTCCTAAGTTCCACGCCATGTGGAAGATAAAGTCCTGATAAATATGCTATAGTGAAAAATTCCCCATCTTTTTCTAGGGAATTATAAACGGAATCCAATAACTCTTTTTGTAAATTATGATCGAATAATGTCCAAGGCAAAGCGGAGATTATACAATCGCAATGAGATTTCTTATGTTTTTTTAAATATTTTTTTATCTCAGTTGCAGAATCATGATAAACAATTGCTTCTGGACAATTTTTCTTAGTTTCATTAACAAACTCTTCATTAATTTCTAAAGCAAAAAATAAACCTTTATTTTTTCTAATTATTTCTTTAGTAAAAACTCCACTACCTGGACCAAGTTCAACTACAACTTTTTTATGTTCTAAATCTGCTAAATCTGCAATGTAGTTAGCTAGATATTTTGAAGAGGGTGCAATAGCTCCTGTCCAAATTGGTCTTTTCAATGCTTGTTTTAAGAAACTCATAAGGATAATTAGATTTGATCATTTTTAAGGACATCTTTTTAAATTTTAATCAATTCTCACTTACATGAGAAAAATAATTCTTTCAGCAATATTAGCAGGAACATTAACAGTACCTTCGGGAAATACTATAGAAAACAAACTAGAACCAACTCTTCCGATAGGAACAGAACACCTGGCTGGAGGATTTTCAAAGGAAGGATCATATGCAATCCGGATAGCAGAAAATGAAGTTTCAGAAAAATATTATTTGCCTGAGATCATATATGTGGAAGAAGAATATGGAAAAAAAGTTTCTAAAGAACTAGACATTATTCTAGCTGAACAATTCCCAGAATTACTAACAAATAAAAAAAATGAGATAAATGCTCCGTATGAATATAGGGATAATAAATACATGATAATAATGGAAAATATTCAAAAGCAAGGACTAGATTCATATCTTCAAACTCACTATCCTGACAAAACAATAAAACCTCTAGCTGAAAGATTTTCAGTACAGGATGAATTGCCTATGGTCGGAAAAGTTATTCACAATATCGGACATACTTATTTTGAAATGTTAGATATAAAAAAACAAATAGATATTTTAGCCAAATTTCAGCATATCGATTCTAAAACTTACAAAGAAAATGACGAAAAAATTTACGGGCACCCATCATTACTCTCATATTATAGTTCAATACCTTATAGAAAAAACCTAGATATAGGTTATGCTTTGATAAATGCAGGCGAACAGTTTGCAGAAATATTCACATATCATATTTTGGATTATGATTACAAGGAAAAAGACGAATTATTTAATGAAAAACTAGAAATACTAACAGAAAATTTAGAAATATTCTCAAAATATTGATATTCCAAACATATTTAAGTCGAAATTTATCGATAATTGTATGAATTTCATAAAAAAATCAGTTTTAGGATTAGGAATGGTGGCTAGTTTATCTGGTTGCGAAAGCATTATGGGGCCAACACCAGAAAATGAAATGATGAGTTCAGAGTGGTCGGGAACATATAACGGTCATGCACATTTCAATTCTCTAACAACTGATGATTCGACTTGCGGAATTGAATTAAGAATTCAGGACCTATCGGACAATAGTATAAGAGTTACATTTTCTTTAGATTCCGAATATTCGGTTATCCCTTGGTATGCGCAAGGAGGGGAAGTTGATAATCTTAGTAATTTTTACAGAATGACTCAATCTGGACCATATATACTCTAAACAGATCTACATAAAGAGGGAGATAGTATGTACAGGACTTTAGCAGCAGATGATTTAGAAGGGAACAGAAAATGGACTCTAGAAGATATGGTAGTTCACAAATAATTTATTCTGTTTTCTTTTTCATAAATTCAATAAAATCTAAGATAACATTTTTTTGATCAAATGCAAAACTTAATTCCAACAATTCTGGATCATTCAAATCAAACCAAGAATATTCTTTAAGTTCATCGTTCAATTTAATCTCACCTTCTAATTCTCCATAAAAATAAACTGTTCTGGCAGACTTTTTATCATTAATTTTTAGAAAATAAGATTTAAAATATTGATAATTTCCTATACTACAATTCAATTCCTCTCTAATCTCTCTTTTTAATGCAGTTTCAAAAGTTTCACCTTCTTCTGCAGCACCACCAGGAATAGACCAAAGATTATTCTCTTCAGATTCTGCTCTCTTCACTAATAATGTCTGATTATTTTTTATAAATATTATATCTACAGGATTTACATTTACCATTTTCTTAATAAATAATCGTACTCTTCCATTATTAAACATTATGTTCAAGAAATAGATAGTAGATTTGAGTTTTAGTTAATTTTATATAATATTTTCAATTCACAAATATATGGATATCGAACAAATGAGAGATAGATTCAGAGAACTGAGCATGCAGAGTATAGGATATAATATTAGTTCAGCAAGAGAGAATTATTTAACTTCATGTTACCTAACAAAAGAAAATTTCTTTGAAGAAAACAGAGTATATAGTATGTTAAACTCAGAAGTTGAAACACTATTAGAAGAATTAGTAAACAACGATAATGGTACGTTCTTTTTTGGAGTAGAAAGGGATAAAGACTATCATATAAAATACGATTCTCTAGTAAATGAGTTAAGAGTTAGAGGCATAGAATACAACAAATGAATCTAATAACCAAACTAGGATTAGGGATAGCAGCGATATCTACATCCGCTATAGCAGAAGATAATACAAAAATAGATCACACTTTCACTTCTATTAAAAAATACTTTGGCCAAGAGTGTACAATCTCAAAACCAGACACTATACAAACTAATTCTGGAGAGATATACTCGATAAAAACAGATAGTCCATACTTATTGGCAAATTATATTATAGATAACCATGGTGGAATTGAAGGCCTTTACAAGGAAGACTTTGATCTAGATGGAATTAGGGATCGTTATGTTCTATCAGAAGATCGGACAAAATTCGTAGATTTCTCAACAGACGATAATCTAATCCAAGAAGATATGAAAACTTGGTATATTTTTCCTAAGAATATAAAAATAAAAAAAGAAAATTAAGGCGTTGATGCGATTTGATATGCGCACCATTGCTATTTTTTCTTATTAAATCCATAACTAGCTATTGCGCTAGATATTGCACCAAAAAAGGTTCCACCATAAATAAGACCCTTACTAACATCTTTTTCACTACACTGGATATTCAGATCATAAGCTAAATTCGCGAGATCTTTAGATAATACCTGACTAGTAATCGCACCAATAATTCCGCCTGCAATAGCTCCTCCAACAATCACTAAACTTGCAGCTCCAAAATAA
This sequence comes from Candidatus Woesearchaeota archaeon, assembly GCA_964497715.1. Taxonomy (GTDB): domain Archaea; phylum Nanobdellota; class Nanobdellia; order SCGC-AAA011-G17; family PNOQ01; genus JABHIB01. The sequence continues at coordinate 10,368 of CAZCDH010000009.1, read as the reverse complement.
GTTTTAGAAACTTTTTTTTCTAAATCGTCTACCATAAAAATAGGACTCTATGATAACTTATAAAACTAACTAATCACTATAAAAAAACTTATAAACTTCCGAGATATTATCAATGTATAGGTGCAAAATACATGATCATAGAAATACTAATATTATCTATAGTTTTATTACTATCCTCATTTTTTTCGAGCAGTGAAATAGCGCTTATTTCTATAAATAAATCAAAGATTAAGCAGTTAGTAATGCAAAAAAGAAAAGGTTCTGAAACTCTTAGAAAATTAAGAGAAAGGCCACACAAACTTCTGATAAATATAGCAATAGCAAACAACATAGTGAATATATTCGGTGCTTCTTTTGCAACAGCTATAGCAATAGACTTATTCGGAAGTAAAGGTGTTGGAATAGCGACAGGAGTCATGACATTTTTAATCCTAACTTTTGGAGAAATAATTCCAAAGACTCTCGCAGTAAAACACACAGAGAAAGTTGCACTCTTTGCAGCAAAACCTCTTTACATACTAGAAATAATATTTAATCCAATAATAAAATTGTTTGAACTTATAGCAAAATCATTTACAGGAAAAGGAAAAGGTGATGAGATCACAGAAGGAGAAATTAAAACAATGGTATCTCTGGGCCAAGAAGAAGGGGCAATTAATAAAATCGAAGAAGAGATGATTCATAAAATTTTCAAATTCGATGATATTCATGCTTGGGAAGTTATGACTCCGAGAACAGAGATTATTGCACTAAATATAGATTCCACACAAAAAGATATACTGGACACAGTAAAGGGATCTGGATTTTCTAGAATTCCAATATTCAAAGAAGATATAGATAAGATTGTAGGGATACTCTATGTAAAAGATCTAATTAAATATATCAAAGGTAAAAGAAAGATTAGTTTGAAAAATGTTATGAGACCTGCATTATTTGTTCCAAAACATAAGAAAATTGATACTCTCTTAAAAGAATTCCAAAACAAGAAAATTCACATTGCAATGGTTGTTGAAGAACACGGAGGAATAGAGGGATTGGTAACTCTTGAAGATCTATTAGAAGAGATAGTTGGAGAGATATTTGATGAAACAGATAGTGAAGAAAAGTTAATCAAAAAAGTTGGCAAAAATAAATACCTAATAAAAGGAAGCACAGAACTAGATATCATTAACAAAAAATTAAAACTCTCTCTTGAAGAACGAGAAGATTCTAACACTATAGGTGGATTAATTTTAGACCACTTAGAAAGAATTCCAAAGAAGAATGACAAAACCGAGATAGATAACATTAAAATAAAGATAAAAAAAGTGGATAGACAGAGAATAGAAGAAATTGAATTGAAGAAATAAGATTATTTGTTAAAAGAATTAACCAACTCTTTTTTGTAAGCTCTTGGAGATTTTTTCAAAACATACTCTCGCTTCATAGCAGTTATTTTGTCTTGATACTCTTCATAATAAACTAGTTTTTTGAAACCTTTTGATTTAACATACTTAGAACCTTTGCCACCTTTATGTTTCTTCATCCTTTCGTCTAGATTGATGGTGTAACCAGTATAATAGGCACCATTCCAACATTCAACCATATAGACATAGTGTAAAGAAGTCATAAAAATAAAATAAAAAAAGAGATATAAAAGTCTTTCCTAAGGCAATCCTTTGATCTCAAGATCTGGAGTAAAATCTGACCAAAAAGTTGGGCAACCTCCAATACACTCTCCCCAATATTTAGAATCTTTCTTACATTTAACTGAAGGATATTTCCACAATTCTTTTCTAAGTCTAGAAGGCAATTTATTTTCATTAAACCAAAAATCATTGAATTCATCAGGAGTTAACAGTTTATTCTCTTTCTTAATATTTCCAATAGGATAGTTTGACCAATGAACGCAAGGAAGTATATTTCCTGTAGGATCTATTGCTAAACCTGAACCTCGGTACATCTGACAACTATAATTCAATACTCCTTTTTCTAACATTTCCTCTCTTATTTTTTCATCAACATTACAAAGAGGCAAGGGGGTAATCGATCTAACTTCAACAGATCTCTCTTTCCCAAGAGTATATAGTTTTTCAATTAGTTTTGCAGCCCTTGTTGGACTAATAATATCATTATTTTGATTCGAACCTGGAGAATTAGTACAAGTAGTAAACCCTATTTTTTCAACACCAAGATCTGACAAAAAACCAACAATATTTTCAAGATCTTCTACATTTTTCTCACACATAGTAGTAGATGTACTAATTGGAGTTTTCAGTTCCCCATAATTTTTTATACCTCTCACACTATCATCAAAACTTCCTCCAACATTAGTTATTGAATCATGAACTCCTGGATTAGATCCTTGAATTGAAATGCTAGCCCCACCTAGTCCTGCATCAAATAATTGTTCTAAATATTCCTTATTTTTTAGAGTTCTTCCATTACTAACCATTCCAATATTTATATCCTTACTCTTAGCATACCTTAGTGTATCGATTATATGAGGATAAACTGTAGGTTCTCCTCCAATCAATATTATTTTTTTTACATCTAAAGAATCTAAGAAGTCTATAGACTCAAAAGCTAACTGTTTTGGCATTATTATGTTCTTATCGCATTCGTTATCTTCGGCATAACACCAATCACAATGATTATCACAAGTATAATTTGTAACTAACCATGTCGTCTTAAGTTTTACCATCGAAAAGTATATCTTTTAAAATATATAAAGCTTCTCATATATCAATACTATCAAAACATATATAAGTTCTTTAAAATAGAAATAAGCTATGGATTTACCAATAATCAAAGGAGAAACAGACAAATCTTGTGGAGTAGCATCTTTAAAATCTGTTTTTGAATTCTATGGTAAAAAATATTCTGAAATTGAAATATCTGAACATAATAAAATCAGAGAAGGAACTAATTGGATATATGATCTAGGTTATTCAGCAATAAAATTAGGATTTGATGTTGAGATAATCGATTATAATTATTTTCTTTATTCTACTTTTGATATAACGGATGTTAAAGAATATCTTTTGAAAAATAAATATATGTACAGTGCTAAACACGCTTCTGATAGCGCACTAAACTATCTAAGGGAAGGAGGAGAGATAAAAATAAAGATACCTTCAATTAAAGATATAAAAAATTATATAGACAAGGGAATCCCAGTTATTGCAAGAGTAAGGCCAAAAATCTATATGGGAAAACACTCTGCAAATTCACTACATTATATAGTAATAGAAGATTATGATGAAAATAAATTTAGAATTATGGATCCATTAGGATTCAAAAAAGAGATAACAGAAGATATCCTACTCTATTCTATGTACTCTAGCTTTGCCCAAATATTAATTATAAAAAATTAACAATTATCACAAAAATCGCCAGTACAATCACAATCACTACAGATACAATAACACTCACTGAAGTTTTTTTCAGAAACATCATAATTTGTTTTACAAACTAAAATCTTATATTTCAAATCAATAATCTCAGAAACTTCATCATGCCCTTTTAATGTATCTACAACCTCTAATATGTTTTCTAGATAATTTTCCATAAAATAGATAGTTAAAAGAGACTATAAAAACATTTCTACCATCCCTTATAACTTATATAATCATTAATAGCAGAAATATAAGCTTCAGAGGCAAGCAAAGTATCTCCCCCAATATTCTCATTCTCGAATCTACTAAAACATCCTGCAGGAGGATTAGCCATATCACACTCTGAGTCAGATAAAAGTACACTAGCATTTACTCGCATAGATAGTGGCATTTCAAGTTGTATACCAGGCAAACCATAAAGTTCATTAAATTTGGGAAATTGATTAACTATATTACAATGATCGGCACCACGATAACAAGATACTTCATCAAAATAAAACTTGCAATCTTGAATATCATCAAAATTTACTAAGTAATAATCCTCACCAACACTACTATTCAAGGCATCAACAACATATTGTTTTAGCTGATAATCTGATCTTCCACCAATTAAAACAGGATCTAACCCACTAGTATTTGCACCAGCCTGACAACCACTATCACAACCATGCAATGCAATTCCAATTTTACACTCACTCAAAATTTCTTTCAAATAAGGATCACAATTAGGATCCATTGCGCCACTAGTGACATGATGACACGATTCTTCACAATCAATACCACACATACTGCATCCAGTATTCCTTGAACCATAAACCCAAAGTGCAACATCCTGTCCAAAACTTTTCAATCCTTCATAGATATATCTTGCCATTTGTTCAGTTCCAACTTCCATAGAACCTCCATGAACTGCCATGATTGCAACATCACAATTAGAAAGATTTGAAAAATTAATATACTCTTTAACTCCATAATATTTACTATCATTTACATACCAATCCCCACTATGATAACTAATATCTGCAGAATTATTTATTCCAAAATGTCCCAAATGTTCGCAATAATCAGGCTCATTTAGTTTTTTCTCCCTAGGACAGTTTGCTAAACTAAACAAAGAATTAGCATGATCTCTTATTCTAGATTCGTCAATAAACTCATTATAAATTGCAACAGATTCCATACGTCCATTAAATGTATCTCCTCCCCAAGTTTGCCAATCTCCAATCATAATATCTGAGATAGGAGAATCAATTATTGGCCTATCATAACTCCCAAAAGATTGTTCCTTAACCAATTCACCATCGATATAAAATCTCATAATATTCAAATTATTACTATACTGTGCAACAACATGATGCCATATAGCTCCGATAGTTAGCAAACTATCTCCTTCACTCACATTCAATTCAATAGTTCTAGAACTTTCTGAACCTACAGAGTTTTCAGTATAGATCCTGAAATATAAATTTTGAAGATCTTCATCCAATCTAAATATCCAAGATCTTTCACCTTGAGTATCATTATGATATTTAGAAGCAATCAATCTGTTTTTGGCAACTCCAAGACTATCCATTATTCTCCACGGCCTAATCACAGCCTCAATAGTAATTTCATCACTAACTTCTGTATCAAAATGAGTCGGAGCACTACAATTCAAACCCTCATGAGCACCATCGAGATAATAACATCTTCCAAACAAACAATATTTATCTTCCTTCCACACAGGAGTCCCATCAGGATCAACCCTACAAACAGAATTATAAGGTGAACGATCATAAATCTCATCTCCAGAACTTTCCTTAAATGTCCAATAACCAAGTACACTCATCCAGTCTGAATTATCTACAATACTCGAATAGCTCTCTTTATCTTCATCATACCAAGTCCAGTTAACCGAACCATCGCTCAAACTCTCTTTAATTCCTGGAGTTAATTCGACAGAATCAATAACTCTAATTTTAGCGTTATGAAATATATTCAGAGTTCCAGTATCTCCAGAAAGAACATTCTGACTATGCAAATACTCCTCACTACCAGAGGATCCACTAATTAATACTTTAAATCCATGAATATCTGTAACATTCTTATTTTCAACAGTTAGCATAAGTGGATACCAAAAGTCTTCTCCAAATTCTCCTCCCAAAACCTCAAAAGTTATTGGAGGACTTGCATGGATTCCTCCAGAACAAACACACTCGCAGAAGTTCCCATCACTATTGGAATCATAATCGTCACAAGAATCATAAGTTTCACCAAAGCTATCACAATATACGCTACAAATTCCAGGATCAACCCCATCACAAGTTTCAGTTATTTGGTTAACAAAATTATCTCCACAGAACACACTGGAAGAATTGCAATTAACCAAACCACTTATATTAATCGGACTTTCTGAACAAGACAGTATCTTTCCATCACTAATTAAAATTGGGTAGATCTCTATTTTATCATACACTCTAGCTAAATCATAAGGGAAATAAAAATTTGTAGAACTATAGGGTCCAAGTCCAACAGAAGTGTTTATAGAACTAGTTCCCAAATCATCAAAAACGAGGAAAATAAAATTATCTAGTGGAGTTCCAACATTATTCTCAATATTTAATCTTACACTTTCATTATCAATACAAAAATCCCGATAACTCAGACTAACATCTGCAGAACAACTAAAACTAGTAATATTATTGTCTTCAATTGCATTATCAAAAACACTCTGAACAAATAAAAATATAATACTTGTAAGGAGTATGGTAAATCCTACTAACAAGACTGTAGAAATTAATGGCGAAATTCCTCTTTTGAACATACTCATAATTAATATTATCCTTATAAAAACGTTTGCTAAATATATGTTATTACTGCCTAATGATTAAAAACAACACCTTTATAAAAGAAAAATATATTGCAAGCACATGACACTCTCAACAATAAAGAAAGGGATTAAGAGAACTTTATTAGCAGGAGCTATAGCCTATCCTACATTATTTGCAACAGATATACTATCAAATTTCGCACTAGAGAGAATAGATTCGCAAGAAGAGCTAGAAGAAATAGTCTATGAGGAGGCAACAAACCTTGGGATGAACACAGATATAATAAAATGCGAACTTGAAGACGAAATTGAAGGATGGTCTGCATATGGTGGAGGTTTAGAAAATCAATATATCTTTCTTGGAGGATTTCTTGCAAATAGAAAGATGGTAAGGCATGAACTCTACCACCTTTATGATAAACACTGCGATCACGATACAAAACTCAAGGAAGAATTAAATTATTGGTTTGTCGAAGAACCAAAAGCAATCATATACTCTTTTACAGGATTAAAACTCTAATCTCCACCCCTCTCAACACCCATAGCTCGATATGTCCTTCTTAAAGCTAATTGATAATCTCCTTCAGTTGGTGGTACTGTATTTAATTGACGAACCCCTTCTATTTTATAAGCTGGAATAACTCTAGTTTCAATAACACGTTTTTGTTTAACTCCAGTAAAAAATTCTTTAATTTTTCCGAACGTACTAGTTGGGTCAATAACTTTCAAACTAGTTCTTTTTTCCTCACTCTCAGGAACCAAGATAGTAGTAGAACGATAGTATTCATTCCCACCATAAAAAAGATCATACCACTCATCCTCATCATAATCTCCTTCTAAAATTCTACGTGCATTTTCTTCAGTAATCCCAACATCTGTCCACCCAAATTCGACTGAGCCCTCTTCTACTAATCCTTCAAGTACTCCTTGGACAAGTTCTTCATCTACTAAATGTCTAAAAGTACCTTTATCTGCTTTATTCATCTGATCTGTAATAGATCCCAAACTTCTTCTAGGATTTTTTTCTCCTTCAGTTCCTCCAAGAACATTAGGAGACATAATGAAATCTTTTGAATCACTCAATTTTGTCTGATGTCTAGCCATCCTAGATTCTTTATCCATAGAAACTAATCCTAAGAAAAAATCAACAGTTTTACCAAACCATCCCATCTCTTCTTGCATTCCAGTCGGATCAACATAATATAACGGGTTATTTTTAACATAACTATAAGGTTCATTTTCTTTCACAGGATCTACACTAGTAAACCTTCCTAAATTTTGATCATAATATCTAGCGCCAAAATAATACAACTCAGACTCATCTAGTTCCTTTCCAGTTGCGAACGAATATCTCACTCCTTCATTTTTTATTTCTTGGCCAAAAGGAAGAGACTTAAACTCTTTATCAACATCACCACTAGAATCAGTTATCAAACGATTGCTCTGAACCCTATCAGAATGATAATATTTAATCTCAGAATTTTTAACACTAGCAACCAATCCAGAACCATAGACATATCTAGTAACTCCTTCTTCCGATAGCTCTGATGTGGAGACAATCTCCTCGACTCTAGGTATTTTCACATTACTAAATAGTGCATCAGAAGAAACTCCAATAGACACACCAATTACAAGAAACACTAACACAAACGATAAAATCCTCTTTTTCATAATATCTTAATAAAATAGGAATATAAAAAGTTAACTAAAAATAGTATTCACTTTATCAATTTATATTTGCCCTTTTTTAGACAAGTTTCACACAAGATTATATAGGAATCATATTCTATCTGTTTTATGAGAGCCGGATCATTTTTTCTGATATATTTTGCTTTTCTTACCTTACATACATCACATTTATTGCTGCCAGTTAGTTCCCCACCTTCATCATCAAAGTATCTTCCTTCTTCACTAAATTTTTTCCATTTGTCCTTAATTTTTTTGGATAAAACCTCTATTTCTTCTTTTAATTTCTTTTTTTTATTTTCATCAGATTCCAATTCAAACGCTATAGATTTTTTAGTGAGTATTTGCTGTTCCTTTGAAGGGGCTCGTCTGCAAAGATATTTAGTTACCATCTCAAATAATTTGTTAGAAAAACTATAAAAATCTTTCCTAAAATGATCTATTCACTTAAAATTGTTGCAGGATTAACAGAATCTAAATAATACTCATAATCATAATTATTCTTAATTTCCGGTAACAAATCAGATGTTATTTCTTTTATTGTAAGATTATAGAATTTTCCTTCTTTTGGAACCATATTTATATTAACAAATGAATCTTTAAACTTTTTAAATAAAATATATCCAGTTGGAATAATTTTTAGATTTGAAAACTCCAATATCTTTTTTGAAGCATGAATATCTCCTAAAATTACAAAAGTTTGTTTTTCCAAAGAATTAATTATATTATCTGCAATTTTTGTTTCTCTATCATTTTGGAAATCTTCTGATTTAAAGTCTTCACTGATATCTACACAGATTATTTTTATTTTTCTATTATATTTATTATTTAAATTATAAATTTCTTTTATCAACTCTAAATATTCTAATGTTCTGCGCCCATCATTTTCAAATATGTTGTAAAAAATATCTTTAATTTGTGAATCTTCTCCAGAAGAAAGAAAATTATCTATTTTTTCTTGATTATCCGAAGATATTTCTAATCCAATGTTGAAATCAGTATCTTTGGCATATCTAGAAAAGAATTCACTTAAAGATTTTGGGATCTCTTTTGTACCATGAATCTCACCTATAAGTACTATTTTTTTATTTTCAACTTTTTCTTTTAAAAATTCAGAGAAACTCATAATAAATTCTCCGCTACATCTTTTGTAAGATTATATCCTGATTGGAGTTCTAACCATAACCATTGACCATTAGGATTTATTTCAAGAAACACATATTCATCTTTTTTATTTTTTATAAAATCAAATTCTCCAAAGGATAAATCATAATGTTTCAACATATCTAAGCAAAAATTTTCTACATTTTTTGGAAGATCGATTTTTTCATATGAAACATTATCAAAATCATATCTCCTAAAATCTACTATTGATAAATCTGAATTCTGAGAATCAATTTTTATTCCAACAACTTTATCTTCAAGGGCAGTAATCCTTATTTCATATTTTTTTTCTATATACTCTTGAAACATTGAAGGATTATTTTTTATTAATTCAGCACGTTTTATATGTTTATCAGTCACGACATTATTATAACAAGTTAAATATTCATCTTTCACACTAGTCTTGACTATTGGCGCCCTTAGCAATTTAAAAGAAATTTTTGATAATTCTGAATAAAACTTTTTAAAATCAGTAGGATTATTTGTTAAGATAGTTTCTGGAACTTTTATCCCATTACCATAATTACTAGTAAACAATAATTGATCCACCTTATTATTAGCATTAAAATTTGCCTGCGGACGATTTATAACTTTTCCACGATGACTAAATAACATGCCTTGCCAAGTTCTCTCAGTTTCGGTATAAACAATATCCTCTAATTCTTTATGTATTTTTGAAGGCATAGTTGGATCCATTACTCTTCGATTCCAAATATTCCAATCTTCATTTATTTCGATTTGTCTTTCTGAATCAGATAAATGGAAAATTCCATTAGAAAGGTTAAAAGTTAAATTATAATCCTCTATTAATCTATCAGTTAGTACTTCAAAATAATTAATTCCTTGTTTATCAAAATAATTACAAACAGACTTACTATGGGGATCATCTTCATGAGTTAATATCAATACATTTTTCATTTTTATAAAAAAGAAAAAAAATTAAAAATCATCAATTACTGGAACACCTTTTATTGAGCAAGCAGTAGGACTTATAGCCATCTCCTGATTTCCAGAAATAACCGGTTTTTCTAAATACTGTTCACTAAATAGTTCATATTCTGTTTCTTTAACATCATATGCACTTTTTTCAACCATGTAAGAATTATCACATTTTATACTTACAGGTTCACTGTTTTTAACAATTTTTGTCAAATCCATTTTATTTTAATACCTCCAATAAGTTTTAAAACAAATTTAGGAACCTACCAAACTATAAAAATCTTTCCTTGCCACACTCTACCAAACAACTTATAAGTTAATCTAAAGTTTAACTTCTCATGACACTCTTAACTAAATCTAAATATCTAGCAGGTCTACAATGCCCAAAATATT
>CAZCDH010000008.1:0-25990 GCA_964497715.1 Candidatus Woesearchaeota archaeon | reverse complement strand
ACTGTTTTTTGTAAAATAGGGTGTAAAAATAGCATAATTCTATAAGTTCTATTTAATGTGCAGAACAGCTATTTATTGTGCAGATCGGTTTAGAGATTATTTAATGTGCAAAGCCTTTGTAATAGATAAGTTTATAAGGCGAACATATGCAAAAATACTCGAAAATTTCAAAAAAATGGACATAACAAAACAAGAATTGAACAATAACATCTTGTATCTAAATGAAGAATTAAACAACTTTCAATCAATTGCTGAAAATTTAGTTCCTCAAGCAGAAGACTCTCCTAAATTGGAGAATATTGATATTTATGGCGAATCTATTCACTTGGCAGGGGATGTTGGTGGAGACCATATAGCATATGTTGATTTTAATCAAAGATATGATTTGGAAGAACGGATAAATATTGCAAAGGGTGCTGGAAATCTCAAAATTGCAGAGAATTTAGAGAAAAATAAAAGGAGGGCAGGAATACTATTAGCAGATGTTGCTGGCCATCAAACTACAGATTCGCTTCTTGCAGCAATGCTTCATCAATCGTTCTTTATTGGGGCACTATACGAGTTAGATAATAATGGAGAAATAACTACAAAATTATTTGAGAACATAAACACAAGATTCTACAATTCTTCAAGTTTAAACAAATTTATCACAATGATTTATGGAGAAATTTCTAATTCTGGAAAATTCAGATTCATTTCTGCAGCACACAGTGCACCTTTACTATTTTCAAATAATCAAGATAAGTTGGTGAAGGTTAGTGAAGATAGGATAACTAATTATTTCCCAATAGGCATTGTTCCATCTATAGAAGATATAGATAAATCTCGTTCTGATTCAATTATGGGATTCAAGGAGAAATACTCTGTGAATGAGATCGATTTAATGGATAATGAGGATATTATGATTCTTTATACTGATGGTCTTAGTGATCATGCTAATTCAAGAGGGGAAAAATATGTTCCAAGAAGATTAGAATCAAAATTAAAAGAATTAAAAGAATATACTTCCAAAGAAATTTTCTCGGGAATAAAAGAAGATCTTCTCTCATTCAATAGGCCTGAAGATGATATAAGTTATGTAATAATAAAAAAAAATAATCTCTGAGTTAACTCAGAGAAAAATTAATCCTTCTTTTTTAACAAAAATTCAGCAATCTTACTTTCAAATTCTTGTTTTTGTAAGGCTCCTCTCGCCATTCTAGGTTCCCCATCAACTGGAATAAACAATAATGTTGGGATACTCATAACATTAAATATTCCTGCAAGCTCTTGCTCTTCTTCAGTATTAATCTTATAGATATTAACTTTCCCTTTGTATTCTTCAGCTAACTCATCTAGGATAGGTGCAATCATTTTACATGGTCCGCACCAATCTGCATAAAAATCTACTATTGCAGGAATATCTCCTTCATATTTCCAATCTTTATTCTTTTCGTAATTAAATATTTTGTCTTTAAATGTTTCTTTTGTTAAATTTTCTACCATTTTTATCTCTCCTATTTCCAATCTATGGAAACGTTTGCTTTATCTCCTTGAATATATCTGTAAGCTTCTAAACCTGCTTTTGCTCCTTCTCCTGCAGAAATAATAGTCTGTTTAAATGGAACAGTTGTTACGTCTCCTGCAGCAAAAAATCCAGGTAATGAAGTTCTACATCTGTCGTCTACTTTAATTTCTCCAATTTCATTGAGTTCAACTAGTTTTTCAACAAAATCTGTTTTCAATTCATATCCGATCTCTATAAACACTCCGTCAACTTTCAATTCTTTCTCTTCTTTAGTCTTAACATTCACAACAACTAGTTTTTCAACAATATCTTCTCCAGATACTTCATTTGGAATGCTATCAAGAACAGTTTCTATCCTTTTGGAGTTATTTATTCTATCTACTGTAATCTCGTCTCCTCTAAATTCATCTCTTCTATGAATTAAATAAATTTTATCTGCAAATTTTTCTAAGAGTATTGCCGCATCCATAGCAGAGTTTCCACCACCAATAACTGCAACAGTTTTCTTGTTAAAAAAAGCCGCATCACAAGTAGCACAAGTTGAAACTCCTCTACCCATAAATTTAGCCTCTCCAGGAATCCCTAATTTTCTTGCAGTTTTTCCAGAAGCAAGGATAACAGTTTTACTTTCATAAGTTTCACCATTAGATAAGTTTAATTGGAAATTTCCATCTTCTTTCTTGATAATGTGATCTACCTCGCCAAAAATAAATTCAGATCCAAATTTTTCTGCCTGTTCTCTAAATTTAGACATTAAATTAGAACCTTGCATAGGATCAACACCAGGATAATTTTCAATATTATCTGTTAAAAGAGTCTGTCCTCCAACATCTATAGTAAGTATAGCTGTTTTCAGTTTTTTTCTTCCAGTATATAGTGCTGCAGTTAGTCCTGCTGCCCCTCCACCAATAATTAAGACATCATACATTTTTACTAGCTGCCTCCACTCTTTCCATAGCTATTTCCATAGATGCATCTCTTGGCTTTATGTTCTTTTCTTTAGATCTCTCTAACATCTCTTTAGTATTTGTAGTAATTTTCTCTTCTACTATCTCAAACATTTTTTCAGGAGTTCCTTCTATGGTTTCGACATAAGATGAAATAACTCCTCCGGCATTTGCAACGAAGTCTGGAATAACTAAAATTCCTTTTTTATGAAATTCTTCCTCTATTTCTTCAGTTATTGGAAGATTAGAACCGCAAGGTATAATCTTCGCTTTTATTGAATTTTTATTCTCATTAGTTATTAAATCTGGAATAGCTGCAGGAATTAGGATCTCAACATCTAAAGCTAATAGGTCTTTAGATTCTAGTTTTTCTCCTTCTTCATAATTAATAACCGAACCACTTTCTTCTTTAACTTCAATTAGTTTATCATAATCTAATCCTTCTTTATTGTAAATAGTTCCTTTTGAATCTGAAACTCCTACAACTCTAATTCCTTTTTCTGTTAAGAATTTCATTAAGAAAGTTCCAACATTTCCAAATCCTTCAATTGCAACACTTATTTCTTCATATTTTAATCCAAGATGTTCAATAGCAACTAAAGTGGAATGATAAACTCCAAAACCAGTACTTCCAAGCTCATGAGGTAATCCTCCCATTTCTGCAGGTTTACCTGTACAGGATTTTTTATCTCCGTTAGCATTAGCGAAGATTTCCATCTCATGCTCTGCCATATTCATATCTGGTCCTGCAATATATAACTCTGGAGTAACATTTTTTATCGCTTTAGAAAATGATGCAACAATTGCATCCTTTTCTTCCTGACCAATCTTTCTATCATCAGCTATAATTCCAGATTTTGCACCACCGAAAGGAATATCTGCTAATGCATTTTTCCAAGTCATAGTTTCAGCTAATCTATACACCTCTTCAACATCTACAGTTGGAGTCATTCTTATTCCTCCTTTTCCAGGTCCAAGGGCAGTATTGTGTACTACCGTAATGCCCCTCATGCCAGTTTTAGGATCATATACTTGTATTATCTTTTCTGGTCCAAATTTATCATATTTTATTTTCATTCTGATCTCCACAATCCATGAAGGTTACAATATGCTCTTGCAACAACATTTTCTGAATCTATCTTAAACTCTGCTTCAGGTTTATCTCCGACTTTCAAGAATTTTTTATAGCTTTTATTGTCAGAAGTTATTTCTATCCATTCAATATAGTGTGTTTCATCCATAGGGTGTTCAATAGATCCAACTTTCACCTTTACGCCACCTTCAACCTTTTCAATTACTGGTATATGTTTTTCATTTGAAGCATCTTCTGTATTTTCTTTCATATCTTGCATAGGTTCACCACAACAAAAGAGTGGGGCCGAAGCCTCATGCAGTATTTCGACAATGTTGCCACAAATTTGACATTTGTATATTTGTTTTTTTTCTGTCATTTTTTCTCCTTAGAAACTGACCATATCTTCTGGCTCAAAATATTCTTTTTTATGTTTGCAGGACGGACACTCATCTAAAGGTTCAGTTCCTTCATGAATGTACCCGCATTTATTACATTTCCATTTTATTGGTTCTTCCCTTTTGTACACTGTTCCATCTTCAACCATTTTTAGAAGTTTTTCATATCTTTCTTCATGATGTTTTTCAGTTTTACCAATATCTTCAAATAATTTTGCAGCTTCTTCATTTCCTTCTTCTCTAGCTTCTTTTGCAAATGTAGGGTACATATCTTCAGTTTCATAATGCTCTCCTTCAATTGCAGCTTTCAAATTAGTTTTAGTATCATTAATTCCATTTAATAATTTAAATTCATCTTTTGCATGTTGCATCTCATTATTTGCAGTCTCTTCAAAAACTTTTGAGATGTAGTGGTACCCTTCTTTTTTTGCAACTTTAGCAAAATAAGTATATTTATTTCTTGCTTGACTTTCACCTGCAAATGCAGCTTTCAAATTTTTTTCTGTTTTAGTTTCCATTTTTAGTTTCCATTAACATGAATTTAATCCATATTTTTCAGTATGTTTTTTTACAGCTTTTAGAATTGGTTCAATAGTGTCTTTGTTTAAAGAATAGATCCTTTGTTTTCCCTCTTGTTTTACCGTAACAAACCCATTTTTCTCTAAACATTGTAAATTGTGACTTATCCTACTTTGTTCCATATCTAATTCTGATATTAATTGACTAACATTTTTAGGTTTATCTTTTAGACTTAATACTATGCTTAACCTTGTATCGTTACACAAAGCTTTGAAAAATCCCATATATGTTAAATCAATCATATGATATGTGTATCATATGTTATATATAAATCTTTCTATATCTTTTTCTTCTTCAACAATAATGAATTCATTACTACACTAACAGAACTCATGGCCATTGCGCCGCCTGCTAACATTGGATTCAATAACCAACCAGTAAACGGATATAAAACTCCTGCAGCAATTGGAATTCCAAGAGAGTTATAAAATAAGGCCCAAAACATATTCTGACGAATTTTAGTCATAGTAACCTTACTTAATTTTATTGCTTTAGAGATATCCATCAAATCATTTTTCATTAGAACAATATTTCCAGTTTCCATAGCAACATCAGTTCCAGATCCCATTGCAATACCTATATCTGCTTGAGCTAAAGCTGGAGCATCATTAACACCATCCCCAACCATTGCTACAGTTCCATGCCTTTGTAATTTTCTAACATATTTGGCCTTATCTTCTGGCAGTACACCAGCAAAAACATTTTTTATTCCAGCAATTTTAGCAATCGCATTTGCAGTATTTTTATTATCTCCCGTAATCATATAAACTCTAATTCCTAATTTTTCCAAAGATTTCACGGCACTAGCGGAAGTCTCTTTTATTGTATCCGCAACTGCAATCAATCCAATTAACTTCTTATTCTCTGCTAAATACATAACAGTTTTACCCTCTTTTTCAAGATCGCTAGCATCGCTTTCAACTTTAATTTTAAGATCTTTCATCAACTTAAGATTTCCAAAATAATATTTTTTCTTACCAATATTAGAACTTATTCCGTGTCCAGGAATTGATTCAAAATTAGAGATATTGCTCAAGACAATCTTATCTGTTTTAGCCTTTTCAACTATTGCTTCGCCAAGCGGGTGTTCAGAATTTTTTTCAATACTGGCAGCAATTTTCAAGATATCCTCATTACCCAAAGGAATTATATCTGTAACTTCTGGAACTCCCTTAGTTATAGTGCCAGTTTTATCAAATATTAAATATTTTAATTTGTGTGCAGTTTCTAAAGAATCTCCTCCTTTAATCAAAATTCCATTTTTAGCGCCTTTTCCAGTGCCAACCATTATGGCAGTAGGTGTAGCTAAACCAAGTGCACAAGGGCAAGCAATAACAAGAACTGCCACAGCAGTGACTAATGCAAAAGAAAGTTCGGCATCAAAAAGGTAGTACCAGCTAGAAAATGTTAAGATTGAAATCAAAATAACAACTGGAACAAAATAAGCAGAAACATTATCTGCAAACCTCTGGATTGGAGCCTTCCTACCTTGGGCGTCCTCAATTAATTTAATAATTCCTGACAAAATAGTATTTTTTCCAATTTTTGTGGCTTTAAATTTAAAAGCGCCCTGTTTATTTATTGTTCCACCGATAACGTTATCATTAACATTTTTATCAACAGGAATGCTTTCTCCTGTGATCATAGATTCATTAACACTAGAGTATCCCTCAACTATAATTCCATCAACAGGAATTTTTCCACCAGGTTTAACTAGAATAATATCGTTAAGTTCTATTTCAGATATCTTCACCACAATCTCCTTTCCATTTCTAATAACTGTTGCTTTTTTTGGAGAAAGATGCATTAATTTTTTTATAGCTTCGGAGGTTTTTCCTTTAGCTTTAGCTTCTAAATATTTACCAAATATGACTAGAGTAATCAATATTGCTGATGCTTCAAAATACTGGTGCCCATTTCCAGATAAAACAACATAAACACTAAAGAAATATGCTGCACTAGTCCCTAATGATACTAAGGTATCCATATTGGCAGATTTATTTTTTAAAGCTGTCCAAGTTCCTTTGTAAAATTGTAACCCTATATAGAACTGAACAGGTGTTGCTAAGATCCATAAAACATAATCTTGATGAGGCAAGGGAGTTTTCATAAAAAACATTCCTAGAATAAATGCAGGAATTGCAAAAATAGATGAGATTAATAATTTCTCTCTTAAATTAGCAATTTCTTTTTTCTCTTTCTGTTCTTGTTTTCTTCTATCTTTTCCCACATCTGCAGAATATCCAAGATCTTTAATTTTTTTGATAAAATCTTTTTCATCAATCTTTGATTCATCATATTCTATATTTGCATTAGCAGTAGAAAAGTTAACATTGGAAGTTTTCACTCCGTCTAATTTTTTAAGAGATTTTTCTATTAAGGTAGAGCAACTTGCACAATGCATTCCGGAGACATTCAATCTAGTTTTTTTCATTTTATTAATAATTCACCTAATCATATAAATTTTATTTTTTTAACATTCACATATGTTCTTTCACAGTTAGTAGAACAAAATTTTTCTTTAGATTCTAGAATCATTCCACATAGTTTACACCCTTCTCCCATACCGCTATATACCTCTTTCTCACATAGTTGGCAAGTTTTAGGTTTCATCTTCCTCCTCCACATCCGCAGCTTCCTCCATTAGATCCGCATGAACCTCCTGAAGGGGGAGGAACTGCTTTTTCTAATTCAGTTGGTGAAACATTAGCTAGATCATCGACAACAATAAATGTGCCAGGGATCATCCCCATCCAACAACTCCATGCTATTGTTCCACTTTCACTAGGTGTAAACTCTATTATCTTTTCGCCAGGAGTTACATCGAAATCCAAACCATATTTGGGAACTTGTATAGCATTATTACATCCAGTTATTTCAATACCATTAACTATCCACTTAACAGGGATTCCTTTTTGTAACACAAATTTATTTGGAGACCACCCGCTATAGAGAACATCCATTCTTATTTCCTGATATCCTTCTTTCAATACTGCAACTTCATCGGAAGGCAGATCATCATAATTGGATCCAACAAGATTTCCACTGATTAAACTATTCGCATCATATCCGCTTCCAGTTAAAGCGACTCCTCTATTCATCATAACTGCACCAAGTATCATTATTACAATTGCAGAAATTTTCAAGATTTTCTTCGTGGAATTCGAACTAATTAGTGAAGTAATAACTCCGAATCCGATTAATACAGGCAATGTTCCTAATCCGAATGCAGCTAAACTCAATGCTCCATCAATCATACTACCTGTTCCAGCAGCATAAATGTACATTGCTTGTAATGGTCCGCATGCGATAAGTAAGCTATTTAATAATCCGATTTTAAAAGGATTTTTAGACTTATGAGACTCTGCAGCATACTTATTCAAAAACTTTGGAGATTTTATTCTAACCTTTTTCAACCAAGGGAATATGTTCAACATATTTAATCCAAATATTACTAAGAATAATCCTGCAAAGATTGCAGCATACCCTCTTAGTTGGGGGGTGAATGCTATGAATGATCCAAACAAACCAAACAAACCCCCGATTGCAGCATAACCTATAGTTTTACCTGCACCATACCCAAAATGGGATCTCCATTTATTTTTGGATTTAGTAGCATAAGATATTACAAATCCTCCACACATCCCCATGCAATGGAATCCAGTTAATAGCCCTAAAAAGAATAATATTCCTAGAGATGCCTCTTTCGTTAAATCGGGAAAAAAATCAAAACCAATTGTACTCTTTACAATTATATATGCTCCAAATATCAAGAAAGCTAGTCCTGCTGCAATTGATAAATGCAGTTTAGTTTTTTTAGGTTTAGTTAGTTTTGGAATATATCCTTTTTGTTTTATTGCTTCAAATATCTCATCCAAAGTGATATTATCTTCATCAAATCTTACTATGACTTTGCTTTTCTCATAGTTTGCATTTATTTCTTCAACTCTATGTTCCAATGATCTTTCAATTATTCTCTCACAACCTTTACAAGTCATACCAGAGATGTATATTATTTTTTCCTTCATAGTTCATATCCCTCTTTCCTAATAGTATCCCTAACGAGATCTAGTGTCTCATTAGTTCCATCAAACTTTAGAATTACTTCAGATTTATTATTGTCTGGCAATGCACTAAAAACTCCTTCAAGATCTTCAAGTTCTTCTTTGAGAAGTATCTCACAACTTTTACAATGCATACCATTTACATTCAATATTACTGTTTCCATAGATATCTAATCTGTGAAACGCCTTATAAGCAATTGTAAGAAACTAGTTTCTTTATTTAAGTATAACAATATTAGTCATGCCACGTCGCTTTCTTTCAATGATTCTTAAACCTTCCAATCTATCAAGAATTCTAGTGACTTTAACTTTATTAAATTCAGTTTTTTCAACTAATTCAGATTGGAAAATACTACCCTCTTCCTCATTTATCTTATCTAATACTAATTTTTCATCTTCATTTAATTTTTTCAGAATAGTAGAATTGTTAGTTTTAATTTTAGATCCTGATTTTCTTTCAGAGAAGAAGAAATATAGTCCTATGACTAATATGAACAATATCAAACCAATGCTAATATTTGTTTGCAGTTCAATTGTTCCCCACATTGCACAAGAAGGTCCATGGGAACAAGATTCGGCAACAATATCTTTCAATGCTTTATTGAAAGAAAATACTATAAATCCTATCAACAAAGATACTGCTATCAATAATACTCCTACCTGTTTATTTTTCATTTTATCTTCTCAAATTTTAAATCGCCGCTAAGCAATTCTCTAAAAACATTTTTTAATTCAGAAATCTTAACTCTAACTTGATTCATAGTAGCAATCTCTCTAACAGTCACATCCCCATTCTTAACAGAATCCTGATCTACAGTTATGCAGAATGAAGTACCAATCTCATCCATTCTCCTATATCTCCTACCTATAGAACCAGAATTATCTAAGGTACAAATAAATTCTTTATCGAGATCAATAAATATTTCTTTTGCTAGTTCATCCATTCCTTCTTTCTTCATCAAAGGAAATATTGCAACATCTAAAGGTGCCATACCTTTATCGAAATTTAACCACTCTCTTTCCTTATCTTCAACTAGTGAATTTTCCAATAATGCATAAGTTGTTCTTTCAACACCCATAGCTATTTCTAAGATCCTAGGAGTTTCTCCAGAGACTTGCATTTTAGTTTTAGAATATTCTGCATGTCTTTTTAGATCATAATCCTTTCTATCATGAACTCCACAGAGTTCAATCCAACCATATCTATCTGTATTTATCTCAATATCCCATGCGTCATCTGCATAAAAAACCAATTTATCGGGACTATGTTGGATTATTCTAATTTTCTTCTCATCAAAGCCCATGTCTTTGTATAATTTGTAAGCAACATAAACCATGTAGGCATATGCCTCTTTTTTCATATATTTATCCTTAACAACATCTCTCAATTTAACTTTTTTAATTGATTTCGAATCATGTTTGATTAATGGTAAGGTCTCATCAGAATAGTCATTAATTTTTTCATATTTTTTCTCTTGATCTTTCAAAATGAATAATTGAGCTTCAGCCTGAGTAAACTCTCTGGTTCTAAATACACTTTGCCTAGGACTAATCTCATTTCTATAAGCTTTACCTATCTGGAACACTCCAAAAGGCAATTTAGTTCTAAAGAATCTAAAATACTCTGGATAGAGCAAGTAAGTAGTAGTTGCAGTTTCGGGCCTCAAATAAGCTTCTTGATCCATCCCAATCTTAGTCTTCATCATCATATCAAAGTTCTCGATGGATCCAAGATCTCCACCACACTGACATTTGATCTTTTTCTTATCAACGATTTCTCTTAATTTTTCGTTATTCAAACCTTCTACATCTAAACTTGGGTATTTTTCATTAATGATACTATCTACTCTAAAATAAGAATCGCATTTCAAACATTTAGAAATTGGATCACTAAATCCTTCAAGATGTCCGGAAGCTTCCCAAACTTTCTTAGGCATTATAGTTGGGCATTCAACTTCCCAGAATCCAAAACCTGTAAAACCGTGCCTCAAAACATTTTCAACTTTATTTTTTAATAATTTACCTAATGGTCCCCAATCATAAAATCCCTTCAAACCACCATTGTAAATATTTGGACTAGGTCCCCAAACAAAACCTCTTCTTTTGGCTAAGTCCATTACTTTGTCTTCAACTTTCATAATCTCTTAGAAATCTATGTATTTTTATAAGTTTTGTTTATAATTTATATTCAGAAAGGAATTCAATTAATGAATAACATTAATTGTCCACACTATCAATTCAAATGAATAGAGTCCAGCATATGCTACTAAGGTATATCTAATAATCTTACCAACTAGCGTAGCCAAAAAGAATTTACTGAATTTATAATGTAGTGTTCCACATGCAATACCAATCAAATCAAAAGGAAACGGTGTAAGCGAACCTAATGTGATAAACAAACTACCATATCTGGAAATCTTATTTTTTGTAACATTAATTTTTTTCAGATTTTTCTTACTAATCTTCTGATAAGTCTTTCTTCCAATAAAACCTACAAGGTATCCAGAACATTCGCCAATTGCAGAACCTGTACCTATGATGAGGCCGAAGATAATAGGAGTAAGGTTCCCATAAGGGTTAGTTCCTGCCAATGTAAATGTAAAAAGATCTAAAGGAATTGGAAATAAAATAGTGGCATTTGCTATAATCGATGCAAAGAACAATCCAATAATAAAAAAACCAGAACCAAAAAATGTGATGGTATTTTGAATAAGATCTATCATAGTTATATCAGAATTATTTACCCCATTTTTATACTTTTTGATTTAGAGAACACTTATATATAATTGAATTCAAACTTTAATGAGATGGTTGAGAAGAAAGAATCAGTTAGCGATGATTATCAAGTTCATTCTACAAGTATTATAGATCGTTTAGAAAAGAAAGCAGGGTATTCAGAAGCATTAACTAAAAAACTCTCAGAATATATTAATCCTAGGCATCTCATGACAATAGGTTTCATAAGTGGACTTTTAGCAGGTATATGTTTTTATCTAACCACTTTCAGCAAGTATTGGTTTATAGGATCAATAATTCTTGTTGGGATTTATTTTTTCTGTGATAGAAATGATGGAAGGTTAGCAAGATACAAGGGAACTGTAAGTAAAAGAGGATATTATGCAGACCATATGTTTGATACTATAATTGTATTCGCATTGTTATTAGGATTGGGGGCATCACCAGGAATGAATATAGTAATCGCATTACTGATAGTTGCAGCCTATCACACTTTAGAGATCGAAGTATTCTTAACAACTTATGTGAGGAGGTTATTCAAAAGTTCATTTTCGATTTTTAGTCCTGCAGAAGGTTTGAGTATAGTAATGTTAATGAGTTTTATTAGTATGATTTTACCATATCCTTTATACTTATTCGAACTTCCAATATTTGGAGGATTTAATGTGACTCTTCTTGATTTAGTTGGGTCAATAATTGTTGTCTTACTAGCTATTTTCGCATTCGGAGCAATCCGTACTAATTTAGATTATCTAGGAAAGAAAGAAAAGTTATACAAAACTAAAAGTTTTAAAGATTATTTCTAAGAATTTATTTAAATTTTTTTTCATGAGTAAGGCCAAGATATGCTAGGGCCGAATATCCTGCTCCAATTCCAAGTAGGTAATACATTGCCCTTTGAATAATGATTACTGAAACTCCTATAACTGGATCAATTGCTAAGGCAATGAATAGGGCAAATAATGCTGATTCTGTAAGTCCCACACCTCCAGGTAGAAGGGACAATAGTGAGATTAATTTAGCCATAGAAATGGCGACTATTAGGTAAGATATGGAGATTGGATAATCAAGTGATAAGAAGATCAGATAAAAGGAAAGATAAAACATGAAAATAGAAGTTGAGCCAAGAAAAATTGCTGTACCAAATACTTTTTTCTCTTTTATTGATTCAGTTATGTATGAAAAGAATTTATTGACAGATGTATGGATCTTTTCTTGAAATGATTTAAAATTTTTGAATCTCCTTTTAAAATATTTTATCTTATAGATTGTAAGGATAGTTTTCTCCAACAATTTCCTCATACCCATTAGGTTGTGTTTCAAGAATAAAGCAATTGCAGTAACTAATGAAATTAAAATGATCAAAGAAACAAATGCTGCCTTAATCTCTATAGGTATTTTAATTTGTGAACCAATGTAGATAAAAGAATAAATTATTACAGGGGCCATTAATAATTCGCCATAAACTAATTTTTCTATTAAAGCAACAGAGATTGAGTCTGTTAGGGACCTTTTTTCAATTTTTGAAACATAATATCCTCTAACTGCTTCTCCTCCCACTCCTCCAGAGGGAGTGATTAATGTAATAAATGCACCAGCAAGAGTTAATAAAAATAATCTAGGAAATTTCAAAACTTTTGGTTTCAGAAATAAGCTCCATCTAATAGTATTCAATATATGTGCCAACAACAATGCAAAAAATGCACTCAACACAAAATAGGGATTTGCTTTAGAAATCTCTCCAATAATTTTTTTAACACCTATAGAATGGATAACAAATATTGCTAAAACTAAAAAAAGTATGAGCAATCCTCTAAATGTTATCCTCTTTCTTTTCGATGCCATCTACACAATTCTTTGAGTTTTTTGTTTTATATATGTTTTGTTGCAAATTTCAACAAGAATTCAGTTATCAACGTCTCTTAAACTGATAATTCCTTTTTCCTCAAGTCTAGGGCAGGCACTATTTATCCAGTATTCAATATTTGAGAAATCTTCAAGTTTATTAGTATCAATATCATTAGTTAGGAAAATATAACTAGATTTATTTGACTTTTTAGCAAACTTTAATGAACCTCTCAAGTTTTCCTGGCCGGGTTTGGTAGTCACTAAGATACCTATCTTATCTGAAGAGTAAAATTTTGCCAATTTTGCCATTCTTTTTTTCTTAAGCTTTTCAATTTCGACAAGACTTACTGAAGAAAAACTTTCACTTGTAGGATTAAATTGATAGTATTTTGCAATTTTAGTCTTATCTAGAACTTCAAGTAAATGAAACATTCCACTACCAATGAATAAAAAAGCATCTACAGAATCTTTGAACTTCAACATATTGCTAGCATTACAACCTACCACTTGTCCAACAATATCTACTTCGTGATCAGAACTCTCAAGATGGTCTTTAACTTGTTCAAGCAAGTGTATAGTTTGAATCGTACCAACAATGCCAATTCTTTTTTCTTTAATTTTAATCTTATCTAATTCTTTTAAAGAATCTATACTATATTTTGCATTAACAAACAATGTTTTCATTTTTTCTTAGTTTTAGTAATAATTGCCTTATCAGAAATAATTGCAGAGTTACCGCTAGGATCATCTATGATAATTTTCAGTTTAACATCTCCTTCTTTAACTTTCCAAATTTTCTTTAGTAAGTTTTTAGCTGATTTTCTAACACTTTTATCTTCACTAGTGTCTCTCTGATCCTTTATAATTTTCTCAAATCTAGTTATAACTCCTTCTATGTTTGAGACATATCCTTCAGAATTACTACCCGGTTCAACAGACATCCTCATTTGAGGGATTTTAACAGTCGCATTAGCGGATTTAACTACTTGGACATTTAAATCCTCTACGGATTCAATTGTGAATGTATATTTTGCAGGTTCTTTCACTTCTAAAGTTTCAATATCTGATTTTGAATAGTTGCAACTTTCACAACTCATTGAAAACAAAAGTGCTTCTCCAAAATTAGGAATATTATAGTCTTCTTGTCTCAAGGTAAGTGTTTTTTTCCCACATATTGGACAAGGTTGATTTTTTAGTTCTTCCATATTAATATTCTCTTCAAGTAATATATTTATAAATTTATCTAAGTTAAAAAAGTAGTTCACTCTCTATATAATAAAAAAATTAAAAAAAAGAAAAGAAATTATTATTCTTCAATATTGCCGATTTCTTTGTTTTCCCTATGAACTCCTGCAAATCCAGGTGTAGCTACAATCCAATCCTCTCCGAATCCAGCTATGTCTCCATCTATTGCATCACAGGTTTTTTTAAGCTTATTTACAGCTCTTTTCAACTCAACAACATCTTTATCTTTCAAAGGTTTTATATTTATTAAAGCGATAGTGTAACCCTCTCTCAGAGCATCTAATGCAGGTTTAACATCAGCGAAATCATCAATTACAAAAGGTCTTACAATAATTTTTGCTTTAGGTGTATCACCTTTAGAATCCAATTCAACATAGTCTTCAGCAAATTCCTCTGGGAAATCTGTATCTTCATATTCGCTCATAAATTTATCTTTAAATTTTGAAAAAAGTTTTGCCATTTTATTCTCCTTTTATGATTGGAGTAATGACGCTAAATATATAAATATTTCTATTGTTTAATGCACTCTAATTCGCTAGTTATTGACCAAAGAATTGTTTTAATATCAGAAGGAGTATTCATATCTGTCGATACGTCATCAAGTTCTTGAAGAGACCTATTTATTCGAATTGCTAAACTTGTCTCTTCTTCAGAAAGTGCTTTACAAGCAATCCTAATTTTTTCCCTCATATTTCGCGGAACTCCGTCTTCTCGCTCAAGGGAACCTAATCTATCGATTATATCAATAACTTCATTCATTTTTTGGGGAAAGTTTCTCCAATTTTTCTCTAATAACTTTAGAATCTTCTTTTAGCTTGTTTTCCTGTTTTTCTAATGTTTTTATTCTTTCTTCAAACAGTTCTTTTTTTTCTTTTAACTCAGCATTAAGATCATCTTTAGTTGATGAGACCATAATATTTCCCACTATTTTGTAAGCAGTTTCAGTATTTTTCAATTCAATGATTGCATTTTCTACTTCTAACATATTGCTTTGAAAATTTTGTTTTTGCATAATTATTGATTGCATTTTTTGCTCAATCATTTGAAGCTTTCCTATTTCCATCTGTGTTTCTTTATCCATTTCCATTTTATTCTGCCTTTATTTTTGAGTTAATTACTCTAGGTTTGTAAATTATTTTAGATCCACAATAAGGGCATCTAACTCTTCTTCTAACATAATCTTCACTTACAACTTTTGAACAATTAAAACATTTGTATACTACCATTTTATTCTTTAAATGAATATGCTCCTCCAGCAAATTTAGTGTCGCATTTTTTACAGCTCCATATTCCTATAGAGACTCTTTTTACTTTTCTTTGATGACATAGTGGGCATTTATACAGAGCTTTTTGTTTCTTTTCTACTTTAGAAATCTTCTGTCTAATAGGTGCACCATATCTTGGTCCGAACCTTTTTCCACCTTCGCCTTTATTTTTTGTTTTTGCCATGTTTCTTTAATCTTTAAAATGGGGCTACTCGGATTTGAACCGAGATCACCGGCTCCCAAAGCCGGAAGGCTAGCCAAGTTACCCCATAGCCCCATGAGTTCAGGGCTGCCTTTTAGTTATTTAAATCTTTTGATTAGAGAGTTATTTTTTCTCCGTAGGCTCTTCTTTCTTTTCCTCTGGCTTTCCTTCTTCACCAGATTTTTCTTCGCCTTCGCTAGATTCTTCCTCTTCTTTCTCTTCTTCAGCCTTCTTTTCTTTAGATGCTTTTTCAAGAGCTGCTTTTTCTTTATCTAACTCTTCTTTAATAACGTTTAATTGGGATTTTAATTTTTCTCTCTTCTCGTCACTAACATCAGTTTTTTCAGAGTTTATTTCACTATCATAAACACCCTGATCAATTTCTTGCTCAACATCACGAGGAGATTTTCCTTCAACAAGGACACCCATTGTAATACAACTTCCAACAACAGATTTAACTCCTGCTTTGAGAGTATTAACAATTAAAGAATCCTTTTTCATTCTAGATATTTTGATTGCTTGTTCGATCGCAAGATTACCCACTTTATTCATGTGCGATTCTCCAGATCCTTTTTGAATAACAAGTTCTTTTTTGATTAGCTCAGAAACAGGAGGTGTACCAACTTCTAATTCAAATTCTTTAGTAGTAGTATCAACAGATACACTAACTGGAACTTTCATTCCTGCAAAATCTGCAGTTCTTTTGTTTATCTCTGCCAATATGTCTTGGATATTTACACCCAAAGGTCCAAATGCTTGACCCATCTGTGGACCAGGACTAGCCTTCCCACCTTCAATTATAATATCTACTGTTTCTTTAGCCATTTTATTATTCCTCATCACCTTCTCTTCTTATTGTTTTTACAGAGTCAAGATTTACTGTAATTGGTATAGGTACTGCCGCTTCAAAAAGTTCAACTATTACTTCTTCTTTAGCCTTATCTATTCTATTAATTTTTGCTTGCTCTCCTTTGAATGGACCGGATATAATCTCGACCACATCTCCAACTTTAACATTAATCTGAGCCTTAACATGCTCTAACATATGCTCTATTTCTGAGTAACTTATAGATTTACGAAGTAAACCTTTAGCATAAGGAACTCCTTGGTAAGAGGCTTCAGCACTATCATATGAATCTGCCTCGATAAAAATATAACCTCTAAGGCCGTGTGGCCTAATAATACTATAAACATTCAGTCCTTTTTTCATAACATTCTCTGAAACGAAATCAAGAACTTGATCTTCCCTATTCGCTGTTACTTTTAATGCAAATATTAAATTTTTTTCTTCCATTTTTAATCTACTATTTTCCAAATCAAATGTATTAGGAATCCGATTGCTCCTATAATCAAGATTCCGATTCCAGTAACTTTGACAATTACTTTATATTCGTCATTTGAAGGTTTTTTGGTTATCTTAAATACTCTTTTACATTGGAATATAAATCTTTTTAATCTAGATAATACATTCCCTTTTTCCTTAATTTGTTCGTGTTCCATCTTGTCTTTTAATAATCAAAGAATTGATATCTGGTGGAGTGTCCTGGTTTTTAAAGGTTTCTATCTCCCATTTTTAGAAAAATACAGAAATACTACCAAAAACAATGTCAAAACCATGAATATGCTAATCAAATTAGGGATTGAACTTTCAGGACCCAACATAGGTTCTGGAGCTTCAATAATCTCTTCAACAATTTCATTAATCTCTTCTACTTCGCCTACGTCATGAACTACATGTCCTGTAGTTCCAACACTTAGTGTATATGAGAACACACCAACCCAAACAAAAATAAGTAGGGCGGACAGAACTACAACCAGTGGATTGAGTTTATTTTTCATATTTTAAAAACCTCTCTTAGTAATTAAAATAATAAATTAAAAAAGAAATATATAAAGGTTTCTCAAGATTTAGTCTATAAACTCAATACCGAGTTCATTTTCTATCTCTTTTCGCTTTGCTGGACTGTTTTTATCAGAAGGTCCAAAGATCTGAGGACTTCTAACTCCTGTAACAATCAACATAACACTTAGAGTTTTTTCTAAATCTTCTGAAGTTTGTGCTCCCCAAATTATTCTAGCATCTTCCTCATCCAATTTATCAGCAACTGCTTCTACAACCTTTTTACATTCATCAAGTGTAACATCTGTTCCACCTCTGATATTTATCAAGGCACCATTAGCTCCACCTATCTCAACATCAAGTAATGGGTTGTTGATTGCTTTATCTACAGCTTCAACAGCTCTATTTTCGCTATCGGACTCTCCGACACCAATCATAGCAACTCCTCCTTTCCCCATAACGGTCCTAACATCAGCAAAATCAAGATTAACTAAACCAGGTTTAGTGATAAGTTCTGCAATACCTTTAGCAGAGTTTACCAAAATCTCATCAGAAACTTTGAATGCTGTTTGAAGTGGCAAGTCTGGTGCCAGCTCAAGTAATTTATCATTAGGTATAACTATAAGTGTATCAACTATTGTTTCTAATTTTTCTAGACCAAATAGTGCATTCTCATATCTTCTCTGTCCTTCCATGTGAAATGGAAGTGTAACAATTCCTACAGTAAGAATTCCTAACTTTTTAGCTATATCTGCGATGACTGGTGCACTTCCTGTTCCTGTTCCTCCACCAAGTCCGCATGTTATGAATATCATGTCAGCGCCTTTCAGAACTTCTCTAAGTTCTTGTTCACTCTCTCGTGCAGCTTCTTCTCCAACTTGTGGCACGCTTCCAGCACCTAGTCCACCTGTCAGATCTCTACCAATTAAAATCTTATGATTAGCATTAGTATATAATAAATCTTGAGCATCAGTATTAATTGCTATTGATTCTGCTCCAGAAATACCTACCTCTGTTAGTCTATTGATAGTATTGTTTCCAGCACCGCCAGCTCCAATAACTTTAATCTTTGCCCTCTGTTTTGCAAGAAGTCCTTCCAATTCTTCATCTATACTGGCGAACTTCTCGATACCTTTTTCACTTAATTCCACGTTTTGTGCATATGATTCTTCCAAAATTATCCCCTCGCTATTTGATTAAAAAAGGAAATGCACTATTGTTTTTAAAGTTAATTATTCTTGAGTAGTTATTTTTTAGTTTTTTCAGCACCCTTTTCAGGCCTAACACCGACGCTGACAGCACTAATTTTAGAAATAAGTTCCTTAATATTCTTCTCAAAATTTTTAACGATTGGTTCAGGAATTTTTATTTTTGACAAAATTTCTAACTTTTCACCAACTAATTTCAAGTCATAATCTCCTTCATTCAAAAATAAGTTCAAATTTACCAAACTTTTAATTTGTTCTTCAGTATTATCTACTTTTTCAATAAGTTTAATATCATATTTAACTGATTGGCCAGCTAACGGATGATTAAAATCAACAATAACTCTTCCAGCACTAACACTTCTGATAACTCCAATATGATTATCTACATTAATTCTTAGACCAGGAGCAGGATTCAAGTTGTGTTTTTTGAATTGTTTCATAGAAAGGATCTTTATTAATTTAGGATTTTTTGCACCGAATGCAGATTCAGGTTCTAATTCAAGCTCATAAGATTTACCTATTTTCTTTCCTTCTAATTTATCATCTAAACCTTTTAGTAAGTGGCCCTCTCCAATACAGATAAGTCTAGGACCATAAGATAGGTTAGGATTATGAATGTTCTCTTTTTTTGCTAATGCTTCATCTGTCAAATCAAATATTTTTTTACTTGTTTTTATTCTTCCAGTATATTCGACTTTTATGAAATCTTTTTTCTTCGCATTCATTTTAGAAAATTAGAAAGGGTAGAGTTTATTAATCTTTTCAATTTAATCAAACTAATGAATAACATAAAAAAAATTATGATTGGTGCTTCAATGGCAGTCGTAGCAACTGCAGGGTATATCAATTTACTAAATTCTATAAAGGGGGAAGAAATTCATAATTCTCCAATCTTTTCTGATGTCGGAGAAATAACAGGAGACAACAAAAAAGATTTAGTTTATCTAAAAGATTCAAAAATCTATAAATTAGAAGAAAAACTGGGTGCTAGGCCAGTTCCTCTTTTTGGAGGTCCAGGATTAGAAAATGTTTGTGGGCTATTTCTTAACGATTTTAATAAAGATGGATTAGATGATATAACTTTATTTCTCGACGATAAAGGTACAATATTAATAAGAACTTATGCTAATTTTGGAGAGGAAGGATTCTTCTTTGATCCAAACGGATTACACTACGATCCATTCGGAAATAACAAAAAATCTATCTATCGTTACCAAAATAATTAATTTTTTTAAAACAAAAATTTTATAAATCTCCGCATTCCTTCCTTCATAATAATGGATAAAAAAGTTGTGAACGTAGGTTCATTAAAAGTAGGAAATTATGTAATTTTTGACGATGTTGCGTGCAAAATATCTTCAATAGATATTTCTAGAACTGGAAAACACGGACATGCTAAGGCAAGAATTGCAGCAATCGGTTTAATAACAGGGAAGAAGATAATTAAGATTCATCCAACTGGAGATAAAGTAGAGGTTCCAATTGTAGAAAAGGAAAATGCTCAAATACTATCTGTACAAGGAGATCTTGTAACAGTTATGGATATGAAAACTTACGAATCTTTCGATCTTAAAATACCGGAAGAATTAAAAGAAGAAGTTCAAGACGGAAAACAGGTAATTTATTGGATTATACTGAATGAAAAGGTAATAATGCAGGTAAAATAAAATGGCAAAATTTGATGAAGCGCAAAAAAGATTGTTTAAGGATGTAATGATTTGTAAGAAATGCAAAACTAAAGCCAAAGCAACAATGCAAAAAGTATTACTTCGGAAAATATTATGTAAAAATTGCGGGGGCAAAAACTTCCGGCCAAAGAGAAAAGCTAAATAAAAATGAACTTAGATATATTGCTTCTTGTTTTATTCGGAATATCTTTATTGATTTTTTTAATTACTTCGAAGAAGGCAGAGCTAGAAAAAATTGCTTTCCCTTTTATTTATATGTATATGTATAGGACCAAGTTAGGTCTAAATTTGATGGATAAGTTAGCAAAGAAACATCCAAGAATTCTAAACGCATTAGGTTATGTCTCTATTTCAGTAGGATTTATCGGAATGTTTACAATTCTATTTTACTTATTATATGGTGCATACAATTTTGTATTCATGAATCAACCTTCACCAATACAGTTACTATTACCTGGATTAGTTAAAGTCCCAGGAATCCCGACACTATCATTTTTTCATTGGATAATTGCAATCTTTTTACTTGCAGCAGTTCACGAATTCTCTCACGGAGTGTTTGCAAGATTAAGGAAGATAAAAATAAAATCTTCAGGTTTTGCAATCTTTGGAATAATTTTACCAATAATTCCAGCGGCGTTTGTTG
The DNA here is from genome assembly GCA_964497715.1 of Candidatus Woesearchaeota archaeon. GTDB lineage: Archaea > Nanobdellota > Nanobdellia > SCGC-AAA011-G17 > PNOQ01 > JABHIB01. The sequence goes on along the minus strand of CAZCDH010000008.1, from coordinate 4,748 downwards.
AGCCAGATGAGAAAAAAATGAGCAGCGCCAGCACAAAAACTCAATTAGAAGTTATGTCTGCCGGACCATTTGCAAATATTGTAACTGCATTTTTCACATTTTTCTTATTCGCCCTATTAATTGCACCTGCAGCAAATTCAACATTAGATTATGTTGGTGTACAAGTTATGGGATTCGGAGATGACTCTCCACTAAATGCGAGCGGAATGCAATTAGGTGAAGGTATAATCTCTGTTAAGGAAACTCCAGTTTCAGGAACTGAAGAATTCCTAGAAGTTATGGGAACTATTGGATCTCATGAAAGAATTAATGTTCAAACAGAAAACTCTACGTATTCTATTGTTACAACTGAGCATCCTGAAGACAGCTCAAGAGGATATTTAGGAATTACAGTCGGACCTAGTAAAGAAATATTCAAAGAAGATCTTGTACAAAAATTCGGAATGTTTCCTCTACAAGCTATGATTTGGATAAAGATATTATTCTTTTGGATTTTTATGGCAAACCTAGGTGTCGGATTATTCAATTTACTTCCAATAACAATACTTGATGGTGGAAGAATGTTCTACTTATTGTTATTTTCAATTACAAAGAATGAAAAGAAATCAATGAAAACTTGGAAGGTAGTGAGTACTGTGCTCTTCATAATAATCTTATTATTACTTATGCCTCAGTTTTATGGGTTATTTGTAGCTCCACTAATTGGTCTATTCATATAATCAAAAGATTAAAAAACACATCATTTCTCCTTAAACTATGTTAATCGATACACACTGTCATTTGGATCTATTAGAAAAAGAAAAAGATCTAGACAGAGTGCTAGAGAATTCTAAGAAAGTCAGGATAATTGTATCAAATGGAACATCTCCAGAATCAAATAGGAGAGTTTTAGAGATCTCAGATAAATATGAGAAAGTAAAACCTTCCTTAGGAATATATCCTTTAGAGGCATTAAAAATGTCAGATGAAGAGATAGATGAAGAAATCGAATTCATAAAAAAATCAAAACCTATAGCAATTGGAGAAGTGGGAATAGACTACCATTATGGTGATCAAAAAGAACAACAAGAAAAAAACTTCAAGAAATTCATCAAACTAGCTAAAGAGTTAGATATTCCAATAATAGTTCACTCAAGAAAAGCAGAATCTGAAGTTTTAGAGATTCTTGAACAATCCAATATTAAGAAGGTGGTCCTACACTGTTTCAGCGGAAATAAAGAGCTTACAGAAAAAGCACTATCTCATAAATCTTGGATGTTCACGATACCAACTGCAGTAGTTAGAAATAAGACGTTCAGAAAACTCTCAAAAAGAGTCCCTATTAATAACATATTAACAGAAACAGATGCTCCGTATTTATCTCCTATAGAAGGGGAACCAAATGAGCCAGCATTTATAGAAAAGTCAATAGTAAAGATTGCAGAACTGAAAAAAATAACTGAGGAAGAAATTGAAAAATCAATAGAAGAGAATTTTCAAAAAATGTTTTTAAAATGAATGCTGGAAAAAAAATACTGGAGAAACAAGGATACAGATTTACTGGAGAACATAGTAGTGTCAAGATTTGCGGATGGACAAAAAATTCAATACTAAATAAAGGAAACTGTTACAAACATAAGTTTTATGGAATAAATACTAATCAATGTGTGCAGATGACTCCGTCGATGGTATGTCCAAATAGATGTGTTTTTTGTTGGAGATCTTTAGATTATTATACTGCAGAAGGACTGGACAAAATAGATGATCCTGAAAAAATAGTAGATAACTCTTTAGCTGCACAAAAGGGTTTATTGAGCGGACTAGGTGGAAACAAAAATAGAGATAAAGAAAAATACAAGGAAGCTCAATCTCCAAGACATTTTGCAATTAGTCTAACTGGGGAACCTACAGCATATCCAAAATTAAATGGATTATTAGTAGAACTACATAAGAGAAAGTTCACTTCATTTTTAGTTACAAATGGGATGTTTCCTGAAGCACTTGAAAAACTAAAAGAATTACCTACTCAACTTTACTTATCTCTAGATGCGCCATCAGAAGAATCATATAAAGAAATTGATCAACCTATTTTGAAAGATTATTGGAAGAGATTAAACAGATCTTTAGAAATTTTTTCAAAAATGAAAACTAGAAGAGTGATTAGGATAACTGCAGTAGAAGATATCAATATGTTCGATGAAGAAGGTTATGCAGAGCTAATTAAAAAAGCTAATCCTGATTGGGTTGAAGTAAAATCATACTCTTGGGTAGGAGATTCAAGACACAGGTTAGAGGAAGAGAATGTACCGAGTTTTGAAAGATGTATGAGTTTTGCTGAAGATATTGGAAAGCTACTCGGAATGAAAATTATCGACACTCACGAAAGATCTAGGGCAGTATTGTTAGCAAAAGAAGATACTCCTGACAGAAAGCTTAAATTTTAACAATTTTTCCATCTGGACCAGGATTAAGAATCAAACTATTCCCTACAACTTCTTTTTTCCCAAAATTTTCATGAAGATGACCGCATAAAACTAACTGAGGTTTATATTTGAGAACAAATTTTTTAACTGACTCATTTCCACTATGTCCAATAAGTGGGAGAAGGTCTAGTTTTGTTTTATGTGGAGGGACATGAGTAATAAATATTAATTTTTTCTTCCTATCAATACTACTAATAAATTTCTTTGAGATTTTTTCAAAATATTTATCTTTTGTTGCAAAAACTCCGTCGCCATAACCAAAGAAGATATAGTCTTCAAGCTCGTAGCTCCCATTATCTAAGAAGATTACATATTCAAATTTAGAACTTATCTTTCTAAGGTCTATAGATTCTTCGTGATTCCCAGAAATTAATAAAAGAGGTATCTTGAGCTCTTCAAACTTTTTTAGGACTTTTTTGACATTGCTGCCCCAATCTGTCAGATCTCCAGCACACACTAAAAAATCAGGTTTTTCTTTTTTAGCTTTCTTTATGATGGCTTTAATCGAACTATTGTGTCCATGCACGTCTGTAAATACTAGTAGTTTCATACAAGACAATTATAGATAGGCATATTTAATTGTTTCTAATTAAATAACTTCTTTCGCCCAGTATTTGTCAAAAGAATCTACAGTAGAATCATCAACAAATCTCCAAAACTCCAGTTCAGTATCTTTCCTTATAAATTCCATCCATCCCACATATTTATTTTTTTTAAATATCATTTGAATCACAAGGAGAAATAGATAAAAACACTTTATATACAAATCGCAGGTGCGTGACAATGACAATCAGAAATCGGTCAATTTTTTACCATAGCTTATTATTCTAGCCTTGCCATCCTTTTCATCTGCTTCAATCATATGGTTTTCTAATAACTCATCAATTTTACGGTAAAATGTTCTATAGGATTTATTTCCGCCAGTTTTTGTATAAATTTCATATAACTCTTTTATCGTACCAGAATTTTCTTTTATAATCTTAATTATTGAGTTCTCTTCATCACCAAATTCCTTAGCATCTTTTATTTTAAATTCTGAACTAAATTTTTCTATTGCAAGTTTAGCATGTTCTAGTTCTATCTTTCTGGACGATTTTCTCTCTGCCTCATCTGCAGCCTTTTTCAATAAAAACAATCCACTTCTAATATCCTTTAATTCCCAAGTCTTCTTAGCTACCAAATCAAAAGCTTCATCACTCAAAACTCCGGGAACAAAAGCAAAATTACAACGATCTCTAAGAATTCCACTAACCTCTGATGCGTTATAAGCTTCAAACTCAAGACTTTGAGGTACTAATCTAGATCTTATTCTGTCATCTAAATCTGCAATCCAATCTCTATAGTTTGTAATCATGATTATTGATTTCTTATTAAGATCTTCACATAAATTATAAATTATATCTGTATCTTTAGCCTTATCTATTTCATCAAGGCAGATAACTGTAGATTTTCTATTAAGGATCTCAATTATACTTTTTAATAACTCATCAGTTCCTTTATTATGTGTCCACTTATATCCGATTGCTTTACAAATCTCTAATGCAATCCTATGGCTGGTATCTTTCTTCCAGCAATTAATATAGATTGGAACAATATTGTCTCCCTCAAATTCTATCTCTCTAATCAAATATTTTATTGCAAGAGTTTTACCTACACCTGGAGAGCCATAAACAAATAAGTTCCTTCCATCTCTATTATTTAAGAGAGGTTTAATTGCATAAGAAATCTCTTGCTGTTGTCCTTCTCTATATTTGATAGGTTTAGGAATGTAATCATAACATAAGGGAGTTTCATCCCTAATCAAACTTTCATCATCTCTTAAAAAATCCATAACAAAAAGAGAAATAAAGAGAAATATAAATCTTTCTAAATCTAGACTTCTTCAACACCATTTTCACTAACACTAACCAACCTAAGCCCTACTCCTAATTTGATTAATGCGCCAAACAAAGCCATATGTTCGTTACCGCTTCCAGAAATAAGATTAACTGCAACTTCTGTGCCAGTTATCTTTTCTTTTAATCCTAAAATTATCTCATCTCTAATTTTATTAACTGATTTAGTAGGATCAATAACAATAAGTTCAACGTTCTCCGGAGTATCAAATTTTTCTTTTCCAAAATCATTAGTAATTAAATAAACTTTTTCCCAATTTTCTTCAGAAATAAGTCTAGTAACTTCGGTCCAAGATCCTTTTCCTGTAGTCAAACAAGCTACCAGTTCAGTCATATTAAATTGGATAAATTACAGATTATTTAAGCTTTATTGTGGAATTCTTGAAAAATC
>CAZCDH010000007.1:0-31718 GCA_964497715.1 Candidatus Woesearchaeota archaeon | reverse complement strand
TTCCTGTCCAAAAGGAAGAGACTTAAACTCTTCTTCAACACTTCCACTAGAATCAGTTATCAAACGATTACTTCCAATCCTATCAGAATGATAGTAATTAATTTCTCCTGATTTAACAGATGCAACCAAACCTGAACCATAAACATAACGAGTGATACCTTCTCCTTCCCTCTCTTCAGAAACAACTTGTTCAACTCTAGGAACACCAACATTACTAAATAAAACACTAGAAGAAAAACCCATAGGCATACTGATTATAAACAACACTAAAGCTAACGCTGACAACCTCTTTTTCATATCCAATTTAAATATCTACACAAATATAAAGCTTCCTGTGTACAGAAATATTTATATAATTACAATTCCCAGGCAATCTATAAAAAAGGGGAAAAATGGTAAACATAGCTTGGTTCAAAGATATTTCAAAAGGAGACATTGCATTAGTTGGAGGAAAGGGGGCAAATCTTGGAGAAATGTTCAACGCAAAGTTCCCAATACCTTCAGGATTTGTAGTAACATCAGACGCATATAAAAATTTTCTAAATCATACAGGAATTCAACCAAAGATAAATGAAATACTTTCAAATTTAAATATAGAAGACACAGAATTATTAAATAATAAGTCGAAAGAAATAGAAGAATTAATTCTTTCTCAAGAAATACCGGAACAAATAATCTCAGACATAACAAACGCATACAATAACATGAATGTTAATACTGAAACTCTCCTGGCATCAAAAGCAGCACTAAGTTTCATACAAGCTGGAAGAGAATATCCATTTGTAGCAGTAAGATCCTCGGCAACAGCAGAAGATTTACCTTCAGCATCATTCGCAGGACAACAAAACACTTACTTAAATGTTAAGGGTGCAAAAAACATAATTCAGGCAGTAAAACAATGTTGGGCATCGCTATACACCACTAGAGCAATATATTACAGAGAGAAGAATAATTTCGAACATTCTAAAGTATTCATAGCAACAGTGATTCAAAAAATGATAAACTCAGAAAAAGCAGGAGTAATGTTTTCAATGAATCCTGTAACAAACAATAAATCTGAAATAATTATTGAAGCAGGATTTGGTTTAGGAGATGCCATAGTATCCGGAACAATCTCTCCAGACAGATATGTTGTAGAAAAAGATCCATTAAACATAAAAGATAGAAAAATTCAGAAACAAGAATGGATGTTTACAAGAGATGAAGCAACAGGAAGAACAACAAAAAAAGGAATTCCAGAACACAAATCAAATATGCAAAAACTTTCTGATGAAGATATAATCAGATTAGCAACAACTGCAAAAAGAATTGAAAGATATTATGATTTTCCACAAGATATTGAATTCGCAATAAATAATAGTGGAACCTTCATAGTTCAAACAAGACCGATTACAACCATTCAAAAAACAGAAGAACGAATGGAAGAGAAAGTAGAAGAACTATCTGAAAAAACTCAAAAAGAACCTTTACTTACAGGAGTATCTGCATCTCCAGGAATAGGTTCGGGACAAGTTAAAATAGTCGATAGTATTGAAGAGCTTCACAAGATCCAAAAAGGAGATGTATTAGTTGCAAAAATGACTAATCCAGATTATGTCGCTGCAATGGAAAGGGCATCTGCAATAGTTACAGACGAAGGAGGTTCAACATGTCATGCAGCAATAGTTTCAAGAGAAATGGGAATACCTGCAGTTGTTGGAACAGAAAAAGCAACACAAATCTTGAAAGAAGGAGATAAAGTTACAGTTAATGGAACGGAAGGAAAAGTTTACTCCGGAATCACTGAACAAGAAAAAACAGAAGAAATAGTAATAGAACCTATAGAGAAAAAGAAAACAATAACAAAAATAAAAGTAAATTTAGATATGCCAAGATTGGCAGAAAAAGCAGCATCCACAGGAGCAGATGGTGTAGGATTACTAAGATGTGAATTTATGATCCTAAGAGAAAGAGAACATCCTAGTTCAATGATAAAACACGGAGAAAAAGAAGTTCTTGTTAATAATCTCACAGAAGATATAATCAAAATCGCAAAAGAGTTTAAAGAAGATCCGGTTTGGTACAGGACTCTCGACGCACCAACAGATGAATTCAGACATATGAAAGGTGGCGAAAACGAGCCAAAAGAAGATAATCCTATGATGGGATGGAGATCTATCAGAAGAGACTTAGAGGAGCCAGAATTACTTAAGGCACAATTTGAAGCAATAAAACGAGTACATGGAGCTGGATTCAAAAATGTTGGAATAATGATACCTTTGGTAACCCACATAGACCAAGTAAAAAAAGCTAAAGAAATACTAAGAGAAGTAGGGCTTGAACCACAAAAGGATATAGAATTTGGAATCATGGTTGAGACCCCTGCAGCAGTTCAAATTATAGAAGAATTTTGTGAAGAAGGGATAGACTTTGTGAGCATAGGAACAAACGATCTAACTCAATTTACTCTAGCAGTAGATAGGAATAATTCAAAACTACAAAACTTATATGATGAAATGCATCCTGCAGTTCTGAAACAAATAAAATATGTAATAAATATCTGTAAAAAAAATGATGTTAAAACGAGCATTTGTGGACAAGCTGGATCAAATGAAACAATGGCAAAGTATCTAACTAAAATAGGGATAGATAGTATCTCATCAAACATAGATGCAGTTCAAAAAATCAGTAAAGTTGTTGCAGAAGAGGAAGAAAGATTACTTCACGAATCAAGAAACAGGAACCTTTATAAATAAATAACTACTACATGGTAACACTACTTAATCAAAATGTCATTCAATAAACAAGAATATTTAAAATATATTGAAGAGTATCTTATTTGGGATAAATTTAATACAGATTTTAATGAAAATCCTCAAGAACCAAGATTAAAACATGAAATTTCTAAAAAACTTTTTAACAATCCTAGTTATTTCAATAATACACCGATAGATGTTATAGCAATGTACACAGGTGAAAAAGAAAAAGATAGTGTAGAAGAATTAAATGTGCAAACTAAGATTAATCTAGACTATTTAGTTAAAGATTTAGTTTCAGATATTAATGGCCCTCAACACGCAGCACATGTGATAACTCAAATGCATTATAATCCTGCAGGAAAATACGAAGGATTGACAGAACTACACAAAAGTATACAAGATGCAAAAAAAGTACATGAAAATAAAGATCTTGACACAGCATCAAGAGATTTGATAGAAAAATACGGCGTTGCAAAAGCTATCATATATCATGTAGGATCACATCCCGAAAGTTTATTCGATATTTATCAAGGAATAATCGAAGCTAGATCAATAGAACTAATATATGGATTAACAAACAAAAAATCGGGAGAACTAAAAGGTAAAGAATTTGGAGATTATATAAAACATTTAACTACAAATCCTGATGATAAAATAAGGACAGAGTTATTAAAAACTATAGGAATCGGATTTTTCCAAAAAGAAATGACTAAAAAATAATTATTTTTTAGATTCTAATTTTATTATTTTTTCCCTTTCCAATAATTTGGAACTAATAGCCCTCATAACTCTTTCAAATTCTATAGTGCTACCAAGATATTTATCAATATCTGCCCCTCTCAAATGTTTAACATTACCATGAGCAACATCACGAGCAAGATGATGCATCTCATTAAACATTGAAACATATTTCTTATTTAATCTTTTTTCTCTAACAAATACAACATCAAGCATATCACCAACATGTTCAGGACTAGGTGGAACCTGTCCTGCAGCCATAAGAGCAGCATGAGCAGAATCTACCATTGCCCAATATAAATTTTCAATCGAGCTTACAACATTAAATTTCGCTCTAGAAATGTGTAATGGTGCTCTTCGTAAAGTAGTGAACACTGCCTCAGGAGTGGGCCTTATCTTACCCTTAGCAAGTAAGACTTTCATAGGGCCAAAGAATCCTCCAAAATCAATCAAAGGTTGACCGTATCTTATAACATTAATTGCAGTAGGATCACCAATCCTTACTTCTTCCCAGAATGCACTTAAGGTAACTGTGTTAATATGAATTCCTTTATTATAATTTTGAGCAGCAACCAACTTACCAAGTTCTTCCCTATACCATGCAATAAGTTCTTGATCCCACTCAATAGCACAATCATCAATTACAATAACAATATCAATATCGCTACCTTTCTTAATTTCACCTTTTGCGACACTACCAAAAAGAACAATAGATTTGATTACTTCCTTAAATTGTTTATAAGTTTTTGTTGCAAAATCATAAGCAATATCATAATCACTCAAAACTTTCATAGACTTTGTAACTCTCTTCTTAGGAACCTTAAGTTTTTTTAATTTTATTACCTTTTTTTTCTCAACCAATTTATCACCGCTTTAACTTAAATTTATTTTTATTATTTAAAAATGTTTTTATTCTCCTTCCTTTCTATCTGCACCAAGCTCTAAAGGTAAACCTGAAAATCCTCCACTATATTTCTGACCAGTTAAGAGATCTTGGTACCCCAGAGTATAAGATGAATAAAAATCTCTAGCCTGAGCCCATGAAGGGCCATTATTCATAGAATATAAGGGAGAATTAAGACTTTCAAGAGTATGAGGTACGGGATTTTGATTAAAATTGTTAATAAATCCTCCAGACTCATTAACATAAACTCTATCAATATCTTCTTTTTTTAGTTTCTCAACCATCTCTTTGATAGGAACCTCTCCCATCCCAGGAGCCAAGTGACTATCAGTATATCCAAAATGATCGGTAAGATGGACATGTTTAACATATGGTGCGATTTTTTCAGTTTCTTCAATAACATCTTTCTTAGTGTATCCAGATTTTCTCAACTGAAATATATGGCCCACATCCCAAGTAGCACCAATTAACTTTTCAGCAACTTTATTTGCTTCTGAACTAGACATCCCTTTATCTTTCATCAATTTACTAGAAAATTCACTTCTAGAATCTTTAATCAATTCCTTCATACTATCTGCCCTAGACAAAACAGATTCTGGCACCCAATTTTCAACAGCAATTATCGGGGAATTATGGCCATATTTACCATAAGAATGCATAGCAAGATTAGAAAGAGTTTCAGTCGTCTTTTCTTTAGCAAAATTTTCAGCAGTATCATAAAGTTGTGGGGCAGGTAATGAACTAATACGTTTCATCAAATACCCTGAATCAATTTTTTGTCCAACTTTATCTTGGAGTTCCTTATCTATACGTTGAGATTCTTCATTATGAATCTTAACTAGTTTATCATAATCCGTTGGAGAAGCATTACTCATAGCTTTGTTTATTCTTTCTCTTCCTCTCTTCTCTATATCTAATTGCATCCGATATTTATCTCCAACATTCTCAAGCATTTTCTTATTTCTCTTAGCAATTCGTTTCTCAGATCCACTCTTAGGATCATAATAATTAGAATATAAATGATTTAAATTTTGTAAACCAAGCATTATATGATTATCATACTCATTCATATGATTTTCATGAGTCATAATCCTCTCGTGCATATAATTAAATTGCTCAACATCTTCTTCAGGAACAGGTAAATTTTGTTCTTTCAGATAAAGAACTTTCCGATACTGAGGATTAGATTCAATATTCAATTTCATCACATTTATTTCATCCTTAGCTTTCTCATAACTCATAAGTTTTAATTTCTCCTCTTGCCATTTACTTTCATTCAAAACCTCTAATCTGTCTTCGGGTGTAAAAATCTTCTCTCCTTCGATATACTGTAATTTTTCATATCTCAAAGGAATAAGATTACCTGATTCTTTTTCTACAGCAACAACCATATCTTTCTCACTAGGAACACCCTTCTTCCAACTAAATCCTGGAACTCCTCCAGTAGAATGCATATTAAGTAAAACATTACCTTTTGGATCAATCTTATGGACTCTATCTAATACAGATTTCATATACCTCTCAGTATCTTCTCTGTTATCTTCGCTCCACTTACCTTCTTTACTAAATCCTGCAAGATCCACCATAGGTGCATGCATAGAGACTTTTGTATCTGTTAATCTTGCTAATCTTCCCATCTCCCTAAAATGTTCTGAAGGAATTGACTCGAAAACATCCTCACTGAGAGCTCCAACTTCAACATTTTTTACACCTTCATTCAGCCTCATACCTAACTCATTCAATTGATTTGGAGTACTAGGATTAGTAGTACTAGATTGTATACCGAAAGGAAGATAGAAAGAACCTTCATCCATACTTCCCCTATATTCTTCATGAAAATTATTGCCCATTATACATCCTCAATAGTTTTGGGTTTATACATAACCCTTTTTTCTTGTTCACCTTCAATCATATCATTTATCTCCAAACTTGTAGAATCTTTATTTTCAGATAACTTTTCACCATTATCTAAAGGAGTATAACCTATATTTTTACTATCTGAAGGCCCTATAGAACCATAATTCTCAGAAAGTTTACTCTGCACAAAAGAATAATCTCCAGTTACACTTTGTTTAGACTTTGCCTCAAAACTATCACTAGTACTAGTGATCTCTTCAAGGCCTTCTAGATTTGTTGATTCAATTCCAGAACTAATTACTTCCTCAGATTCAACAACGCTGCCAAGAGATTTAATAACTTTTTCAGAATCTAAACTTTCAAGGATTCTTTCAAGTTGTTCTTTCAACTCAGAACTATCGGTTTCAGAAATTATTTCTTTCAATCTAACAATTCTTTCATCCAAAGAATCGAAGACCTCTAATTCTTTTTTAATTTTGTCTAATTTGGTTACCATGTAATCATCCTATGGGCTTTCTTAAAAATATCATATAACAAGATACAATTTCCTGCTGCTGCGCTCTGTGTAGCTTTCATAACTTCTTTCTCTCTATATTTCCCAGCAGATTTAACCTCAAAACCAAACAAAGCTTTTGTACCTGAACCAAGAGCTTTGCCAATATCACCAAATCCAGAACCTAAACTTTCAAAAATTCCAGGCTGTTTAACTTTAATCTCTTTTTCAGAATTATTTCCACCATCAAGGAAATGATCTATATCATCTTGTAAATTTTTCAAACTGACTTCAGTAAGATTCTCAACCAAATCCATATCTTGAAACACTTCATGCTTCTCAATATCAGTTATGTCCTCTTTAGTCATAGCATATGCTCTGAAGAAAATATCAATCACTCCAAAATTAACATACTGTTGACCGCTTTCCATTCTGACAGGTTGAGGCATAGTTCTAAAGAGAAAATTAACTTCTAAACAAGCATAATTTTCATTATCAAATTTGAATTTCTGATAAGTTGGATGCACTCCCTTAGGATCAATTTTTTTCTTAGCCATTAAAGTTAATTCCATCTTCATACTACTAAAAGCAGAAACCATATCAGGACTAGGCAAACCAGATTTTGTTTTGAACTCAGTCATACCCAATTTATTGGCCGCTCGAAGATAAGGTTTGGCCCACTTAGTATAAAGCCTTAAAGAATCAACTTGAGATTGTAAATAATTTACTTCAATAGAATAACGTTTTCTCAGTTCTACTTCTCCAATCTCTCTCCACCGAAGATACTCTGCAAATTTTTTCTTCAAAATAATTTTAACTCTTTTATTCAAATCTAATTTATTGATATCTTTTAATTTGGTAACTTGAAAAAATGCATCACGTAGTGTAACAAACTGTAAATCTCCTCTTGCAAGATTATTTATACTCCCTATACCAGTTTTTATATCAACTTGATCCATCCACACAGATTTTAAAGAATACTCTGCAGCCTGAATTCTTGAAGAATCTTTTTGTTTTTTAGGATCAGCATCGTCATAAATCTCAAGCCTCATTTCCATCTCTCTCAGATTATAAATTAAATTTAATATACTCCTTACTATTGTATTAACATGTCCAAGAATTTGTATTGCCCTATCTTGCATAATTGAAGCTTTTTGAGACATCTCACCAAAATAACCTCCACCTACACTAGCCTCGAATTCTTCTTCAACTTTATTAACTTCGAGGCCCATACCACTAGGCTTTTTATTTCTCATAAAATCCAATACCCAAAAATAAACAGGTTCTAAACCTTGTTGAAAAGTATCGTAAATTATATGATATTCAATAGGATCTCCATTACTTAATTTAACCAAACTCTTCTTTTTTATTAATCCAACAAGCTTCTTCCTTACAGCCTGCTTCTCACTAGCAGTTAACTTCTTATCCTTAAGTTTTAATCTAAGAGATTCAATACTATCTGCCATAAGCTGAAATCAGGTTTAGAACTTTTTAAAGATTTCTATCTAAAAGAGCATCTCTCAATTTTATAGGACTAACAGATTTACTTAGAGATAACTCCCCATCCTCAAATAATCTCTTTATTTTTGTAGTAATATCGTAATCAGTTACAAGAACCTTACCTTTTGAGAAATCCTCAGACTTAGATAATTTAAGAGAATCAGACAAACTAGAATTTGGTACAGATGCATAAAATGATCTAGTTGCAACCAATAAATCAGAGGTAGAATGAATAGTATCGAGATTAGTGAACATAACTGCACCATATTTAATATCTAAATGATCTTTTGATTCAATTATATCAGTAGGATACACTAATTTTATCCCATCTACTGAAAAACTACCTGTGGTTTCAGAATATAAGAAAAAATGATCAAATAATCCAGAAACCAATGCAGAACTATCAAATACAGGCAATAAGGGAATATCGTAATTTCCATGTTTATTTCCAAATCTTAACATTTTTTCCATTTTATCTAGTAAATCGAAACACAGAGATTATATAAACCTTTAGAATTCATAAAACTTGATGAAAAACAAGTTCCTACTACTAACTTTATTGATAATAATAGTTGATCAACTAACAAAAATTTCATTAAAAGATGTATCGAAAGGAATACTCACATACACTACAAATACAGGGGCAGCATTTTCATTATTTCAAAATTCAACAAACCTGTTGATCCTAATCTCTGGAGTTGTAGTAGGATTCCTGATATATTTTTATAAAAAATACCCAAAATTATACTTGCCTCTAGCATTTATCCTCGGCGGAACAATCGGAAACCTTATTGATAGAATACAATTCGGCTATGTTCGAGATTTTATAGATTTGAAGATCTGGCCAATTTTTAATGTTGCAGATAGCTTCAATGTAATTGGAGTTACAATAATTATATACTTAATTCTAAAAGAAAAAATCTAAATACAAACATTTATAAAGAAGCATTTTGTTGTCACTATATGATAAAGAAATTTTATGAGGGAGATTTTGAGGGAAAATATAGTTTACCTACATTTTCAACTAAATTAAACTTAACAAAGGATATAGAACAAAGAGGATTTTCAATCAAAAAGAAAAACGAAAATGAAAGTTTAATAGCTAAATCTTGGAAATACTCTTTAGATTCAAATGAGGATGTAATGATTAATTATTTCTGTACTAGAACTTGTAAAAAATATAATAAAGATGGAACTTTGAACAAAGTGAAAACATTCTTCACAGGACCATATTCAATCAATTTTGACAATGTGGAAATATTCTTATCTGGAAAAAAAGAAAACATAGAAAAGGTTGAAGGTATTTTAGAAGAGAGAATTGATAGCTTTTTTTAAGAGAAAACTTTAAATAGAATCAAATTGATATCTATTCTATGGACAAATATGATCTAATTACTCGTAATTTGCAAGAAGTTATAGAAGAAAAAGAATTAAAAGAATTACTTGAAAAAAAGAAAAACCCTTCAGTATATTGGGGCACAATGCCCACAGGAAGTGTTTCTATAGCTTATTTTTTTCCAATGCTAAAAATAGCAGATTTTCTAAAAGCTGGACTAAAAGTAAAAATATTATTAGCAGATTTACATGCAGCACTAGATAGCGTACCTTGGGACATTTTAGAAAAAAGATATAAGTACTATGAAGAATTGATCTTAACAATTTTAAAAACAATAAAAGTAGATACAAACAAACTAGAATTTGTAAAAGGTAGTGACCTACAATTAAATGAAAAGTATTTCCATGACCTACTAAAACTTAGCACATTTTCATCAATTAATGCTTCAAAAAAAGCTGCTTCAGAAGTAGTTAAACTTGGAGACAATCCTAAACTATCTGGAATTATTTACCCATTAATGCAAGCATTAGATGAAGAATATCTAAAAGTTGATATGCAGTTTGGCGGAATGGATCAAAGAAAAATAATGGTATTTGCCAGAGAATACTTGCCAAAAATAGGATATAAAAAACGAATAGAATTACTAAATCCATTAATTAGAGGACTAATTGGAGAAAAAATGTCTTCAAGTATTGAAGCAACAAAGATAGACACGCTTGATGATGAAAAAACAGTAAAAAGAAAAATAAACAAGGCAGAATGTGTAGCAAAAGATACAGACAATGGATTAATGGCACTACTGGAATATTTCATAATGGTTTTAAAACAAGACAGGAATGAAAAATTTATAATAGAAAGACCAGAAAAATATGGTGGAAATCTGGAATATTCAACATATTCTGAAGTAGAAAAAGATTTTATGAACGGAAATCTTCACCCATTAGATCTAAAGAATGGTGTAGCTACAGAAATTAATTTGATTCTAAAAAGTTTTAGAGAAAATAAAAAATTAATCAAACTTCACAAAGAAGCATATCAATGAAAACATTCACAAAACATTTAACAATTAATACAGAACAAAGAATTGATTTTATAAATATAACTTCAAAAGTAGAAGAAATTGTAACAGAATCAGAAATCAAAGAAGGAATAATTCTAATCAATCCGATGCATATAACTGCAAGTATATTCATTAATGATGCCGAATCTGGATTAATTCAAGATTTTAAGGAATGGTTAGAAAAACTAGCACCAAAACAATTCAATTATCGCCACCACCAGACAGGAGAAGATAATGGATTTTCGCACCTATGGAGAACAATAATGGGAAGAGAAACCTCAGTTGCAATAACAGATGGAAAATTAGATTTCGGTACATGGGAACAAATATATTATGGTGAATTTGATGGTCAAAGAGATAAAAGAATTCTAATAAAAATAATAGGAAAATAATTATTCAACTTTTTTTGCATAAATTTCCAACCAATTCTTGCCAGACTCTAGCTCACTGATTTCTATCTCAATAATCTTAAATCCTGCATCTTTCAAATATTTTCTAAACTCTTCTTCTCCAAAATAAAAGAAATGCCTTGGTTCATTATCATATTTCTCTTGTCTAATTTCTTTATCACCTTCTCCCTCTCGAACAGAAATATACAACACACCTTTAGAAACTAAAACTCTTGAGAATTCTTTCAAAACAGAAGGGATTTCTGTCCTATTTATATGAACTAAACTAGCCATGCTCCAAATTCCGTCAAAAGAATTATCCTTAAAGGTCAATTTTCTAAAATCCATCAACTTAAACTTTGCATCAGAAACGTTCTTCCTAGCTATTTTCAATAGTTCTTTAGAAACATCGACACCAGTAACTTCAAATCCATCTCCAATAAAGTATTCTGAGTCTCTTCCAGGACCACAACCTGCATCCAAAATTTTTTTCCCAGGCAAGATAGAACTAAATTTAGTTAATTGATACTGCATAATACGATTTTTGTTATATTCGGAATAAATTTTTGCAATCTTATTATACGTTTCAATCGCTTCACTAAACTTATCTTTCATAAGAGTATTTAGAGGACAATATTTAAAAATGTTATTATTCTTCAGATATCATGGTACACACACCAAATACTAAACCTTTCTTGAAAAAAATACTACCTTTAATAAGAGAAATGAACAAATTAGAAAAACAAAAAGAGGATTTTCAAATTTCAATCTTGGAACAAGAAATATCAAAAGAAGAAATAACAAATATGGTTAAAGAAGGAATCTACAAGGAACCATATACTACTAACAATTATTTTTGTAATGAAAATTATTTTAACAAAATAAATAGATCCCCGTGCCCATTAACTGAAAAATGTGAATATATTACAAAAGAAATGGGAAATGATTGCATGCCTTGCGAAGTATTATACATAAAATTGGTGAAAGAAAATGAACTTTAAAGCTTATGGGCATAAAAACGTCCTATCAACACATAGAAATACTTTCGAATTTACTAAAGATGATTATCTAACAAAACAAGGAGATTGCATAGTGGGAATAAACTTAGATAATATCCCAGAGTCAATGCAAGGCAAGATAAAAATAATCCTAAAAGTAGATAACCTAAAAGAAGAAATAATAGCAGAAGCAAACCCTAAATTTAAACACACTCAAGAGATAGTAATAAGAATATCTGATTTTTTAGACAACAGAACTTATGCGATAAGGGCAGACAAAGCAGCAAAAGATTTCAATAGGAAAATGATAGAGAAATTAAAAGCCCCAAATAAAGAAATTAAGATTGAAATAATTAAATTATAATTCTACGACTTTTTGGTATGAAGTTCATAATTCTTTCACTAAGTCCCTTCCCACAACCATAAAAATCTCCACCATGTTTAATTAAAATATATCCTTCAGTTCCATCAATCCATAGATCATTACCTGTAACCCAAAGATCCAAATGATCATCATCTATTTTAACAACATTTTTCTTCGCCAATTTTCCAACCATCTGACTCCCTTCAATACTCATTCTCACTCCATCTTTCTCAACAGTACAGAAATAAATGCCAGTATGGTTCAATCTTAAATTGGTCAAATCAAATTCTGCATAATCTCTAGATAT
Source organism: Candidatus Woesearchaeota archaeon (assembly GCA_964497715.1). Lineage (GTDB taxonomy): Archaea > Nanobdellota > Nanobdellia > SCGC-AAA011-G17 > PNOQ01 > JABHIB01. Next base: position 19,034 of record CAZCDH010000007.1, on the reverse strand, counting down.
AATATACACTCTATTTTTTTTAGTTATAAAAAAATATAAATCTGGCCTATACCCTTCTATTCCAAATTGTTTAGAGATATTACCAAGAATAACTTTCAATTCCTTACTCTTGATTGGTCTTAAACCGCTCTCATGCTTTTTTACCATGATCTAATTCATAATAATAGACTTAAAAACATTTCTAAAATCACTCATTAACATTTCTAAAATCTAACAATAATTTACTATCAGAATCATCAATAATCAGATAATCTCCTTCAACCCATGCACCAGGAGTTATCATATGCCGTTTACTATCAACTAATTCAAACTTCCCACCTTCAGTCACAAAAAGGCCTTCTGAATAACCTCCATCCGCCTCAAAACCATACATTCTATGATGGTCGTGTCCACGAAGCAAAATCCCATAACCTTTTTCTTCCATTTTTTTAAAGTTTTTAGGATAATCTCGATCTCCATAATCTATCCTAAACCACAGATCTTCTATCTCATCAGGACAACGAAAATAGCTCATTAGACTCCCATCAAGTCCACCATGAACAACATAAGTAGAATATTCACCGATTTTAGTTTCAACACCATGACATTTTTTAGTCAATAATTTGAATAAATAATTTCTAGCTTCATAATCTTCTTGCAATTCAGAATGTAAATCTTGAATATCCTTATCTTGTTTATTTAAAGTGCTAGAATAGATTATATCATTATAAAACACACTATAATCGTGATTACCTGGAACAATAATAGAACTTTTACCTTCTTCATCAAACTTCTGTTCAAGATCCATAACACTATGAATAACCTTTATCTGATCAAAATCTCCAAGACAAATAAACGAGTCAATTCCTTCAGAATCTACTAAACTCTCTAGTTCATTAACTTCGTTTCCATGCATATCACCAAATACTAAATATCTCATAATAATAAGAAAACTAAGCCATTTAAAAACCTTATCAAGACCCTTGACAAGAGTCACAATAGATTTTATAAACTAAAACAAAGAACTAACAAAAATGAAAGATTTATTTCCTTACAATACTCTTAGAAAAGGCCAGGATTCATTCATAAAAGTAGTGAGAACAGCAATAAAACATAGAAAAGATGTACTGGCACAAGTTCCGACAGGAGTTGGAAAAACTGCAGCAGTACTAAGTGCGACACTAAACTATGCAATAGATAATAATAAAAAAATAATTTTTCTAACTTCAAAACATACACACCATAAAATTGCAATAGACACATTAAGAGAAATAAAAGATAAACACAATATAAAACTACAAGTAGCAGATTTTATAGGAAAAGTTCATATGTGTGGAAGAACAGATATTGATCCTCAAAATGCACCAAACTTTCCAGATTTTTGTAGACACCTAATAGAAAATAAAGATTGCGAGTACTATGAAAACTTTCACAACAAAAGTAAATTTTTCCAAAATAAAAGTTTATTCGAACAACTAAAGTATAATATATATCACGTAGAGGAATTGATTGAAAAATGTAGAGAAAGAGAAGTCTGCCCATACGAAGCTACAAATATGATTGCAAAAGAAGCAGATGTTATAGTGGCAGATTATTTTCACATGTTAGACTCCGGAATGAGAGATTCGTTTCTAAAAAAAATAAAAAAAGAACTAAAAGATTGTATAATAATTTGGGATGAAGCCCACAATATACCTGGACGTGCAATGGATCTAATGAGCAGTTCAACAAGCACCATATCGCTAACTAATTCGCGAAAAGAAGCACTTCAAGTAGATGAAGATTTAGCAGATGAAATAGTGGAGATAGAACTTAAATTGAATTCTTTGGCAAAAAAATACAAATCTGAAGAAAATCTTGTTTCAAAACAAGATCTTGGAAACTTTAGTTCAACAACTATCGATAAATTAAATGTAAATGCAGAGAAAATTTTAGAAAAAAAACAACATAGTTATCTGAGAGGATTGGCAAGATTTCTAAGCAGTTGGAATATGGAAGGCGAAGAATTTACAAGAGTTTTAAGAAATAAAAAAACAAGAAATGATAAAAAACTTACAATATTAGAAAAAAATTGTTTAGATCCTGCAACAACTATGGGAGAAGTAATATCAGGGGCACACTCAAACATATTTATGAGTGGAACACTTTACCCATTAGAAATGTTCGAAGACTTATTTGGTTTAGAATTACCTCTAAAGGTAGAATATCAAAATCCATTTCCAAAAGAAAATAGAATAGATATGGTAGTTCCAGGAGTAAGCACAAAATATACAGAAAGAAATGAAAAGATGTATACAAAAATTGGACAGTATCTAAGTAATATAATTGAGATGATCCCAAATAACAAGATAGTATTTTTTCCAAGCTACAACATGATTGACAAAATTAAACCTTCTATCTCTTTAGTAGACAATATACTAATAGAAGAATCAGGGATGACAAAAACAAAAAAAGAAGAAATTTTAGAGAAAATGAGGAAATCTACAAACAATACACTGTTAGCAGTGAGTGCAGGAAGTTTTGGAGAAAGCATAAATCTAGAAGGAGATGCATTAACTGGAGTGATTATAGTAGGAATACCTTTTGCAAAATTTGATCTAATGTCAAAAGAGTTAGTAAATTATTATGATAATAAATTTGGAAGAGGTCAAGAGTATGGATATACAATACCCGCATTCATCAAAGTATTACAAAATGCTGGAAGATGTATACGAAGTGAAACAGATAGAGGATCGATAATATATCTCGACGAAAGATATGGATGGAGTATCTACTCAAAATACTTCCCACAATCCACCATGCCAAGAAGTGGAGGAAGTTCGAACGATCTCGAAGAATTCTTTAGTTCAGATCAAAAAAAATAAAGTGAGATTCAATAAATTTATAAACTTCTAAGAAGAATTTAAATATAATGGATATAAAAAAAACAATTTACATTCTATCATTACAAAATGCAATAAAATATGGCGGAAAAGCAAATCCTGGATCAATTATGGGCCTAATATTTGGTATAGACCCAAAATTAAAACAAAAAGCAAAAGAAATTTCTAAAGAAGTTCAAGAATCAATAAAAAAAGTAAACTCTCTTTCAATAGAAGAACAAAAGAGCGAATTGAAACAAACTGGAGAAATAAAAAAAGAGAAAAAGAAAGAAGCGGGACTCTTTGACTTTTTAAAAATTAAAAAGGGCGAAAAAATAGTTACTGCATTTCCGCCAGGACCAGAAAAATATCCACATATAGGTCACGCCAAAGCATTACTACTAAACTATTTATTAGCAGAAGAATATAATGGAAAATTTGTACTAAGATTTGAAGACACCAACCCTAGATTAGTAAAAAAGGAATTCTATGAGATAATGAAAGAAAATTTCAAATGGCTCGGAGTAAAATTGGACAAGATACAATACGCTTCAGACAATATGGAATTATTTTATAATTTAGGCGAGAAATTAATCAAATCTGGAGACGCATATATCTGTTATTGTGAACGAGAAACTGCAAGCAAAAATCGAAGGAAAGGAGTGGCATGTAATTGTTCAAAAGATTCAAATCAACTAGAAAAATGGAATAAATTTTTCAAAGCAAAACAAGGGTCCTCAATAGTCAGATTAAATATAGATATGAAACACAAAAACACAGTGATGAGAGACCCTGCAATTTTCAGAATAATCGATGAAAAGCATGCAAGATTGGGTAAAAAATTTAGAGTGTGGCCAACCTATGATTTCCAAAATGCAATTATGGATGGAAAATATGGAATAACCCATAGACTAAGAAGTAAAGAGTTTGAGTTAAGAAGTGAATTACAAAAATATATCCAAAATCTATTAAAACTAAAAACAACGACAACTTATGAATTTGCAAGATTCAATATGGTCGGAGTTCTTAGCAGTGGAAGAGAGATAAGAGAAAAAATAGAGAAAAAAGAACTTTCCGGGTGGGATGATCCAAGACTTACAACTCTCGTTGCACTAAAAAGAAGGGGATTTCTACCAAAATCAATAAAAGATTTTGTTGTATCCACAGGAATCTCAAAATCAGAATCTAAAGTAACTTGGGATTCACTAATAATGATAAACAAAAGGTATCTTGACAGGGATGCAAATAGATATTCATTTATAGAAAATCCTCAAAAAATTAAAATAACTGGAACAAAAGAAGAAACAATTGAAATCCCGCTTCATCCAGAAGAAAAAAGAGGATTTAGAAAATTAAAAATAAATGAGGAATTTTATATTCAAAAATCAGATAAGCCGAAAAAAGACAAGATATATAGATTTATGCATCTATTCAATTTCAAAAATAATGCATTAATTTCTGAAGAATATAAACAAAGTTTAAAGGCAAAACTAATTCAGTGGTTACCTGTTTCAAAAGAAAATATAAAAGTGGATATAATAATGAATGATAATACCATAACCAAAGGTCTAGCTGAGAAAACAATAAAAAAAATAAAGATTGGAGAATTAATTCAGTTTGAAAGATTTGGATTCTGCAGATTAGATAAAAAAACAAAAGATAAATACACATTCTATTTTACACATAAATAAAATTCAAAATCATGAAAATTGTAAGTGATTGTTTGGCAGGAATTGAATGAAATATGGAACAATCGAAAAGAATATCCTATCTAAGATTCTTAATTAACGAGGATAAAGCTAAGAAAAATAACATAGATCAAAATAAAGGATACCAAACATAAACAAAACATTTAAAAACAAGCGCAGTCCGCTAAACATATCACATAATCATGGAGGAAATAAAATGGTTGCTGAAGTTTCAGAAGAAAAAATAAAAAAGGCTTATGAGGCAGTCGAATTGGCCAAAAAATCAGGAAAAATAAAGAAAGGTGTTAATGAAGTGACTAAAACTGTAGAGAAAGGAATAGCAAAACTAGTTTTAATCGCAGGAGATACATCTCCAAAAGAAGTTATTATGCATTTAACACCACTTTGTAAAGAAAAAGACATAATTTTAGTTGAAGTTCCAAGTAGAGAAGAGCTAGGTGCAGCAGCAGGACTAAGTGTCCCAACAGCAGCAGTAGCAGTAGTAAAAGAAGGAGAAGCTAAAACTATAATAAGTTCACTAGCAAAATGAAACCACAAGAAAAAAAACAAAAGGACACAAAAAAACAGTCCGAAAGTGTATTCACAAAGGCAGTTCCTGCCAAAGTAGAAGAACTTGTAGGGAGAACCGGAGTAAGAGGGGAAGCAATGCAAGTTAGAGTGAAAGTTCTTGAAGGTAGAGACGAAGGAAAAATCCTTCGAAGAAATTTAAAAGGTCCAATAAAAGTTGGAGATCTATTAATGTTAAGAGAAACAGAAATAGAAGCTAGAAGATTAAATAAGCGGAGTAAATAAAAATGGCAAAGTGTACATTTTGTAATAAACAAATTGAAAAAGGAACAGGAAAGATATTCGTTTTTAATACAAGTAAAATTGCCAATTTCTGTTCAAATAAATGTGAAAAAAATTTACTTAAGCTAAAAAGAAATCCAATCAAATTTAAGTGGACAAGAGAAAAGAAAAAGGATGATTGAACAAACACTAGTATTAATTAAACCGGATGGAGTAAAAAGAGGCCTAATCGGTGAAGTAACAAAAAGATTTGAACTAAGAGGACTAAAGATTGTTGGTCTAAAAATGGTTCAAGTTGATCCTGATTTCTCAAAAAAACACTACGCTGCACACATAGATAAAAAATTCTATAAAGGACTAGAAAAATTTATAGTTTCCGGACCAGTAGTTGCAATGATTATCGAAGGTGTTGACGCAGTTGAAGTAGTTAGAAAAATTGTAGGTTCAACAGAACCAAAAGGTGCAGATGTCGGAACAATAAGAGGAGACTTTGCACATATTTCTTATGAACATGCAGATAAAAAAAGCAAAGCAATAGAAAACTTAATTCACGCTTCTGGAAACTCTGAAGAAGCAAAACAAGAAGTAGGATTATGGTTTGGAATAGATGAACTACATAGTTATAAACTAAGCCATGAAGACCACATATATTAATTTTTAATCAAGATATTGATTATGTTCATTATATATCATTAAATTAGTTTCAAGCTCACCATATATTCTATTCAGAGTAGCTGAATTTATTTGTAACTTTCTAGGATCACTGTACAATTCAATTACTCCATCAACAATTATCTTCTCATCAGCAGAGATATAACTCTCAATATCATCAACAATTTTTACAAGAGTCGCATTATTTACTTGTTGATTTTCAGAATAATTTTCAAATATTTCTCTTATTTTTGTTAAATTTGCCATAATATAAAGAAACTAATCAATCTTTTAAACATTTTGATTCAACAAAACCTTTTTAAAAGCCCCGAATGAATAAATTAAGCAATGATAAGACAACCTATTTGTGTACTTTTGGCTCACGTGGATCATGGAAAAACCTCAATTTTAGACTGGATTAGAGGGACCTCTGTAGCAGACGGAGAAGCAGGAGGAATTACACAAAACATAACAGCACATTCAGTAGAATTAGAGAAAGTAAAAAACATATGCGGACCATTATTGGATCAACTGAATCTCGATTTTACAATACCTGGAATTTTATTTGTAGATAGTCCGGGACACGAAGCATTTACATCACTTAGAAAGAGAGGAGGGAATATAGCAGATATAGCAATACTAGTTATTGATATCAATGATGGAATAAAACCTCAAACTCTCGAAGCTATAGAAATTCTAAAACAATATCAAACACCTTTTGTAATAGCAGCAAATAAAATAGATAGAATGGGTGGTTGGAGAAGTACAGAAGAAAAGAAAAACATATTAAAAAATATTCAGGAACAATCAAGTAAAACAATAGAAATTTTAGATACAAAATTATATGAAATTGTAGGAAAACTTGCTGAAAATGGCATCAATTCAGAAAGATTTGATAGAGTTCAAGATTATACAAAACAGATTTCAATAATACCAACCTCGGCAAAAACCGGAGAAGGACTACCTGAACTAATGATGGTAATCTCTGGACTAGCACAAAAATATTTAGAAGAAAATTTAAAAACTGATGTCTCTGGTCCAGGAAAAGCAACAGTTTTAGAAATCACAGAGGAAAAAGGCATTGGTGCTACGATGGATACAATCATCTATGATGGGACCATAAAACAAGGAGACACTATTGTAATAGGAGGAATTGAAAAACCAACAATTACAAAAATAAAATCATTATTCAAATATGAAAAAAACAAACTAGTTTCTGTTAAACAAATCACTGCAGCTGCAGGAGTAAAAATATCGGCACCAGAGATAGAAGAAGTAGTTCCAGGAATGCCAATGAGAGTTGCAAATGAAAATCTAGAAACTATTAAAGAAGAAATTCAGGCAGGAATAGAAGAAGTAACAATTGAAACAGAAACAGAAGGAATAATCCTTAAAGCTGATACACTAGGATCCTTAGAGGCATTAATAAACTTACTAAGAAACATAAACATAAAAATTAAGAAAGCATCAGTAGGACCAATAACAAAAAAAGATATTGTTTCCGCAGAATCTGGAGAAGATCCATTAAACAGAGTTATCCTAGGATTTAATGTTGAACAATTAGAAGAAGAAGAAGAAAACGCAAAAATAATCAAAAGCCCAATAGTATACAAATTAATAGAAGACCTAGAAAAATGGTTAAAAGAAGAAGAAATGAGATTAGAATCTAAGGAACTAGAAGGATTAGTAAAACCATTTAAATTAGAAATTCTAAAGAATCACACATTCAGACAATCAGGACCTGCAATAGTTGGAGTAGATATATTAGGAGGCACACTGAGATCCAACACCAAGATTACAAAAGATGGGACCAAATTAGGGATAGTAAAAGAAATACAATTAGAAGGAGATAATGTTAACAAGGCAGATGAAGGCAAGCAAGTTGCAATTTCCTTACCAAATTTAACAGTAGGAAGACAGATAAAAGAAGGAGATATCCTCTACTCAGACATCCCTTCTAGTGATTTTAGAGTATTAAAGACATTACAAAAATATTTAAATGATAAAGAAGTGGAAATTTTAAAAGAAATAGCTAAAATTAAAAGGAATGAAGATCCCGTGTGGGGAATATAATGGAAATAAAAAATGGCAGAATTTAAATTAAACATAAACGATCCAAAAACAGGAAAGAGTTACTCAAAAACTGTAGAAGGGACAGAAACAGACGTATTTAAAGGTAAGAAATTAAAAGATAAAATTTCTGGAGATTCACTAGGATTAAAAGGATATGAATTAGAAATCTCTGGAGGTTCAGACAAACAAGGATTCCCTATGAGATGGGATATATCTGGAACAGGAAGAAAAAAACCATTACTTGTTGAAGGTGTGGGAGTTAAAAATAAAGGTTCTGGAATAAAACAAAGAAAATCAATAAGAGGAAATGCTATAGATTTGAATATAAAACAGATCAATCTAAAAATTATAAAAACAGGAACTACATCATTAAAAGAATTGGGATTCTTAACAAAAGTTGAATCTGAAGAAGCAAAGAAGGAAGCAGAAGCAAAAGAAGCTGCAGCAAAGGAAGCTCCAAAAGAAGAATCAAAACCTGAAGTAAAAGAAGAAGAATCAAAACCTGAAGTAAAAGAAGAAGAATCAAAACCTGAAGTAAAAGAATGAGTCAAAAGAAGAATAACGAAAAAAAATTACTACCTGAATTAAACATCGGATTAGTAGGTCATGTAGATCACGGTAAAACTACTCTAACTAAAGCACTTTCAGGAAAATGGACAGACACACATTCGGAAGAAATAAAGAGAGGGATTACCATAAGACTTGGATATGCAAACTCAACAATCTACAAATGCCCAAAATGCGATGAACCAGGCTGTTATTCTTCAAAAAAGAAATGTTCTAATTGTAAAACAGAATGTGTACCATTAAGAAATATTAGTTTAATAGATGCTCCTGGACACGAAACTCTGATGGCAACGATGTTATCTGGTGCAGCAATAATGGATGCAGCATTACTAATGGTTTCAGCAAATGAAAAATGTCCACAACCTCAAACAAAAGAACATTTAATGGCACTAGAAATAGCAGGAATAAAAAATATAATTATAGTTCAAAATAAAATAGACATAATGTCGCAAAAAGAAGTTTTAGAGAATTATAAAGAAATAAAGAATTTTGTGAAAGGAACAATAGCAGAAAATTCTCCGATAATTCCTATTTCAGCTCAACAAAAAATAAATATTGATGTATTACTCAAGACTATTCAAGAAACTTTTCAAGATAAAGAAGTAGACGAATCAAAAAATCCCCTATTTTTAATTGCAAGATCTTTTGATATAAACAAACCAGGTTGTCTAATAAAAAATCTCAATGGAGGAGTTCTTGGAGGATCATTAAAAGAAGGAATTCTAAAAGTTGGGCAAGAATTAGAACTGAGACCTGGAATAAAAAAAGAGAAGGAAGGAAGGATTACTTGGGAACCAATAACTACGAAAATAGTAGGTTTAGAAAAAGGTGGGAATAAGATTAAAGAATTAACCCCTGGAGGATCATCAGGAATTCTAACAAAACTTGACCCATCAATAGTAAAATCAGATTCATTAGTAGGAAATGTAGCAGGACTATCTGGTCAAATGCCGGAAGTATTAAACGAAATAGAATTAAAACCTCAATTATTAGAAAGAGTTGTTGGTTCAAAAACCGATCTTAAAACTGAAGAAATAAAAATAAATGAAAATTTAATGTTAAATATGAATGCAACTGTTACTCTAGGTACTGTTACAAAAACCGATAAAAAATCAATTAAAACCAAACTCAAAGTTCCAATCTGTGCAAATAAAGGAGATAGAGTTACAATATCTAGAATGCTTGGTTCACGTTGGAGATTAATTGGTTATTCTGAAATTGTTTAACACCGCCAATCTTTTAAAGATAATTACATAAAGAGTAATTATGAAATCTGTTAAAATAGATAAGATATATTCAATTCTAAAAAAAGAAGTTATTAATTATAAAGTGCCGATTGTTGACATAATACAAATTCAAACAAAAGATCCATTCAAAGTTTTAATAACCACAATACTTTCTGCCAGAACAAAAGATGAAACTACTTCAAAAGCTGCAAAAAAATTATTCATAAAAATAAAAAAAATAAAAGATTTAGAAAAATTTACACAAAAAGAAATTGAAAAATTAATTTATCCAGTAGGATTTTATAAAACAAAAGCAAAGCATTTGAAACAATTACCTATAGTTCTAAAACAAGAATTTAACAATAAAATACCCGAAACAATTAACGAACTAATTAAACTTCCAGGAGTAGGGAGAAAAACGGCAAATCTAGTTGTAACAATAGCATTCAACAAACAGGGAATTTGTGTAGATACACATGTACATAGAATAATAAATAGATTTGGATATATTAACACAAAAACTCCTCTCGAAACAGAAATAAAACTAAGAGAAAAACTACCAAAAAAATATTGGAAACCTATAAATTCAATAATAGTGGCATTTGGACAAAACCTTTGCACACCAATCTCTCCACACTGTAGCGAGTGTCCAATAAAAAAATATTGCAATAAAGTGGGAGTAAAAAAATCAAGATAAAAAAAACAAATAATAAAAAAATAAATAGATTTTTAGAACACATAATAGAAGATATAAACGAACAAGGAGTTAAACTATATCTGTCAAACCACAAATACCTATTAGATGATGGAATAAAAATCAACGGATATTTTTCAGAAGAAGAAACAAACCTTACTCTAGCAGTAGCAACTAAAAAACCTAGGAAACAGTGGCTAGGAGTTCTAGCTCATGAATACAGCCATTTTGAACAATGGAAAGAACAGATAGACCTTTGGACAGATTCAACAATAGATGGGGAAGACGCAGAAGATGTCATATATAGGTGGGTCAAAGGAGAAGAATTTTCTCAAAATTTGCTTGAAGAATGTTTTATGTCAGCAAAGGAGTTAGAATTAGATTGCGAAAGAAGAGCAGTAAAAAAAATAAAAAAATTTGATTTGCCATTAGATGTTGAAGAATATATAAAACAAGCAAGCGCATACATACATTATTACAACTACATGCAATTAAGACGTAACAACTACACTCCTGGAAAAGAACCCTACTATAACAATACTATAACTTCTGCGATGCCAAAAACATTGAGAGGAAAATATAAGAGATTACCTAAGAATATAATTCCATTATATGACAAATTATTATTAAAAAAATAAATTTAAACTAATTACTTTTTTGTAAACAACTAATCAAGAATAAGAACAATATAACAAATAAAGAACCCAATAAAAAAAACCAAACATCATAGTTAGGATCAGCTAAAATAGAAATTTATAAAGCTTTTTTTAACTTTAAATTTAATAGAAGTTATTCAGATTCTTGAACAATTTTAGCAACAGAAATAACTTTATCCCCGGAATCCAGTTTCATCACACGAACCCCTTGAGTGTTTCTACCAATCTTGGATACATCTTTTACAGAAACCCTAATCAAGATTCCTTTTTTAGTAACAAACATCAATTCCTCATCACCACTAACACAACTAACACTAACTACTTTTCCATTTCTCTCACTAGTTTTGATATTGATAACACCAGAACCTCCCCTATTTATCTTACGATAATCTTCTATTGGAGTCCTCTTACCATATCCATTCTCAGTAATAGTCAAAACTGTATTTTTGGCTATATCTGCACCGATAACCTTGTCACCCTTAACCAACTTTATAGATCTTACACCACTAGAATTTCTTCCAACAGCACGAACTTGGCATTCACTAAATCTGACCGCCTTACCATTAGCACTAGCAATAATCAACTCATCATTTTCTTTTGTAAGGATTACCTCAACTAAATTATCTCCCTCTTTAAGATTTATAGCAATAATTCCACCCTTTCTTGGTTTAGAATATTCTTTCAATGAAGTTTTCTTGATAAGGCCATTTCTAGTTACTATATTAAGATATGAATCCTCTCCAAATTCATGGATAGGGATTATAGTTTTAATTCTTTCATCTTTTTCCAATCTCAATAAATTAATTAAATTCATACCCTTGGAATATCTAGATCCTGATTGAATATTATACGCTTTACTCCAATAAACCTTGCCGAGATTACTAAAAAACATTAAATAATCGTGAGTGTTTGTAGTAAACAAATTTTCAACAAAATCTTCTCCCCTTGTTCCAGTAGCTTTTATACCCCTTCCACCCCTATTCTGGCTCCTATATGTCTCTAAAGGCATTCTATTAACATAACCAGTGTGAGTAACAGTAATAACTACATCTTCTTTTTCAATTAAATCTTCATCATCTATTGATTCTGCAACATCAATTATTTCTGTTCTTCTCTCATCACCATACTTTTCTTTCAACTCACTTAATTCTGTTTTCATAATCTCAAATATTTTTAATTCACTTTCTAAAATAGATTTTAGATATTTAATCAATTCAACTAATTTTTTATGTTCTTCAATTATTTTAGTAGTTTCTAATGAAGTTAGTTTTTGCAACTTCATTTCTAATATAGCTTTTGATTGTTCTTCTGATAACTCAAAATTATCAATTAATCCTTGTTTTGCAATTTCAACATTGTTACTTTGTTTTATTGTTTTAACAACTTCATCAATATTCTCTAAAGCTTTTTTCAATCCTAACAAAATATGGGCTTTTTTCTCAGCTTTATCTAAATCAAATTTAGTTCTTCTAACGATTATTGTTTTTCTGTGCAATATAAAATTTGAAATTATCTCCTTTAAAGATAAAATTCTTGGTTGATGATTTACTAATGCTAGATTATTAATTCCGAAAGTATTCTCTAAAGAAGTATGCCTATAAAGTTGATTTAATATTAACTCACCATTAGCATCTCTTTTAAGCAAAATTACGACCCTCATACCTTTCCTATCGGACTCATCTCTTATGTCGGAGATTCCTTCAACTTTCTTATTTTTAACTAAATTCGCAATAGCCTCGATTAAAGTAGTTTTATTAACTTGATATGGAATCTCACTAATTATAATCTTTCTTTCCTCTACTTCACAAACTCCTCTAACTCTAACTATTCCCTTTCCAGTTTTGTAAGCATTTATTATCCCATTTCTTCCAAGAATCTGACCACCAGTTGGAAAATCTGGACCAGGAACCAATTTTAACAACTCTTCAAATGTGATTTCAGGATTATCAATTTGTGCAGTAGTTGCATTTATAATTTCAGAAATATTATGAGGAGGCATATTAGTCGCCATACCTACAGCAATTCCAGAAGAACCATTAATCAGAAGATTAGGTAATCTCGCAGGAAGTACAGATGGTTCTTTTAATTGATCATCAAAATTTGGAACGAAATCTACAGTATTTTTTTCAATATCTTTCAATAATTCTTCAGCAATTTTTGCTAATTTTGCCTCAGTATACCTCATAGCTGCAGCAGTATCTCCATCAATAGAACCAAAGTTACCTTGACCTTTTATCAAAGGATATCTTAATGAAAAATCTTGTGCCATTCTCACCAAAGCATCGTAAACTGCAGAATCTCCATGAGGGTGATATTTACCAATTACTTCTCCGACAATTCTTGCAGATTTTTTTGAAGGTTTACTAAAGACCATTCCAAGACCATTCATAGCATACAAAATTCTTCTATGAACTGGTTTAAGTCCATCATTAACATCAGGTAAAGCTCTACCTACAATAACGGACATCGCATAGTTTATGTAAGACTCTTTCATCTCTTGAGAAATTAATCTCTCTTTGATCCTTTCTGGCATAGTATTCAACAAATCTAAATATCTAGATTTGTAACCTCCTTAGCAAATCTCTGAATAAACTCTCTCCTAGGTTCAACCTTATCACCCATCAAAGTTGTGAACATTTCATCAGCTAGTAGTGCATCCTCTATAGTAACTTTTTTTAACATCCTATTCTCTGGATCCATAGTTGTAACTCTAAGTTGTTCAGGATCCATCTCGCCAAGACCTTTATATCTTTGAATAGAAAAGTTTCCTTCAATTTTTTCAGCCAATTCTTTTAATTTTTTTTCAGAATGACAATATATTGTTTTTCTTCCTTTTTTCAAACCATACAAAGGAGGCATAGCTATGTACAAATAACCTGCATCAATTAAAGGTTTCATGTATCTATAAAAGAAAGTCAATATAAGTGTAGTAATATGAGCACCGTCAACATCGGCATCTGCCATGATTATAATTTTATGGTATCTAGTTTTATCTAAATTAAACTCTTCACCAACCCCGCAACCCAATGCAGAAATAATAGTAGTTATCTCGGTATTCGCAAAGATTTTGTCTATACTAGCTTTTTCAACATTCAAAATTTTACCTTTAAGAGGGAGGATAGCTTGAGTCTCTCTAGACCTACCTTGCTTAGCACTTCCTCCTGCACTGTCACCCTCTACTATAAATACTTCTGATTTAGCAGGATCTTTTTCTTGACAATCTGCCAACTTTCCAGGTAAACTTCCAGATTCTAAAATTGATTTTCTTCTTGTCAAATCTCTTGCTTTTCTAGCAGCATCTCTTGCTTTCGCAGAAAGAATACATTTATCAATTATAATTTTAGCAGCATGAGGATTTTCCTCAAAATATGAAGATAACTGAGATTTAGTAATTTTATCTGTTAAAGATTTTACTTCAGAATTTCCCAACTTTGTTTTAGTCTGCCCTTCAAATTGAGGTTCAGGAACTTTAACAGAGACTATTGCAACCAAACCCTCTTTCAGATCTTCGCCAGATAATCTAGTATCAGAGATTTTTTTCTTTTTTATATATTCATTAATTACTCTAGTTAATGCTGCTTTAAACCCAACTACATGAGTTCCGCCCTCTATAGTATTTATATTATTAACAAAACTAAATAATTTTTCAACATAACCTTTATTGTATTGCATAGCAACTTCAACTTCAACACCATCAATTTCTTTATTAAAATAAATTATATCATCATGGATAGTTTCAGAATTTCTGTTTACATGCCCTACAAAACTTATAATCCCATCCTCACTATAAAACTCTTTTTCCTGATCATCTCTCTCATCTTTCAAAAGGATTTTTACTTTTTTATTTAAATATGATAATTCTCTTAATCTACTTTCTAAAATATCAAATTTAAATATAGTTTCCGAAAATATCTCACCATCTGGTAAAAATGTTACTTTCGTTCCAGATTCATTAGATTCTCCTAATTCTTTTAATTCTGAAACAGGTTTACCCTTCTCATAGAATTGTTCATGAATTTTGCCATTTGTTTTAACAACAACATTAAGTTTTGAAGATAATGCATTAACAACAGAAATACCAACCCCGTGTAGACCTCCAGAAACCTTATATGAATCTTTATCGAATTTTCCGCCAGCATGTAAAACTGTCAGTACTACTTCTAAAGCAGATTTATTCTGAGTTTTATGCAAATCCACAGGAATTCCTCTCCCATTATCTTCTATTGTGATAGATTCATCTTTATTGATAGTTATTTTGATAGTATCACAATGATCTGCCATAGCTTCATCTATAGAATTATCTACAACCTCATAAACAAGGTGATGTAATCCCTTAATGCCTGTATCACCGATGTACATCGCAGGACGTTTTCTTACTGCTTCAAGACCTTCTAAGACTTGGATTTTCTCAGCAGTGTAACTAGTTTGTTTATTTTCCACCATTATAAATTTACCAAAATATACAATTGAAATTGACTTCTACTTTATAAAGGTTTCTACCAAAATATTGACAATACAGGCCCTGTACTATCAAAATTCAATTTTAAGAAAAAATATAATTTTTATTTATAAAGCCCACTAATTTCCCATTCTTTTTCGAATAGATTCTGGAACCCTACCATATTTTACTTCAAACCCTCTCTTATTCCAAGAGTTCTCATCAAATCTTTCATTTTTATAATTATTACCTGGCCCACTAGAACAATGTACAAGATTTACTTGCTGCCAATCCTTTATTGCAAACCCAATATGTCTAGATACTTTACGGCCTGAATTTTCAAAAAAGATTACATCTCCAACATATTCTCCAAAATCAGAAGGCATCTCATCTTCAACTTGACCATATTTATTATATATACCTTCTATATGAACAACTGCAGTATTGGTAATTTTTCTATTATCTAAAACTTTTTTTAATTTAAAATTTTCATTTTTCAAACTCTCGTCCAAAACATAATAAACAAATCCTGAACAATCAAGAGATCCACTAGAAGGGTTCTTTCCTCCAAGTTTATAATCTAAATTTTTTGCCCAATCACTATGAATAATCTCTATAAATTTATCTTCGATAGAATCAAAATTTTCAGTTTCCAGTTTAGATTCAAGATTTTTATAACTTGGAGTGACATTATTTTTATACGTTCCACTTGATGAAATGCCCATAGTACCCAAAATTCCAATTCCAACCAATAAATTCTTCAATTTTACCATAATAAAAAACAAAATTGTCCCTTTAAAAAACTTATGAATAGAAGAATTTATATAAAAATGAACAAATAAACTACTATGAAAACAATAATTTTAGACTCAAATTTTTTAATGATCCCTTTTCAATTTAAAATAGACATATTTAGCGAATTAGAAAGAATTTGTGATTTTAAATATGAAATAGCAATAATCGATAGAACAATAGAAGAACTAACAAACATAAACAAAGCAGAATCAAAAGCTGCACTGAAACTAATAGAGATAAAACAGATAAAACAGATAAAAACAGATAAAAACACAATAGTCGATAACCTTATCATAAATATAGTTGATAAAGAAAAACACATAGTAGCAACACAAGATAAAGAATTAAAACAGAGATTAAAAGAGAAAAATATACAAATAATAACAGTGAGACAAAAAAAGTATTTAAATTTACAATAAAGCTAAAACGAAAGGTTTATTAAACCGGTTTTTGCATCTAAAATAAAATGTTTTATGAAATAAAGATAAAGGAACATATTAGAGTTGCACCAACTCAATTTGAAGACGATATCAAGGAATCTGTAATCAATAGTTTAAACGATAGTTTTAATGGATATGTATCAGAAGAACTTGGATTCGTAATAGGAGTATCAAATGTAGATAGGGTTGGAGAAGGTAAAATCCTACCAGAAGACGGAGGAATCTATTATGAAACTACATTTTCAGTTTTCACATTCAAACCAGAACTACAAGAAATAATAATTGGAAGAATAAGCGAAATAACAAATTTCGGAGCATTCTTGGAAATTGGTCCAATAGATGGTATGATCCATATTGGCCAGACTATGGATGATTATGTTTCATTTAGTAAAGAAAACGTATTATTAGGAAAAGAATCAAAAAGAACTGTAAAAGTTAATGATATCTGTAGAGCAAGAATAATAGCAATCAGTTATAAAGATATAACAAATCCGAAAATAGGAATAACTATGAGGCAACCATGGTTAGGAAATGTTAATTGGATTAAAGAAGAACTTGAAAAAACACAAACGAGGAAAGAAGAAAAATGAAAAAAGCATGTAAAAACTGTAGATTACTTGTAGAAGGACAAAACTGTCCAAACTGTAAAGGAAATCAATTTTCAGATAGTTGGAAGGGAAAAATAGCAATATTGGATCCTGTAAATTCTGAAATTGCAAAAAAATTAGATATAACAATAAAGGGAGAATATGCAATTAAATTATAAAATGGAAATTCTTCAAAAATCAAAATCAGCAATACTATCAAGAACAGAGATAGTTGCAAAAATCTCACACATAGAGAAAAAAACTCCATCAAAAGAAGAACTAAAAGAAGCACTAAGTAAAGAACTAAAAACCGATAAAAACTTAGTAGTAATAGATGGAATTTACACAGAATATGGTAAGGGTAAATCAAAAGTAATAGCTAAAATCTATGAGTCTAAAGAAATGCTTAGAAAAATAGAAAGAATAAAAGGAGAGCCTGAAGAAGAGAAAAAAGAAGAAGTGAAAGAATCTCCTAAAAAGGAAATAAAAGAAAATGGCTAAAAAACAAGTAAAAAATAAAATACATAGTAAAAAATACGAAAAATATACTATCTCTGGGGACAAGATAGAAAGGAAAAAAAGTTGTCCAAAATGTGGAGTAGGAATATTTCTAGCAGATCATAAAGATAGACTTTACTGTGGCAAATGTCATTATGTAGAGTTCAAGAAAAAAGAGTAATATCTGTAACTATTACCAAGTAGTATTAAAACGAAAGATTTATAAAGAGGTTAATATCTACAAAAGTATCACCTCTTTTTCCCCAGCGGGACTAAATTAAGGTTTTGCCTTACGCCCACAAATCTAATTTTTGGGTGTCCTGCCAGGGTTTATTTTCATGATTAATTATTGATAATTTTTTATATCTTCTTCAGATTCTAAAGTGGGAGGTATACCATTTTCAGCTTTATTCCAATATGATTTAGTCCATTCAGGCATATCACCTTTAGTTTCCCAGGCAAAAACACTCTTTCCAACAATTATATATCTTTGATCTTTACGAATCCCTTCCCAAAAAGAATCAGCACCTTTTCCTTCTAAATTTGTTCCAAAAACATCAATAAGTCCACCCTGATTAGTAAACCCTTCCAATCCTTGGGGATATAAACTTTCACCTTTTAAATTTTTAGCTAGCAACCTACGAGCAAGACTAAGATATTTAGTTTCAAAATCCTTGCCATATTTTCCCTCAACATAACTCTTATAACTTTTCATAGTTTGTTTTATTTTCTCTCCACCAGGACCCCGAACAGTCCAACCAACATAATCCTCGTCCTTATAATTGCCAGTAATCAAATTAAAATTTTCTTTTCCGAGAGAACCATATCCTTTTTGTAGAGTTCTTTCCATATCACTACCGGTTCCAGCCATCATCCCATTATTCATCCTATTTAATGCAGTGATACCTACAGATTTTATCTCTAAATCCGAAGCACTAGATGGGTCAGTTTCAGCAAACATAACAGCTGCCAAAAGCACTTCATCTTTAGTATAGTCTCCATGAAAATCTGTTACAACTATTTTCCTTCCATCAGGATCAACAAACATCAAAGGATTATTTGCAACATAAG